>WBUO01000129.1 GCA_008933675.1 Dechloromonas sp.
GTCCAGCGGATAGCCGAAGAAATCGCGGATTTCGGCACCGGCCGGGGCGACCTGCGGGTCGATCTCGATCCCGACGCAATCGGCGCCGGCGTCGCGCAGACGGGTGAAGAAGGCGCCGTCGCCGGCCGAGGGTTCGAGCGTGCGACCGGCGTTGCGGCGCAGGTCGAGCATGAAGTCGACGACGTTGGGCGGCGTGAAAACCTGGCCGAGGCGTTCGACGTCGAGCACCATCTCAGTCCGGCAGGCGAGGGGTGTCGGCGGCCTTGTCGGCGCTTGCCTTCTCGCGCGCCTTCTTTTCCCAGTAGCGCTCGTTCTTGCTCTCGTCGACGAAGCGATAGCGGCCGGCCAGCTCGCAGCCCTTCATGCCCGGGTTGCACGGCAGGTGGTTGATCTTCGTGCAGCGATCCGCCACCTCGTGCGGACAACCCCAGCTGCCGGCCATCTCAGGCGCCCTTGCCCCAGGAGTCCTTGAGCGTCACGGCGCGGTTGAACACCGGCGCGCCATCGCGGGAGTCGACGCGGTCGGCGACGAAGTAGCCGTGGCGTTCGAACTGGAAGCGCTGTTCGGCCTTGGCGTCCTTCAGCGACGGTTCCAGCATGGCGGTGATCACCGTCTTCGAGGCCGGGTTGAGGTCGTCCAGGAAATCGCGCTCCAGCTCCGGGGCATCGCCCTCGCGCCGGGCGCCGGGGGCGGGCACGGCGAACAGGCGGTCGAACAGGCGGATTTCGCCCGGGTAGGCGTGCGCCGCCGAGACCCAGTGCAGGTTGCCCTTGACCTTGACGCTGTCGGCGCCCGGCGTGCCGGACTTGGTGTCCGGCAGGTAGGTGCAATGCACGGCGATGACCTTGCCGTTCTCATCCTTGTCGCAGCCGGTGCATTCGACGATGTAGCCGTATTTCAGGCGCGCCTTGTTGCCCGGGAACAGGCGGCGGAAGCCCTTCTCCGGCACTTCCTGGAAGTCCTCGCCTTCGATCCACAGTTCGCGGCCGAAGGGCATGCTGCGCGTGCCGAGCTCCGGATGCAGCGGGTGGTTGGTGACCGCGCAGTCCTCGAACTGGCCCTCGGGATAGTTGTCGATGATCAGCTTCAGCGGATCGAGCACGGCGACGCGGCGCTGATCGGATTCATTCATGACTTCGCGCATGGCGTCTTCGAACAGCACGTAGTCGATCAGCGAATCGTTCTTGGAGACGCCGATGCGCTCGGCGAACAGGCGGAAGCCTGCCGCCGAATAGCCGCGGCGGCGGGCGCCGACCAGCGTCGGCATGCGCGGATCGTCCCAGCCGTCGACGTGCTTTTCCTCGACCAGCTGGATCAGCTTGCGCTTGGACAGCACGACGTAGGTCAGGTTGAGGCGCGAGAACTCGATCTGCTGCGGCAGCGGCCGTTGCAGCAGGCCGCCTTCGGCCAGGCGTTCGAGCAGCCAGTCGTAGAACGGGCGCTGATCCTCGAATTCGAGCGTGCAGATCGAGTGGGTGATGTTCTCCAGCGCGTCCTCGATCGGGTGGGCAAAGGTGTACATCGGATAGACGCACCACTTGTCGCCGGTGTTGTGGTGAGTGGCGTGGCGGATGCGGTAGATGGCCGGGTCGCGCAGGTTGATGTTGGGTGAGGCCATGTCGATCCTGGCGCGCAGGATGTGCGTGCCGTCCGGGAATTCGCCGGCCTGCATGCGCTTGAACAGGTCCATGTTCTCGGCGACCGAGCGGTTGCGGAACGGCGAGTCCTTGCCCGGCTGGGTCAGCGTGCCGCGATTGGCGCGCATTTCCTCGGCCGACTGGCTGTCGACGTAGGCATGGCCGGCCGAGATCAGGTATTCGGCGAACCGGGCCATCCAGTCGAAGTAATTGGAGGCCTGATAGAGATTGTTCTCGCCATCCTGTTCCCACGAGCAGCCGAGCCACTTGACCGCGTCGATGATGGAATCGACGTATTCCTGCTCTTCCTTCTCCGGGTTGGTGTCGTCGAAGCGCAGGTGGCAGCGGCCGCCGTAGGCTTCGGCCAGACCGAAGTTCAGCAGGATCGACTTGGCGTGGCCGATGTGCAGGTAGCCGTTCGGCTCGGGCGGAAAGCGGGTACGGATCCTCGCCGGATCGAGCGGCGCCGCGGCGTGGTCGGCGGCGGTGCCGGGACGGCCGGCCCAGCGGCGCTGGGCGTGCTTGCCGGCGGCGAGGTCGGCCTCGACGATGTTCTTGATGAAATTGGCGGCCGGAGCCGGAGTGCTGGTTTCTTTGGACATGGGCTGATCGGGGTGACGGGTGGTGCCGCGAAACCCCGATTTTACCAGCCGACAGCCCCGGGTCAGGCGTGAACGATGCCGAAAATAAGGAAGTAGATCATCGCCGCCAGCAGGCCCGATACCGGCACGGTGATGATCCATGCCGCGGCGATCTTGAACAGCGCGGAACGCTTGACCAGTTCATGGCGATAGACCTTGCGCATCTGCTTGCGCTCGCGCTTCGAGAGGTCGGCCTGGGCCGTGTGCGCCTTCAGTTGTTCCAGCATTTCCTGTTTTTCCTGGATGCTGGCTTTGCTGAAACGGTTGAGGAAAGCTTCGACCGCTTCCTTGTCGTCGCCCGGATGGTGTTCCTTGATCTCGTCGAGCATCTGCGAGTAGTTGGTCTTGATGAACTCGCGCAGGAAACCGACGCCGAATACCCCTCCCAGTGCGATGTGCGTCGAACTGACCGGCAGACCCAGTTGCGAGGCGACGATGACGGTGACGGCGGCCGACATGGCGATGCAGAAGGCGCGCATCTGGTCGAGTTCGGTGATTTCGCTGCCGACCGTGCGGATCAGCTTGGGGCCGTAGAGTGCCAGACCGAGGGCGATGCCGATCGCGCCGACCAGCATGACCCAGACCGGGATGCCCGCCTTGCTCGAGACATGGCCGTGCATCACGGTGTCGGCAATGGCGGCCAGCGGGCCGACGGCATTGGCCACGTCGTTGGCGCCGTGGGCAAAGCTGAGCAAGGCTGCCGAAAAGATCAGCGGCACGGTGAACAGCGAGTTGATGCTGTCCTTGCAGTTGCTGAGATTGGCGGCACGGCGCTTGATCGAGCCGGCCATCAGGCTCCAGGTCAGGCCGCCGATGGCCAGGCCGATCAGGCTGGCGGTCAGGAAGTCGGTCTTCCAGATCTTGTTCAGGCCCTTGAGGATCAGATAGGTGGCAAAGGCGAAAGCCATCAGGCCGATCAGGATCGGCACGGTCTTTTGTGCGGCGGCCACCATGTCCGGTTTGTAGGTGATCGAGCGCTTGATCCAGAACAGGAAGCCGGCAGCGACCGCGCCGCCGAGCACCGGGGAAATGACCCAGCTGGCGGCAATGCCGCTCATCGTCTGCCAGTTGGCTGCACCGAAGCCGCCGGCGGCCACGCCGGCTCCCAGTACGGCGCCGACGATCGAATGGGTGGTGGACACCGGGGCGCCGATGGCGGTGGCGAAGTTCAGCCACATGGCGCCAGCCAGCAGGGCGGCGGTCATCACCCAGATGAAGCGGTCGTTGCTGGCGATTGCCGACTGGTCGATGATGCCGCCGCGGATCGTCGACACCACGTCGCCACCGGCGATCAGCGCGCCCATGACTTCGAAGATCGCAGCGATGATGATCGCGCCGGTCATCGTGATCGCCCGCGACCCGACTGCCGGCCCGACGTTGTTGGCGACGTCGTTGGCGCCGATGTTCATCGCCATGTAGCCGCCGATCATCGAGGCGACCACCAGCATGATGCCCTGCGTGCCGGTGACACCGACGCCCAGGGCGGTGTAGATCATGGTGCAGACGACGAACAGGAGGCCGAGGCCGAGGCGGAAGAATTCGCGGCGACCGCGTTTGGTCGCCTTCTCGATGTCGGCGAAGTCCTGGAGTTCCATGTGCTTTCCCTCTCTTGTCCTGACGCCGCTTCTTGGTCTGCAGCGTTCCCGGATTGGTAAAGGCGCTATTGTGACACCGGTGTTACCGATTTGTTATCGTGGTCCGCCTTTGGACTGTTGTTCCGGACAGTTACAATGCCCGGCCAAGGAGGGGCTATGAACGCAATCGGATTACTCGCCGTGGGGGGCGGCGCAGCGCTCGGCGCCTGGGCGCGCTGGCTGCTCGGCCTGGCCCTGAATCCCCTGTTCCTGGCCGTGCCGCTCGGCACCCTGGCGGCCAACGTCGTCGGCGGTTATCTGGTCGGAATCGCCGTCGGCGTCTTCCACCTCAATTCCGGTTTGCCGGTGGCGCTCAAGCTGTTCGTCATCACCGGCTTCCTCGGCGGCCTGACGACTTTCTCGACCTTTTCGGCAGAGGTCGTCGAGCGCCTGCTCGCCGGCCAGCCGGCCCTGGCCATCGGTCTGGCTTCCCTGCATCTGGCGGGTTCGCTGACGGCGACCTATCTGGGCCTGCTCACCGTCGGCGCGACGAAGATCTGGGCTTAGGCTGCTTTCCGCAACAGCCTCAGGCAGTCCACCGAGGCGGCCAGATCGAGGGCGCTGAAATCGTCGAAATTGCGCAGCGCCGGGTTGGCGCCGTTTTCCAGCAGCAGCTTCACCAGATCCGGTTTGCTGTTTGACGAGACATACATCAGTGCCGTGGCGCCGTTGCCGTTCTGGTTGTCGATGGCGACGCCGGCGTCGATCAGGCGCTGGATGATGGCATGGCTGCCGCGGTAGCAGGCCAGCCACAGCGCGTTGCAGCCGTCGGCGTTGAGCACGGTGAGATCGGCGCCAAGGGTCAGCAATTCGTCGACGATGTCCAGACGCCCCTCCTTGCAGGCCCGCATCAGCGGCGTGAAACGCCCGTCGGCCCCGGTGGTGGAGAGCCGGTCGCGGGCAAAACCGTGTTGATCGAGGAAGGCTGCAAGGGTCGGGGTCATGATGGCGTTCTCTGTCGTTGCGGATAAGGGGGCGAGGTTTCGATGCGGGCATCGTCGACGGGCGTGCCGACGGTGAAGTGATAGACGCTCTGCCAGCGTTCGCCGGTGAGGCCGAAGGCCTGGTGTACCGGATCGTCGAAGAAGCAGCCGATGCCGGTACCGCGCACGCCGGCCGCTTCGGCTTCCAGATAGAGCACCTGGCCGAGCAGGCCGGCTTCGCGCAGCAGGCTGCGGTAGCCGTAGCCACTGTCGGTGGCGGCCGTGAAATCGGCCAGCATGCCGAGCGAAAAGGCGCTGGTGGCGGCAATGTCCTGATGGCAGGACAAGGCCCTGGCCAGGCGCTGCACTTCCTGCAGGCCGAGTTCGGCGAGACAGCACAGGCCGAGGTGGGCCGGCACCCCGGGTACCGGCCGGGCCAGGGGGAAGTGTCCGGCCAGTGCCGTGCATAGATCGCCGCCCGCCGGGCTGCGCGGCAGCAGATACAGGCCCGGCGCCAGATCGTCCACGCGCAGCACGAAGAGCAGCAGATGCAGGTGCGGATCTGCCTCCTGCGCCGAGAATGGCAGGCCGGCACGCGGCAGCACGGCATCCAGCATGCGCAGGAAGGCTGCCCGCGGCAGGCTGCATTTCGGGTTGAAGCGCTGGGCGCTGCGCCGCTGGCGGATCAGTTGCGCGGTGCCGATGGCTGCCGGATGGGCGGGCAGCGGCGGAAAATCGGGGAAACCCGGGGGGGCGGCCGGCGTTGCCGTATCGGCCGGCCGGCGGCTGGCCGCCGCAGCCTGATCGATGAGTGGCCAGCGGTAACCGGGGGCCGCGTCGATGCGGCTCGGCTTTCCGTGCCAGTTCGCCTGCGCCAGTCGGTCGAGCAAGGCGGCCGGCGCCGGCATCGGCTGCAGACCCGGCCCGCTGATGGCGAGCAGGATCTCCGCTTCCTCGTTCTCGGTGAAGGCGTAGCGCGTGGGTGGAAAATCCTCGCTGCGCTCGAGGCCGAGCAGGCGGCCGAGTGTCGTTCCCGGCACGGCCTGCGGGCGCAGCGTCCAGCCGAGCATGGCGGCGGCGTAGGCAAGGCTGCCGATGGCATGGCCGACATCGAGCTGGCAGTAGCGGAAGGCACGTTCGCCGTACTTCCAGGCCTCGCGCCACATCACGCTGCTCAGGGCGATGGCCAGCCACGGCGCCTCGCCGGCTGGCGCCATCAGGGCGCGCCCTTCCAGTGCATGCTGTTCCGGTTCGTAGTGATGCAGGCCGTCGGCGACGTCGGGCAGGCCGCCGGCCAGCACCCAGGCCTCGACCGGATGCAGGTTGCCCGACGACGGATTGCAGCGCAGGGCCCAGCGGCTCGGCCCCCAGCGCTTCCAGGCGGCAATGGCGAAAGACAGTTCGAACAGGGCGCCGAGGCTGTTCAGGTCGGGGCGTACCGGGCTGGCCGGGGCGTGCGCCAGCTCCCGGTAGGGACGGTCGAAACAATCGGCCGCGAGCGGCAGTTCGCACAGCGGCGCCCCGGGGTAATGGCGGAAGGCTGCCGGCTGGGCGTCCCAGTCGAGCTGGCCCGGCCCTTCGGCAAAGGCTTCGAAGCGGTGTTTGGTGCGGGCGTGATAGGCGCGCAGGGGGTTTTGTGGGGTATCCGACACGGCGGGCATTTTTTCCTGGGGTGCATGGGCATGAGCAAGGGCTGTGCCCGTTTGGAATCAGTGGCTTGCCGATGTTGGCACCATCTCTGCAAGAAGGTTCAAACCCCAACCCGAAACAACGAGGAGATCATGATGGAAACAACCACGCCTCCCATTACCCGCGAGGCGGCGCTGCGTGTTGCGCTGGCCGCCCGTGCCATGCCGGCGGTCACGCTGCCGCGCCTGCTCGACCTGCTGCAGCGCCGGCTCGGCGACGAGATCGATGAGGAAAAGCTGCGCCAGGTCACCGTGACCATGCTGAAGACCGGCTTTGCCAGCGTCGACGGCGAGGAGGACGGCGAAGACATCGGCATCGGCCTGGAAGCGATGAAACTGGCGGTACGCATCCTCTGGGGCGAAACCCAGGGCGACGACTCGCTGCCGAAAATCCAGTCTTACGAGGCGGGCGAGATGCCCGGTTCGGTGCGCGTCGCCATCGCCTCCGACAAGGGCGACCTGCTCTCCGGACATTTCGGCTCCTGCCTGCGCTTCCTCGTCTACCAGGTGTCGCCGGACGAGGTGCGCCTGGTCGACATCCGCGACACCATGGATGCCGAGTTCGCCGAGGACAAGAACCTGTGGCGCGCCCAGCTGATCGGCGATTGTCAGGTGTGTTACGTCGTCTCCATCGGCGGCCCGGCGGCGGCCAAAGTGATCCGCGCCGACATCTACCCGATCAAGGTTCCCGATGGCGGTCCGGCGCTCGACATCATCGGGCCCTTCCAGGTCGCCATGCGCGAATCGCCGCCGCCCTGGCTGTCGAAAATCCTCGGCGTGTCGGCCGAAAAGCGGCTGAAGAACTACAGCGCCGCAGCCGACGACGAATGAATGACTGAATCCGTCACTGCGGCCGGCCGTTCAGTCGGCCGCTTTTTCCATCTGCCGCGGATAGAGGCCGACTTGGGTCATCAGGTTGCCGTCGCTGCAATTCCACCAGACCGCGACCCAGGCTGCGCCATCGTCGTCGATCCGTTCGACGGCGCAGGTCGAGCCGATCATGTCCATGAACAGGTCGAGGTCGTCCTCGTCGAGTTCCGGATCGGGCGTGATGCTGAGGATGCGGACATGGTCGCCGGGGGCGACGGTGCGGCCGCGGCAGTCGAGGGTGGTGGCGGGCATGGCTGGCTCCTGTGGGGTTGGCGGCGTGTCGCAAAGTCGACGCCGGCAGGGACTTTTCATGGTGGCGTGCAACGGGCGTGCCACCCCGGATTTTTCAAGGAGTGAACATGAACAGGATCGGAATGTTTTTCGGCACCGAAACCGGCACCACCCGGCTGGTCGCCAAGAAGATGCAGAAAAAGCTGGGCGACGAACTGTGCGACAAGCCGGTCAACGTGAACCGGATCACCCCCGCCGAGATGCTGGCCTACGACGCGCTGATCCTCGGCACGCCGAGCTATGGTGTCGGCGAGATTCCGGGCAATGGCGTATCCGGCTGTTTCGAACCGAACTGGGCGGAGTTCTTCGCACAGATGCCGGAGCGCCCGGATTTTTCCGGCAAGCGCATCGCCTTTTTCGGTCTCGGCGCGCAGGAGCGCTATGCCGACCGCTTCTGCAGTTCGCTGCTGCCGCTGGTCGAGAAGTTCAGGGGCTGGGGAGCCGAGGTGATCGGCGACTGGCCGGCCGACGGCTACACTTTCGAGCAGTCCGCGGCCCTGGTCGATGGCCGTTTCCTCGGGCTGATCATCGACCAGCGTACCCAGGGCATGTACACCGACGAACGCATCGACACCTGGCTGGCACAGGTGGTGCCGCTGCTGCAGGAAAAACTGGGCGCCTGATCAGCGCAGGCGTTCGGCCAGCCGGGACGACAGGCCGGCGAGAAAGCGTTCGACGGTCGCCGTGTAGCCTGCATCCTCGCCCAGGCGCTCGTTGATCTCGCCGTGCGCCATGGGCAGGGCCAGCACCTCGCCGGCCGTGCCCAGGCTGCGTGCCTTGGCAATGAAATCCTCGGCCTGCCGGCAGGCTTCGCGGCGCCGGCTGGAGCACACCGCGAGCAGCGGCGGGCCGGGCTGGCGCAGCTGGTGCCAAGGCGAGACCGCCTGCCAGTACTCCGGATCCTTGCCGAAAGCCTGGTCGTACAGGCGGAAATGCCGCTTCGTCATGATCGCCGGCACATCGAGGGCGCCGCTGTCGAGCAGCACATAGCCTCGCGGCGGGCGGGCGCTGGCCTCGCGCAGCAGTTCCGGGCGGGCGGCCAGCAGGGCGATCAGGTGGGCGCCGGCGGAATGGCCCATGAGTACCACCTCTTCGTCGTCAATGCCGAAAGCCGCCGCGTTCTGCTGCAATTTGGCCAGTGCCCGGGCCACGTCGCGTGCCTGTTCGAGCGGGGCCGCTTCCGGCAGCATCCGGTAGTTGGTGCTGACCAGCGCGATGCCGCGCGGCAGCCAGCGTTGCCGCTTGTGCTCGACGACCCGGGACATCTCCTTGTCGCCGCGCCGCCAGCCGCCGCCATGCACCATCAGGATCACCGGCGCACTGCCGGCAGTTGCCGGGCGGTACAGGTCGAAACGCTGTTCGCCGGCCGGGCCGTAGGCGATGTCGGTGAAACGCGGGCGCTCGTCGGCCTGCACCAGTGTGGTCCAGGCAGCGAGCAGAATGGCACAGGGCAGACGCATGCGAATACTCCGGAACGACTCAGCCATTGCCCAGCATCTGGCGCAGCGCCAGATTGCCGGCCGGCGTCAGCAGCCAGGCGAGGGCGCCGCAATTGAGGATCACCGTGGTCCAGAAAACGACGAGAAACGATGTCTTGGCCGACTTGTGGCGCAAGCGCTGCTGCGCCACCAGGGCCCCCGGCCAGCCGCCGGCCAGGGCCAGCAGGTGCAGTGTGTTTTCCTTGGTCCGCCAGCCGCCGTTGCGCGCTGCCGATTTGTCGATGGCGTAGGCGGCGAAGGCAAGGATGCTGAGCCCGCCGTAGAGCAGCGGCAGCACGGCCGGCAGACGGCCGGTCAGGGCTGCCGCCCCGAGAAGGGCCAGGAACAGGAAGGCGAAGGCCGGCTGCCAGTGCTTGCCGGCCGGCGCGCCCGGTGCCCGCCTCTGACCGGCCGCGCGCACGAAGCGGACAGCCGCCGCGCGCGGGCGGCCCTTGTCGTCACGGGCCATTCCGTAAGTCACGATTTCGTCGCCGACAGGGCGCGGCAGGCCGCTGGCCAGGGCTCGAACATGCAGGAACAGGTGCTCGCCGCCGCCATTCGGCGTGATGAAGCCGAATCCCTGCTCATCCTTCCACTGTGTGATCCGTCCCTGAAAACGCATGCTCGTTCCTGATTGTCATCGCCGGCCGCAATTCTCGCCGAATCGCGGCTGGCTTCACAGCCCGGCTCATAGCACGTAGAACAGGATCGCGACGAAATGCATCAGGCTGCCGGCGATGACGAACAGGTGCCAGATGCCGTGCCAGTGGCGAAACCGCTCGTCGAACGCGAAGAAGACGATACCGACGGTGTAGAAGACGCCGCCTGCCGCCAGCCAGAGAAAGCCGGAGAGGCCCAGGTTCTCCAGTAGCGGTTCGATGGCGACGAGGACGATCCAGCCCATCAGCGCGTAGATGATCAGCGACAGTACCCGGGCTTCCGAGCGCGGCTTGATCTCCTGCAGCATGCCGAGCAGGGCCAGGCTCCAGACGACGCCGAACAGCGTCCAGCCCCACGGACCGCGCAGGCTGATCAGGCAGAAGGGCGTGTAGCTGCCGGCGATCAGCAGGTAGATCGACAGGTGGTCGAGTTTCTGGAAAACCCGTTTCAGGCGTCCGCGAACACTGTGGTAGGTCGTGGAAATGGCGTAGAGCAGCACCAGCGTCGCACCGTAGACGGCGACGCTGACCATCTTCCAGGCATCGCCGCTGGCGACAGCCTGGACCTGCAGCCAGACCGCACCGGCCAGCGCCAGCAAGGCGCCGACCAGGTGGGTCCAGGCGTTGAAGCGTTCTCCGTGGTAGATGGTGTCGCCCCGTGCGGTATCGTGAAAGGCCCGAATCAGCCGCGCTACGCACGGTCAGGCACGGGGTCGGACAGCTTCCATGCCGGCGGGTTCCGGTGGATTTCTCAGAAAAGCCGTGCCAGATGCGCGGCCAGTTCCCGCTCACTGACGAACGTCAGGTCGTACATGGCAGTCAGCCCCTTGGCGTGCTCCTCGCTCAGGCCGACGACACACATGACGAAATGCCTGCCGTCGAGACCGAGGCGCTTGCGCAGCGTCAGGTAGCGGTCGATGTTCTGGCGGAACTCGCCGCTCTTGCACTCGATGCATACCGGTGTCCTGCCGTCGATCAGCATGAACACGTCGAGTTCGTAGGCATCGTCGTTCTGCAGCCGGATGCTCAGGTTGCGGGCGCAGGAGAAGCGCTTCTGCCGTTCGCGCGCGTAGCGCAGGCAGGTCATCAGGGCAAACCACTCCAGCCACTCGCCGTTGAAGAAGTCGCGGATGGCCGGTGCATTCTGCAGAATCAGCCGGACATTGTTTTCCGGGCGATTGTGGAAGCACTTGGCGACGAACGAGAAATCGTAGAGCTGCTGGCAGAAGGCGGAAATCGCCTGCGCCTCGTCGGGCGTTTTCTTGCCGAGCTGGATGGTCGTGCTCGAATGCTCCTTCTGCTGCGCCCAGCGGATGCGTTCGACGACTTCCTTGAGCAGGAGCGGCTCGGCGCCGATGAGCATTGCCACTTCGTCAAAGAAACCCGTGGTGTCGACCCCGCGCAGGTTGGCCTGGATCCGGATCTGCTTCTTGTGGAACCAGTCGTGGATCGGGCCATGCTGCAATTCGGTAGCCAGCGCGTCGGTA
>WBUO01000504.1 GCA_008933675.1 Dechloromonas sp.
GATTCAACGCGCTCTGGTGCCGCACCAGCACCAACTTGAGTCACGACTCCATACAGGTCCATGAAGCCAAGCGGTATTCGGACGAAGCTTCCGATCTGGCCAATGCGGTAAGCCTCTCCGTTTACGAAGCTGAGGCTTGTAACCGTCTCCCCGGTCAATTCAACACGCACGGTTGCACCGTTCACATCCTGAACAGTGCCGACGAGGGTTGGATCGTTGGACGCCATATTATGCTCGGTCTGCCGAATCCTCACTTACGGCCAGATGCTGTGCGAGAAAAAGCCCCATCGCCTTGAAATCCCCGAGAAGAAATTTGCACTGATCGGCCGGTGCTTTCGTTCGGGGACTCATGTCGCCGACATTCACCGCTACACCGTGCCACGGGTGCTCTTCTTTGCTACCCGTGCGCCAATTACGGTCGATTGTGTTCAAAACAGCTCCATCGGCGGCCAAGAGACTCAAATTGGGATGCCTCTTAGCACGGCTCACCGCCTCGGCATATCCAGTACGCTCGCCAAAGAGCATTCCGAAACACACAGCGGTCGGATTCCCCGACAAACCCTGAAGGATCACTTCGTTGAGGTGCTGGTCGGCATAAGAATACCCGCAGGTGATTAGGACGGCCTGGCCGTTTGCGAGAAATGATTTCAGACGATCAAGCATGGCCAAATAAGGAAGCCGCCGGCTCTGGTCATACTTCAAGTGAGAGGGATAGATCATCTGACGCCCCTTGCTCCCATCCGCAGAAGCGCCTGAGTGACGAACGACATTCCCATCGGACGTGCGCCACCAATTGATCGAGCCATGCAGCTTCCATAACCTCGACCACCTTGGGGGAAGCTTGTCTTGTTCAATCGACGCAACGTCGAAGAACGTGTCGCACGAACCTACAAATCCGTCGAAATACGGCACGCGACACTGTTCAAGAGCCTGCTCGGCAAGCAGGTCGTAGTTGGGAGTAAAAATCTCGACTGGATGAGCGCGCTGAATTCCACCAATCCACGCCGCCAGATGGTGATAAGGTGTCCCATCTCCTGGCAGTTTCGCGCCAACAATCTCAGTAGTAATCTGGCATATTTTGTCGTCCAAGCCGCTGAGCGCGTCTTTCGCTAGACCGTCGATGGTGCTGCCGGCTACAATATCCACGAGCGCGCGAATGTGCGTAAGAATCTCCTCAATATTCGGGGCAGCTTTCCCCGAATCCTTCAACCTCTTGGAGATATCGGCAAATGCGGCACGGTGCGTTGGGTCAGCCTCAAGTTTGCTACGAACGATTGCCGTCAGGTTCGCAATGTCGGGGATGAGTGGATCAGTTCCTCCCCCTGCCTTGTCCACGCGGATTGAAACCGGACAGCCGGCGCCAAGCAGAAAGCCGACTCTCATCTTGTTTGGCGAGAGAGCCTGCTGAAGCAGGTTCGCCTGTTTATACGGGCAGTGCGTGGGCGCATCGCCGGCCGAGCTTACCGGCTTCGCCGAAACAGCAACGGCAGCCGGCGCGGGACTAGGAGCCGCAGCTGCGATAGGGGCAGTTTTTTTAGTCATGTGTTGATCCCTTTCGTTGGTTCGTCTCGATGGCTTTTATCTCCAAGCCCTCGATCTCTTGGAGAGTCTTACCCGCGATCCCCTGCATGTCGCCATACATACCGACCGTCGCCTGCATCACGCGCTCGATCTGCTCGTCGCGCTTCGCCCATTGCTTGGTGATGGCCTTCTTCTCCTTGTCGAGGTCCTCCTTCATATTCGAGAACGCCTCAACGATAGCCTGCACGCGCTGACGAAAACGCGGGCCGGTGAGATACGAGTAGAGCATTTCCATCTTCGTCTGCTGGCCCTCTGAAGCCTGGCGGACCATCGCAAGTTCAACCAGCGACTGCCTCAGCATGATCGCCACCGGAATGGCGACGCGCGGATGAGTAACCCACACGCCCTCGATCAGATCGAAAGTCTCCACTCCCTTCGGCAGCACCTGGGTGACCAACACGGAAATCTCCGCCTTCGCTGCCCGCTGGTCATCGCGAAGT
>WBUO01000130.1 GCA_008933675.1 Dechloromonas sp.
ATCTTGTCGATTTCGTCGATGTAGACGATGCCCTGCTGGGCCTTCTCGACGTCGTAGTCGCACTTCTGCAGCAGTTTCTGGATGATGTTCTCGACGTCCTCGCCCACATAGCCGGCTTCGGTCAGCGTTGTGGCATCGGCCATCACGAAGGGAACGTTGAGCAGGCGGGCCAGCGTCTGGGCGAGCAGGGTCTTGCCGGAGCCGGTCGGGCCGATGAGCAGGATGTTGCTCTTTGACAGTTCGACATCGTCGGCATTCTTGGCTGTGTGGCGCAGACGCTTGTAATGGTTGTAAACCGCCACCGACAGGATGCGCTTGGCCACTTCCTGGCCGATCACGTACTGGTCGAGGATGGAGCTGATCTCGCGCGGCGTCGGCAGGTCGGAGCGGCCCGCCTTGGCCGCTTCTTCCGGCAGTTCATCGCGGATGATGTCATTGCACAGCGCGATGCACTCGTCGCAGATGAACACCGACGGGCCGGCGATAAGCTTTTTGACTTCGTGCTGGCTCTTGCCGCAGAAGGAGCAATACAACAGTTTTTCCTGGCCGCCTTTGGACATCTGATTTTCTCCGGTCAAGCCGCTTCGCGGCGGGTGAGCACCTTGTCAATCAAACCATATTCTGCTGCTTCGGCGGCAGAAAGGAAATTGTCGCGGTCGGTGTCTTTCTCGATACGCTCCAGTGGCTGGCCGCTGTGTTCCGCCATGATGCGGTTGAGGCGATCGCGGATCGACAGGATTTCCTTGGCGTGGATGGCGATGTCCGAGGCCTGGCCCTGGAAGCCGCCCAGCGGCTGGTGAATCATCACGCGCGAGTTGGGCAGGGCGAAACGCTTGCCCTTGGCGCCGGCGTTGAGCAGGAAGGCGCCCATCGAGGCGGCCTGGCCGATGCACAGCGTCGATACGTCCGGCTTGATGAACTGCATGGTGTCGTAGATCGACATGCCTGCCGTCACCGAACCACCCGGCGAGTTGATATAGAAGTAGATGTCCTTGTCGGGATTCTCGGCTTCGAGGAACAGCAGCTGGGCGACGACCAGGTTGGCGCTGGCGTCGTTAACCGGGCCGACAAGAAAGATCACCCGCTCTTTCAGCAGGCGCGAATAGATGTCGTACGCGCGTTCGCCGCGGCCGCTCTGTTCCACCACCATCGGGACGAGGCCCAGAGCCTGCGGATCCCAGTTGCTTGCGTTGTCGATATTCATGTCAGCCCTTGTTGGTTACGTTACAGACGTTTGTTGTTTTTGTGACGCGGTTCAGATTATTGCTTCTGGCCCATCAGTTCATCAAAAACAGCTGCCTTGTCGGTCACCTTGGCCTTGCCAAGAACCCATGCGACGACATTGTTCTCGATCGCGACGCCTTCAACTTCCTGCAGGCGCTGCGGTTGAGCGTAGTACCAGCGGATCACTTCTTCCGGCTGCTCGTAGCTCTGGGCGGTTTCCTCGACCATGGCCTTGACCTGTTCCGGCGTTGCCTGAAGCTTTTCCGTCTTCACCACCTCAGCAAGGATCAGGCCAAGGGTGACGCGGCGCTTGGCCTGATCGGCGAACCACTCCGGCTGGATCGGGAAGTCCTTGGTCTTCATGCCACGCTGTTCCATATCCTGGCGGGCAGCCTGCATCAGGCGCTGGACTTCCATGTCGACCAGCGAGGTTGGCACGGTGATCGGGTTGGTCTGAAGCAGGGCTTCCATGACCTGATCCTTGATCTTGCCTTCGATGCGGCGCTTCACTTCGCGCTTCAGGTTGGCTTCGATCTCGGCCTTCATTTTCTCGACGTCACCATCGGCAACGCCCATGCTCTTGGCGAACTCGGCATCAATGGCAGGCAGTTGCGGGGCCTGCACCTGCTTGACGGTGATCTCGAACTGGACCGTCTGGCCGGCCAGATCCTTGGCGTGGTAATCGGCTGGGAAGGTCAGGTCGAAAGTCTTGGACTCACCGACTTTGCTGCCTTCAACGGCATTCTCGAAGTCGGGCAGCATCATGCCCTGGCCGAGCACGAACGGGTAATCACTGGCCTGGCCGCCCTGGAACGGCACGCCGTCCTTCTTGCCGAGGAAGTCGATGACGACACGGTCTTCCTTGGCGGCAGCACGGTCGGCATCGGCGTAGGAAACGCGCTGCTTGCGCAGGATGTCCAGGGTCTTGTCGATTTCGGCGGCGCCGACTTCGAGGACCGGGCGTTCGATCTCTGCGGCCGACAGGTCGCCCGGGGCGAATTCCGGATAGGTTTCGAAGATGGCGGTGAATTCGAGGTGCGTGGTGCTCTCGCTGGTCTTCGGTTCGATGCGCGGATAGCCAGCGACACGAACCTTCTGGGAGGTAACGGTCTCGCCGAATACACGGTCGAGTTCCTCGGACAGCACTTCGTGGCGAGCCTGATCGCCATACTGCTGCTTGACGATGCTGAACGGCACCTTGCCAGGACGGAAGCCCGGCATCTTGACGTTGCGGCCCATGCGCTTCAGGCGCTGGTCCATTTCCTTCTCGATATCGGCGATGGCGATGGAGAGGTCGACGCGACGTTCGAGTTCGCTAGCTTGTGCAGTAGTAGATTCCATGAGAGTTCCTTGTCACTTCGGAGCCGAAAAATAAAGCCGTCAATTCTATCACGGCGGCGGAAAGGCAAAGATGTGCGCTGCGACTGCAAAAGAAAGGGAGAAGTTGTGGACACATCAGGTGGAAGTTCGTACAATGCGCGCCTTCTTCAGCGGCGGCTGTAGCTCAGTTGGTAGAGTCCCGGATTGTGATTCCGGTTGTCGTGGGTTCGAGCCCCATCAGTCGCCCCAGTATTCAAACCCCGCATACCGCAAGGTCTGCGGGGTTTTCTGCTTTGGAGCCTTGGTCATGAGCAATTCCGTATTTGCTGGCCTGCAGCCGGCGATTGTCTGGCAGCATTTTGCGACACTTTGTGCGACACCGCGCCAATCCAAGCAGGAAGGTCTTTTGCGCCAGCGGCTGCTGGCCTGGGCATTGGGCCGTGGTCTGGAGGCGACGGTCGATGGCGTTGGCAACCTGCTTATCCGCAAGCCGGCCAGCCCCGGTCGGGAGGGTGCGCCGGGCGTGATCCTGCAGGCGCATCTGGACATGGTCTGTCAGAAGAATGCCGACAGCACCCATGACTTCAGCCGCGATCCGATCATGCCGGAGCGGTGCGACGGCTGGCTGCAGGCCACTGGCACGACGCTTGGCGCCGACAACGGTATCGGCGTGGCGCTGATCCTGGCGGCGCTGGAGGACGACACGCTGGTGCATGGCCCGCTCGAAGCGCTGCTGACCATCGACGAAGAGGCCGGCATGGGCGGTGCCCGCGGCCTGGCCCCCGTTCTGCTAAAGGGTAGGCTGATGCTCAATCTCGATACCGAGGAATGGGGCGAGTTCTATCTCGGCTGCGCCGGTGGACTCGATGTCGATGTACGGCGGGCCGATGATGGCGAGGTGTTGCCGGAGGGATGGGCGGTGCGGCGTGTTGCGCTGCGTGGCCTGCGCGGCGGCCACTCCGGCGTCGATATCCACGAGGAGCGCGGCAACGCCATCAAGCTGCTGGTCGGTGTCCTGCATGATCTGGCCGGTGTGCTGCCCTACCGGCTGGTGGCATTGAACGGCGGTACGGCGCGCAATGCGCTGCCGCGGGAGGCTTTCGCGACGCTGGCGCTGCCCGATGGCGAGGGGCTGGAAGCATGGCTGGAACGCCGCGAGGCGGCATTGCGGGAGCTGCTGCGCGGCGTCGACGAGGGGCTGACCTTGACCGCAGAGCCGGCGGTGGCCGAGCGCGTGCTCGATCATCAGGCGCAGTTCGTCTGGCTCGCCTCGCTGCATGCTGCGCCACACGGGGTGCGGCGGATGAGCCGGCAGGTGCCGGGCGTGGTCGAGACGTCCAATAATCTGGGCATGGTCGATATCGGACCGGACGGCGGGCGCTGCAACTTCATGGTTCGCTCGCTGGTCGATGGTGCGGCGACGGCGCTGGCCGACGAGATCGTCAGCCTGTTCGCGCTGTCCGGCACGGTTGCCGAGGCCTCCGGGCAGTATCCGGGCTGGCGGCCGAATCCGGATTCGGCCTTGCTCAAGACTTGCCAGGCGGTCTATCGCCGCGAGTTTGCCGACGACTCGACGGTGCAGGTGATCCACGCCGGTCTCGAGTGCGGCATCATCGGGGCCAAGTACCCCGGGCTGGATATCGTATCGTTCGGCCCGACCATCCGGGGCGCCCACGCGCCGGGCGAAGCGGTGGAAATTGCTTCGGTCGGCCGCTGCTGGGAGCTGCTCAGGGCGATCCTCGGCGAACTGGCGCAACAGGAGGGCAGGGCATGAAAGCTTATTGCGGATGGCTGGTGGCGCTGACGCTGGGCGCTTGCGGTGTCGAAACCGCCGGCACGGCAGCGACGGCGGCGGCGCTGAAGAAGCAGGAGATGGAACAGGCGCAGCAGAATCAGCAACAGTTCCAGCAGAAACTGGATCAGACGACGCAGCAGATGCAGCAGCGCGCCGAACGGGCGGGCGGCGAGCAGTAGTTCAGCGCCCGCGCAGCGCCTCGCGGCGGGCCAGGCCGAGTTTGGTCGAGCGTTCCATTTTCTGCACGAAGGCCGGGAAATCGAGGCCGAACTTGGCGCGCAGTTCCTTGGCGTAATTGTGCAGCCAGCGCCAGCGCGGCTCGAACCAGCGTTCCTTGAAGGCGTACAGCACGTGGTTGCCGTCGTCCGGCACCGAGATCACGATCACCTGGTCGTCGAAGACGTGCATCGCCTCGCCGATCAGTCCGGCGTAGGTTTCCTTCTCGCCGGCCAGGTTGATGACCAGCACCCCGTTGCCGGCGAGTTTGCCGTGGGCGTTCTCGAAAAATTCGCGATTGGCCAGGCTGGGCGCGAAACCGGTCTTGTCGAAGGCATCGACCAGCAGCACGTCGATGCCTTTTTCGGCCTGTTCGATGTATGCGGCGCCGTCGGCCTGCAGCACCTGCAGGCGTGGGCCGTCGGCCGGCACCAGGAAGGTGTCGCGGAAGGCGATCACGTGCGGATCGAGTTCGACGGCGGTCAGCTGCGTGCCGGGCAGGCGGTAGTAGCAGAACTTGATCAGCGAGCCGCCGCCGAGGCCGATCAGCACGATGCGCTTGGGCCGCGGCTGGAACAGCAGGAAGGCCATCATCTTCTGCGTGTAGCGGATGGCCAGGTCGTTCGGCGCCTTCAGCGACATCTCGCTCTGCATCAGGCGGACGTTGAAATACAGGAAGCGCGACTGCCCGTCATCGACGACGAAGGGCTTCGGGTAGCTCTCGTCGAGCAGCTGGGCGCGCAGTTCGCCGGCGCGGGCCCAGGCTGGTTCGTGCAGCAGGATGGTGCCCGTCTCGTTCTCGAACGGGCTGGGCAGTTCGTAGAGCGTGGTCAATCCGGCAGATCGGCGGCGTGCAGCAGGAAGACGTAATCGTCGCCGGCGGCGGTATCCAGCCAAGTGAACGGCAGATCGGGGTAAGCGTCCTCGAGCACGGCACGGTTGTGGCCGATCTCGACCACCAGCAGGCCTTCCGGATTGAGGTGCTTCTTGGCCTCGCGCAGGATGATGCGGGTGAAGTCGAGGCCGTCGTCGCCGGAACCGAGCGCCAGCTCCGGCTCGTGCAGGTATTCCGGCGGCAGCGCGGCGACCGAGTCGGCATCGACGTAAGGGGGGTTGGAGATGATCAGGTCGTAACGCTTGCCTTTGAGCTTGGCGAAGGCATCGGACTGGATCAGGTGCACGCGGTCGCCGAGGTGGTAGTCGGCGACATTGCGCTCGGCGACGGTCAGCGCGTCCGGCGACAGGTCGACGGCATCGACCTCGGCCTCAGGGAAGGCCAGCGCGGCGAGGATTGCCAGACAGCCGGAACCGGTGCACAGGTCGAGGGCCGAGACCACTTCGTAGGGGTTTTCCACCCACGGTGTCAGTTGTTCGTTGAGCAGTTCTGCGATGAAGGAGCGCGGCACGATGACGCGGTCGTCGACGTAGAAACGGTGCTCGCCGAGCCAGGCTTCGTGGGTCAGGTAGGCGGCTGGCAGTCGTTCCTGGCAGCGCCGGTTGTAGATGTCGAGCAGCGCCTCGCGCTCGTGCGCAAGCAGGCGTGCGTCGAGGAAGGGCTCGAGGCGGTCGAGCGGCAGGTGCAGCGTGTGCAGCGTCAGGTAGACCGCCTCGTCCCAGGCATTGTCGCTGCCGTGGCCGAAGAACAGCTGGGCGGCGGTGAAGCGGCTGACCGCGTAGCGGATGAAGTCACGGACGGTGTGCAGTTCTGTCTTGGCGGCGGCGGTCATGTCTGGTTGTTGGTGGCTGGTTTTGATTGGTGGCTGGTGACTAGCAACCGCTTCCAAGCAGCAACTGCCGCAGTATGTGGCCATAAATAGCCGACAGCCTGGATGGAGCATTGACGGCGATGCACTCGTCGATCTTGTGGCTGGTCGCGTTGGACGGGCCGATTTCCAGCAACTGGCCGCAGAGCGGTGCGATGAAGCGGCCGTCCGAGGTGCCGCCAGTGGTCGACAGTTCGGTATCGATGCCGCAAACGGCGCGGATCGCCTCGATCGCCGCGTCGGCCAGCGGGCCGCGGCCGGTCAGGAAGGGGCGGGCGCCGAGCGTCCATTTGATCGCGTATTCGAGGCCGTGCTTGTCGAGGATGGCGCACAGCCGTTGCTGCAGGCCTTCCGGTGTGCTGGCGGTGGAGAAACGGAAATTGAACTTGATTTCGAGTTGACCGGGAACGACGTTGGTCGCACCGGTGCCGCCGTGGATGTTGGAAATCTGCCAGGTGGTCGGCGGGAAGTATTCGTTGCCCTGATCCCATTCGGTCGCCGCCAGTTCGGCGATGGCCGGCGCCGCCTGGTGGATCGGGTTGCGGCCCTTTTCCGGGTAGGCGATGTGGCACTGGATGCCCTTGACCTCAAGCACGCCGGAGAGCGAGCCGCGGCGGCCGTTCTTGATCATGTCGCCGAGCGTGTTGACCGAGGTCGGCTCGCCGATGATGCAGTAGTCGAGATGCTCGCCACGCGCCTGCAGGACTTCGGTGACGGCGACGGTGCCGTCATTGGCGTCGCCTTCCTCGTCGGAGGTGAGCAGGAAGGCGAGCGAGCCGGGGTGGTTCGGATGTGCGGCGACGAAGGCCTCGACCGCGGTGACGGCGGCGGCGACGCCAGTCTTCATGTCGGCGGCGCCGCGCCCGTAGAGCTTGCCGTCACGGATTTCCGGGGCAAACGGCGGGCTGGTCCATTTTTCCAGCGGGCCGGTCGGCACGACGTCGGTGTGGCCGGCGAAGACGAACAGCGGTGCTGTCGTGCCACGGCGTGCCCAGAGGTTGCGGGTGCCGTTGCGGTCCAGCCATTCCAGTGTGAAACCGATGGCGGCCAGGCGGCCGCCAAGGATGTCCATGCAGCCCGCATCGTCGGGCGTGACGGACGGGCAGGCCATGATCTGGCGTGCCAGGTCGAGCGTGGGGTCGGTCATCAGGTGTTTTCTTCTTCCGGGTCGGACAGGCTCAGGGTGAATTCCTTGAACGAGGCGCCGCCGGAATTGGTGCTGTCGAACTCGAGAGCGATGTCGGTCTTCTTGTCTTCCTTGCCGTTGCTGGGCGTCAGCTCGGAGTTGTTGATCAGCCATGACAGATTGGTCGGCGAATCGGCGTTGGCCAGCGCCTCGTCGAGGGTGATGACGTTTTCGCGGTAGAGCTTGAACAGATCCTGCTCGAAGGTCTGCGATCCCGGGGCCAGCGTCTGTTCCATCGCATCCTTGATTGCCTGGACTTCGCCGCGTTCGATCAGTTCACTGATGTGGCGCGTGTTGAGCATGATTTCACAGGTCGGTGCCCGCTTGCCATCCGGCTTCTTGACCAGGCGCTGCGAGACGATGGCGCGCAGGGCCACCGACAGGTCGAGGAACAGTGCCGGGCGGTTTTCCAGCGGGAAGAAACTGATGATGCGGTTCAGCGCGTGGTACGAGTTGTTGGCGTGCAGCGTGGCCAGGCACAGGTGACCGGTCTGGGCATAGGCGATGGCCGCCTGCATGGTTTCCTTGTCGCGGATTTCACCGATCAGGATGCAGTCCGGTGCCTGGCGCATGGCATTTTTCAGCGCAGCCTGCCAATCCATCGTATCCATGCCGATTTCGCGTTGGTTGACGATCGAGCGCTTGTGCTTGAAGAGGAATTCGATCGGGTCTTCCACCGTCAGGATATGGCCCGAGCGGTGCGCGTTGCGGTGGTCGAGCATCGAGGCGATGGTCGTCGACTTGCCGGAGCCGGTGGCACCGACAATCAGGATCAGGCCGCGTTTCTCCATGATCAGGTCGGAGAGCACCGAGGGCAGGCCGAGCTCGTTGAGCGCCGGGATGTTGCCGAGGATGAAGCGGATGACGATGCTGGTGGAGCCACGCTGGCGGAAGATGTTCACGCGGAAGTTGCCGACCTGGGGAACCCCGAAGGAGAGGTTCATTTCCCAGGTCGTTTCGAAGGTTTTGATCTGCTCCGGCGACATCAGTTCGTAGGCGATCTTGTCGATCATGTCCGGCAGCATTACCTGCTGGTTGACCGGCAGGGTGTTGCCCTGGATCTTGATGTGGATCGGCGCGCCGGCGGAAATGAAGATGTCCGACGCCTGCTTTTCCGACATCAGCTGGAACAGTTTGTCGAGGATCATGGCAAGACCTTCGTGAGGTGGAGAGGCTTAAGCGCGCAGCAGTTCGTTGATGCTGGTCTTCGAGCGGGTCTGCGCGTCGACCTTCTTGACGATGATGGCCGCGTACAGGCTGTACTTGCCGCCATCCTTGGGCAGGTTGCCGCTGATCACGACGGAGCCTGGCGGGATCTTGCCGTAGGTGATTTCGCCGGTTTCGCGGTCGTAGATCGGGGTGCTCTGGCCGATGTAGACGCCCATCGAGATCACCGAGTTCTCGCCGACGACAACGCCTTCCACGACTTCCGAACGGGCGCCGATGAAACAGTTGTCTTCGATGATGACCGGGCCGGCCTGGATCGGTTCCAGCACGCCACCGATGCCGACGCCGCCGGAAAGGTGAACGTTCTTGCCGATCTGCGCGCAGCTACCCACCGTGGCCCAGGCGTCGACCATGGTGCCCTCATCGACGTAGGCGCCGATGTTGACGAAGGAGGGCATCAGTACGGCGTTCTTCGCGATGAATGCCCCCTTGCGGGCGAAGGCGCCGGGCACGACGCGGAAGCCGCCGGCCTTGAACTGTTCCTCGGTCCAGCCCTGGAACTTGGTGTCGACCTTGTCGTAGAAGCGCACGTCGCCGGCTTCCTGGACGCGGTTGTCGCGGGTGCGGAAGGACAGCAGCACGGCCTTCTTGGCCCACTGGTTGACCACCCACTCGCCGTTGATCTTTTCGGCGACGCGCAGCTTGCCGCTGTCGAGGTCGCCGATCACGGATTCGATGATCTTGATGGCGTCGGTGGATTGGGTGGTCAGCTCGGCGCGGCGTTCCCAGAGGTCGTCGATGGTGGCTTGCAGCGGATGAGTCATGTGTGTTCTCTCTCTTGGTTACAGTTGTTGTGCAAGATTTTGCGAATATTCGCGGATGCGTTGCGTGGCTTCCCGGCATTCCTGCAAGCCGGCAACCAGTGCGATGCGGATGAAGTTGGCGCCCGGGTTGACGCCCTGCGATTCACGGGCGAGGAAGCTGCCGGGCAGGACCACGACATTATAGTGTTCGAGCAGACCGCGGGCGAACTGGGTGTCGGCGATCGGCGTCCTTGCCCATAGATAGAAGCTGGCGTCCGGCATGCCGGTGCCCAGCACTTCCGAAATCAGCGGTGTGCACGCGGCGAACTTCTCGCGGTACTGGTTGCGGTTGTCGAGTACGTGTGCCTCGTCATTCCAGGCGGCGACGGAGGCGGTCTGCACCGGGGGGGCCATGGCGCAGCCATGATAGGTGCGGTAGAGCAGGAATTTCTTCAGGATGGCTGCATCGCCGGCGACGAAACCGGAGCGCATGCCCGGCACGTTGGAGCGCTTGGACAGGCTGGAGAACATCACCAGGCGTTCGTTCGTCCGGCCGAGCAGCCTGGCGGCCTGAAGGCCGCCGATCGGCGGCTTGGCTTCGTCGAAATAGATTTCCGAGTAGCATTCGTCGGAAGCGATGATGAAGCCGTACTTGTCCGACAGCGCGAACAGCGCCCGCCAGTCGTCGAGCGACAGCACCTTGCCGGTCGGGTTGCCCGGCGAGCAGACGTAGAACAGCTGCACGCGTGCCCATTCGGCCTCGCTCAGCTGGCCGTAATCGAAGGCGAAGCCGTTCTCTGGCAGGTTGTTGAGGAAGCGCGGCTCGGCGCCGGAGAGGTAGGCGGCGCCTTCGTAGATCTGATAGAACGGATTGGGGCTGACGACGATCGGCGTTCCGCGGCTCGGATCAATCACCGTCTGAGCGAAGGAGAACAGTGCCTCGCGCGAACCGTTGACCGGCAGGATCTCGGTCTCCGGATCAAGTTCCAGGCCGTAGCGGCGGCCGCACCAGGCGGCGATGGCGCTGCGCAGCGCCGGCATGCCCTGTGTCGTCGGGTAATTGGCCAGACCTTTCAGGCCGCCGGCCAGCGCCTCCATGATGAAGGCCGGTGTCGCATGCTGCGGCTCGCCGATGGAGAGTTTGATCTCCTTGAATTGCGGATTCGGCGTCACGCCGGCAAACAGGGCGCGCAGCTTTTCGAAGGGGTAGGGCTGGAGTTGGGCGAGGTGCGGATTCACGTCGGCGGTGTCGATGGCTTAAATGGCGGATTATCGCCGAAATCCTTCACTCGGGGAGGAAAGGGCTGTGGCACGGGGGTTGCTGTGAAAGTGCGATCCGATCGTCTGATTTTGGGAGAAACGACATGCAATCGATATCTTTCATCGGGGCGGCATCCGCGCTTTCCCGGTTCTCCGCCGCTCAGCGCCTCCTTCCGAATACCACCGCGGCGGCTGCCACGCTGCCGACGGGTGAAAAAGTTACCGTTTCCGCCGAAGCCCGGGCGGCGCAGGCGGCAGAGTCGGCGGCAAAATCCGCCGGCATACCGTTGCCGCAGGCAGTGCGGGACTGGTTCGCCAAGGATTTTCCGGAAGACGTGCTGAACGAGGCGGCGGCCCGCTTGGCGGCGATTCGCGAGAGCGGTCGACTTGGCGCGGAAGGGCCGCTCGGGCTGCCCTTGTTGCCGGAAAGCCAGGCCCTGCTCGACAGCTTCCGCGCTGAGATGCAGACGCTATCCGCCGC
>WBUO01000505.1 GCA_008933675.1 Dechloromonas sp.
GGAGGTGTTGCCGTCGGCGGCAACCTGCCAGCCGGACAGATACACGGCTTCCAGGCCGGCCTTGGCCTGTTGCATGGCTTGACCGGCGGTGATCGCGCCGAAAGCATTCACGTAGCCCTTCTTGGCACCGCCGTTGACCTTGTCCCAGAGAACCTTGGCGCCGCGCTGGGCCAGGGTGTATTCCGGTTGCAGGGAGCCGCGCAGACGGACGACGTCGGCAGCGGAGTAGCCGCGCTTGACGCCTTTCCAGCGGGGGTTTTCTGCCCAGTCTTTTTCGAGGGCGGCGATTTGCTGTTCGCGAGTGCTCATGTGAATTCCTCAAGAGATTTGGTTTTGGGGACGGCGTTGTACCGGTGTTTGCCGTTTCAACGTCGATGGGAGAAGTATAGATATTTTTCCGCAGAGCAGCAATAGTCTTATATAAGACATAAGACAATATTTTTTTGTTTTATATCATTGGCTTGCTGTTTTTGTTTTGCATTGTGAAACGCCGTTTGCTTCGATGAAATGCGATGCAGCATTTTTGGGTCGGGATATACGGCGTTTTCCCGGATTTCGCGCAGGCAACTTGTCTTGACCGTTCTTGAAATTGAGTGTTGAATCCGTCGAATTTTATAAATTACGGCCGCTAATATGGAAATTCTGAGACAACTATATGACTGGAACGAGCGAACTTTCTGGAATTCGCTGACCAAGAAGTTGATGAGCTTCCTTTTGCTCTTTTTCATCGATGTCGGCTACTTGGGAATCTACTTCCATCAGAAGGGTGTCGTCACTGAAGCGTTGAACGCTTCCGGAGCCAATCCCGAGGCCTTGCAGCGGGTTTTGGCCAGTCTGGACAACGGATTGATGCTGATGGTCGGGCTGACGGTCGTCGCGCTACTGTGGAACGTATTGCAGATTGTTTATATTCGTTATCTGATACTTCGCCCGGTTCGCCTGATCTCGACGATCTTCGACGAGATCGCACGCGGCGAGGGTGATTTCTCGCGCAACCTGCCAACGATCAGCCACGACGAACTGCGTACGCTGGCCCAGTCCTACAACCGCTTTGCCGACAAAATGCGCCAGATCATTAGTGAAGTACGGCAAATGAGCGTCAATATCGCCCGTGAAGCGGTGCTGGTGAGAAAAACGGTTGCGGTGACCGCGAGTCGGGCAAGTCGCCAGGGTGAGATCGCCGATGCGGTATTCGGCGCCAGCAACGAGGCGACACAGGCGATTCACGAGGTATCGGCTTCTGCCGAAACGATTTCTCATTCCACCGATTCGAACCTCGATTCGGCGCGGCATTCCCTGAGCGAGATGCATGAAATTGTCGTCAAGGTGCAGTCGGTCAGCGATAAGCTGAACAGCTTCAATGGCACCGTCGATCAATTGGCGACGCGCTCCGACAGCATTCGGCAGATCGCCGGGCTGATCAAGGATATTGCCGACCAGACCAACCTGCTGGCACTTAACGCAGCGATTGAAGCGGCACGTGCCGGCGAAATGGGCCGCGGATTTGCCGTGGTGGCTGACGAGGTTCGCAAGTTGGCCGAGCGGGTCAATGTGGCGACGCAGGAAATCAATGAAAATATCGGTGGAATGATTTCGTTGGTCAAGGAAACACAGCGGGAAAACGAGATGATCAACACCGACATTCAGCAAGCGCGCCAGGTCGTCGAGCGATCGTCGGGGGAATTCCAGCGCATGGTCAGCGATTTCGAACGGACCGGCGATCAGCTCAATCAGATTGCCTCGGCGATGGAGGAGTTGTCAGCGACCAACGGCCAGGTGCATGAGGCGGTGGTGCAGGTGCACACCTTGTCCAACGAGGTCGCGGCCAGCATGGAATCCTCGGAGCATTCGACCGGCAAGCTGAGTGCCGCGACCGAAAGCGTCCAGGAATTGGTTTCCCGGTTCAAGATCGGGCGCGGAGTGTTCGATTACAACGTCGAGCAGGCGCGCAAGGCCTTGGTGACCATGGAGGCCAGGTTGGCCCAGTTGGAAGCACGCGGTGTGAACATCTG
>WBUO01000131.1 GCA_008933675.1 Dechloromonas sp.
ATCCAAACCCAATGGAGTTTAGACGAAATGATAGAAAATTCGAAAATTTCTGGATCAAGCAATATGCATGCCCGGTTGCTTACAATGGTATCGACACTCAGCAGCTCGGCTGTGACGAACGGTCTTCGTTCTGACACCACCTTCGGAACTGCGATTTGCCGTCGCGTCGGCTGATTTATCCAAGCAAAGCGATGGGGCCTGCCGATTGCAGTCTTTGCACGGGTTCCGGCTTCCTTGCGGAACTGCCGAACCAGTTCTATCCTCTTCTGAATGGATGGAATCTTGATGGCGTCATCCAGAACGCCGTTTTCTATCCAAAGACACCATCGCTGGTGGCCGTTCACAATCTCTGTTGACCCGAGAAATAGTCTTATGAATGGTGCCGCTTCTGGAGACTCTACAAGAAGCGCATCGCGCTCCTCTCTGGATAAAAGCAAATGTCCGCCATCTAGCGGGCCACTTCCATCCGCAATATTGGATAGCCCGTTAAGGGGCGAGCGGACAGCTTCAACGAAAACCTGTGGGGCAGGCAGCAGATAGGCATTAATTTCGTCCACCTCCCTTGCAGTGGATTTGCTACCCTCGCCCTCACTAAATATGGTTTTACTCCGTTTGTTCTCGGAGCAAATTCCAACAATTACTACGGTCACGCCGGCATTGTGAGCTGCTAGGTTCGCCCATTTGAGACTTGTGTGGGCGAAGAAAATTTCGTGACCCAATTTTGCGATCATCGGCCACAAAAGAGGGACATGCGCTCCTTGGCAGATGGAGTTGGTCGCAACAAAAGCTGAGGATGCCTCGGTGTGCCTTCCATATTCGGCTGCCTTAACGAACCAAGCGGCCACGTAATCTAAAGACTTCCAACCCGCTAACCTGCCTTCGAAAATTGATGACAGGTCTGCCTTCTGCTCATCCGTTTGCCATTTACTACCGAGATATGGCGGGTTGCCGCAGATATATGTCTCACCGCCTTCATTCTCGAAGTCGATCTGCGCCTGATCGAGCGGCGTGTGAAATAGGTCGTCACCGACTAGCTTCACGCCAGTTCCGGTAGGCGGGCAAATGGACAGCCAGTCCAGCCGTAGCGCATTGCCGCAGGTGATCCAGTTCTCAGCGTTGAGCGGCAGAAATTCAGCGAGCGCCAGTTTTTGCCCACGATAGAGCGTGTCGCACTGGAACTCGGCGATGATGAGCGCGAGCCGCGCCACTTCCGCCGGAAAATCACGCAGCTCGATCCCGCGAAAATTCGTAAGCGGAATATCGGAAGCGCGGCCTTCCTCGCCGCGCCGTCGATTTATCTCGGCCTCGATCTCGCGCATTTCCTTATAGGCGATGACAAGGAAATTTCCGCTCCCGCAGGCGGGATCGAAAACGCGAATGCGCGCCATGCGATTGCGAAGATTGAGCAGCTTGCGGCCACTGTCGCCCGCCTCCTCAAGCTGCGCGCGCAAACTGTCGAGGAAGAGAGGATTCAGAACTTTCAGAATGTTGGGGCGGCTGGTGTAGTGCATACCCAGCGCGCCGCGTTCCTCGTCATCGGCCACGGCCTGAATCATCGACCCGAAGATGTCGGGATTGATCTGTGTCCATTTCAGGCTACCGATGTGCAGAAGATAGGATCGGGCGATCCGGCTGAAACGCGGAACCTCAAGGCTCCCCGAAAACAGGCCGCCGTTCACATAGGGGAACACGTTCGCCCATGAACGGATGCCTGCTTTCTGCCGATCCGTGATCGGCGTGTTCATCGCGCGGAATATCTCGGAGATCACCTCATGGGTGTTCGACGCATCCTTTTCGCTCATCTGGTCAACGGTGGCCGTGAACAGGCCGGTGCCGTTGAAGATGTCGGTGTCCTCCGCGAAAAAACAGAAGATCAGCCGCGCCATGAAATGATTCATGTCAGGGCGGCGGTCGGCCTTGCTCCACTCGGGATTGTCTTTGAGTAACTCGACATAAAGCCGATTGAGACGGCTCGTGGCGCGAATATCGAAGGCGCTGTCGCGCACCTGCTTGACGGTGCTGATCCCCGCCAAAGGCAGAAAGAAGCCGAAATGCTCGGGGAACTCGGCGAAGGTGCAAGCCACCGTTTCGCCGGACTCGATGTCCTCGGCCTCGAACATGTCGCCGTCCGTGGCGAGGATGAATTGCGCTTTCGCCTTGGTTGTAGCGGGACTGGATTTCAGCGCGGCGAGCGTCGCCGTCACCTCGCCCTTCTCGGCAACGGCAATGTGGATGTTGCTCCGTTGCAGCACACCGCCAAGGTCGGAGCTGTTGCTATGGCCGTCGCGCAGACGTTTGATCGTCGCGGGCTTGTTGCCGAAGGCTTCGAGGAACTGGAACGGAAACTCCGCGCGGTCGAACGGGCGCTCTGCTAACTCGGAAACAGCTTCTTCGATCTCGACGGCATTCATAGTCTATTGCGGCCCCTCCCGCCGGTCATTCGGTTGATCGGTGTCTCCGACATAGGACCGCATAAATTCGCGGAGCACCTGCGCGGCGGGACGATCCTGTTTTCGACAAGCGGCTAGGAACCGCTCGCGAAGGTCGCGCTCCACCCGAATGCGAAAGCCTGAGTCTTTCCCCGACATGGCGCGAGTGTAGCCAATGGATACACAATATGCCAAGGGGAAAATGCCGCCGTTGCGGAGCAATCTACAGGCAATCGACGAAGGGTGGGTTGCAAGGGCAGGCACGCCCCTGCTCGTGATCCATCGGGCGAATACGATGGCGCGCATCCAATCCGCGTAGGGTTGGCCGATGGGTTGAGGGAGAGCGGCGTCTCCCTCATCATGGGGTGTCGGGGAGCAGGAACGCGCCCTGACTGGTGATGCAACGGCCACACGTTGCGCTGACACATTCCACCCTTGCCGCAATCTGCAACGCAGATCCTCAAAGGCATGGGGTGATGGTTGTGTCAGCCGCCAGAGGGATGCAACGGGAGAGCGCAGCGTCTCCCTTGCCAAGATTTCCGGTAATACACCGGACATCTTGCAGTCGGCGTTAGACGCCTGTTTGGCCTAATCGGAGTCGGTAGAACCGACACGTTGCTTATTGGATTTGCTGGGGGCGCTCAATCATCCTTGTGCTCCAAGGGCGATTGTCCGAATGAAGGACACTCCATCATCGCGGGGAATGTCATGCAGTGCGAAGCTGAACCATCAAAGAAGATCGTTCTGAGCACATTGTGCATCAGGTCGGTCGTGGAAGGCGAGCACGGCACCATCATTGTCGCGCCGATGTTTGGGACAAGGCGTGTCCATATTGTCCGCCAAAGTGTCGATGAGGTTCAAGCGATGCTCGCTGAGGCACGGCGCACGCGCGGTTTGTTTTCAGGAAGCCTCACATTCGATCTTGTCGAAGCCCAAGACAACGACTGACGGATCGGCCCAGCGACCTGAGCGGCTTTCCTTTGGGATCGCACTCCACTGAGGCTTTCTTTTCTCCATCGGACGGCTCGTTTTTTTCGACTTCCCCCCACGGGTGGAAATCCGATTGCTTAACCTTGCCTCCATTTCCATGATGGAGGCCGTATATGTCGAATTCAAAACCTTGGACCGTCCTCAGAGAGCCGAAAGAAAGCGACGCTGATGTCGTGATCCAACTGCACGATGATGAAGTCATCGGCAGCATCCGCCACATGCAGCGGCTGGCGCGGCTGATCGTCTATCTCGATCTGTCGCGGCGTGAAGTTCCCGACTGGCTGCTCAACACCGTTTATGGCTTCGGCGGCGAAGTGCGGAGCGCCAACGGTGACGCCCTCGATATCGACGTTGACGAACTCTATAACGCCTTCAACGATGAAGGAGAATTTCGGTGGATCAGCGATCTGGTTCTCTGGAACCAGATGACGCCGAAACAGCGTGCGCAGGGACGCATCGTCGCGCGGCTGCGCTATTTGACGATGGGCGCTGCCGTCCACGAGTTCCGATATGGCTTTCGTGAATCGTTCGACGACCTCAATCCGTCCTACCGTGTGAGCGACCGATCAATGGGTGACGATATGCGTCCGCAGGAGCGGATGCAGAACGATACCCAGTTCAGCCTGTATATCGGCCGCAAGGGCGATGAGCTGAGTTCGCGCACTTACGAAGTCGATCACGGTTTCGTTTATCTGCTTTTCGACCCTGCAACGATTCGTCGTCGCTATGTGACGTGGCTCATGACGTATCTGTTCCCGTTGATGCCGCGCTCGCTCCTTCGGCGCAGGATCGCACGCGTGAACTGGTGGAATCGGAAATCGTAACAACAGATTCGACGGGAATGCGCTGGCCCGCAATCGCTCAGGCGATTGCGGGCTTTTTCATGTCGAGCGGACTCCCCCACATCGGGCGCTCCGATCTGATCTCGTCATTCCGCGCCGAAATCCCTCGGCGGGAGTCGAAGATCATGAGCACCCAATACACAATCGAATATGACGAAGCGGGTTCGCGGCAAGCGGATGCGCCGTCGAACCTTCCGGTCGTCTCGCGTCCGCGTCCTGTCGAAGTGATCGACGCGCCGCGAGGCGGGTTTCGGATTCCATCGATCCTCAAAACGGCATCGGTGTTTGCGCTCGGCGCGCTCGCACTGGCGGGCGCGGAAAAATATGCGCCGGATACATGGCGACCGTCCACCATCGTTGGAACTTATGATGCGCGTGTCGCCTCCGCTGTGAAGGCAGCAGAACTCAATCAGCAGGCACGGCTCGATGCGTGGGCGGCGGAAGCCCGCATTGCGACCGAGCAAAATGCAGAGAGCTATCGCGCGATCATGGCGGCAACCAACGACAACTACCGCGCCCTCTATGACCGCGCGCGTGTTTATGCGGAGGCCGCAACGCGGATTCAGGGTGAATATGCGCGTATGCGCATGAGTCAGGTCAATGCGCAGTCTGGCGCGGAAACGGGCATCATCAATCTCGTTCGGATGATCGGACATGGCGCGAACGCGCTCCATGCCGGATCGGGCAATGAGGCTCTGGCCTATTCCGATGCGATGTCGCGCGATCTGTCGAACCGCATGACGGCGGCGGCGATGGAAGGATCGCGCATCGATGTGACCGGCTGGGACACCGGCCTGCCATCGCCGCAAGCCGTCCGCGCTGAAATCGGCAGCTTCCGTCCGGTCCCGATTCCCCCGCCGCCCGTGCTGAGCGAGCAGCCGGTCACGATGGGCGGCGGCAACTGAAATGCGCGGCGGTCGCTTCGGCACGGGCATGAATTTCTTCATGTCCGTGCATCGCCATACACTCGAAGAGGATGAGAAAGCGCGTGCGCGGCGGGACGCTCACGCGATGCGCGTGAGAATGCAGCAGGCCAAGCCCTCAGGGTTGCTCGGCGACGGGAGACTCTCCCGTTGGAGCGATGTTCATGCGAGCGGCCTGTTCGGCTATGACGGTATCTTTCTGGGCGGCCTTGATGGCCGCCTGCTTTTTTATCGGGGCGATGCCCCGCTCATGACGTATGCGCGCACGGGTTCGGGCAAGGGCCGCGATCTGATCCTGCCGAACCTCGCGCACCTTCGGGATCGTTCGCTGATCGTGTGCGATCCGAAGGACGGAGAAAATGCGTTCGTGTCCGCCGCGCATCGGCACGATACGCTCGGCCACAAGGTCATCTTCCTCAATCCGTTCAACATCAACGGTGCGGGATTCCTGAACACCAAGATCAATCCGTTTCATCTGCTCGTCGATATTGTGCGCGGCGGCGCGCGCATCGATTCCGAAGCATCCGAGATTGCGCACATCCTGATCCATCGCCCGATCAAGGCGAGTGGCGAGGAATGGGTGCGCAGCGGCGCACTGCGCCTCACTGCAACCGTGCTCGAATATCTGGCGCTGTTCGATCCTGAGAATTGCACGCCTGCGCGTCTCTGGTCGTTCGCCAATTCGTCAGGCTTCGATCTTGGCGCGCAATTTGCCCTCATGGAAACGTGCGGCGTTGCGTCCGTGGAAGGACGCGCCGCGAGCTTCAACCTCGTCCGCAGCGATGCGCCAAAACAGTGGGAGGCGTATAAATCCGCGCTCGCCGATGCACTCGCTCCCTTTGCGCCCGATAGCGCGCTTGCGATCTCGACCTCCGCCAATGAGTTTTCGTTCGCATCGCTCAAGCATGAACCCGCGACGGTCTATCTCATGCTGCCATCGGAAAAGCTCGATGTCGGCGCGCCGTGGATTTCGCTCATCGTCAACTATGCGATTGAAGCCATCGCCAAGGAACGCGGGAAGCTGAGCACGCTATTCATCCTCGATGAATTCGCCCAGCTCCCGCCGATCAATACTGTGCCGAAGGCGACAAGGCTGTATCGGTCAAAGGGCATCCAGCTCTGGTTCTTCGCGCAAGGCCGCTTCTCGCTGCGCGAACGCTGGCCCGAAGTGCTGGCGAAAGAATTTGAGGATCAGGCTGGCATCGTCACGATGCGCTCGGTCAGCGAGCCTGATCTGATCCGCGATGTGGAATTGTGGTCGGGCAATCGGACCATTCTCAATCGCGGCGTCTCGCATAACGGCGGCACGGTCGAAACCGCTGCCGCCAATCTCGGCGAGTCCAAGCGCAGCGTCTTGCAGGCTGAGGACATCATCGGCCTCGGCATGGGTCGGCAAATCATCAAGGTCGCCACCATGCCGCACCTGATCGTCGCCGATTGTGTGCCGTTCTTCACGGTCGATCCGTGGAAACGCCAACTCGGAGATGTGCGCGCACTCCATCGGGGAGAATTTGAGTGAGCCGCGTCACGCCCGCATTCAACGCACGCGCATCGCAGACCGCGCGCGAGGCAAGCATCGACGCCAAGCGCGAGCGCGTCACTGAATTTGCGCAACGCTCGTTCGAGCGGTGCAAGGATCAATGGGCCGCGAAGAATTATGATCGCCTCTTGAAGCGGGAAGGCAACGCGCCGTCCCTGCAACCCTCCTTTGCCGTCAATGACCGCAAGGCGCATCTCATGCGCGCGGCGGGCAATCTCGCACTGCAACGCCACCATAAAAACGTCGCCCGCATCAATCGCGTCGCGGATCGCATGGTGGGGCGCAAACGCGACGAACTCGGGCGATAGGCGCTGAAAACCGCAGAAATATGCGGATAATGTTGCAATTTCGATACAAATGTGCGTATAATTATAATATAATGTGGCAGAAACTGAGGATTTATTCCGAGTTTCTCCCACAGGCAAAGCACTGACAAAGCAAAATCACTTTCACGCTGCTCGATGTGAGCACGTTCGTGATGGTGATTGGGATGAATGTCGTTGTTGATGTCACTTCTGCGGAGATGGAACGGTATCGGGCGTTGGTTGCCGATATTGAAGGAATGTCCGACGCACAGAAAGATGACGCCATCATGATTGTCGTGAACATGATGCAAGCCTTCGTCGATGCTGCGTGGGGCCAGCATCCGGTTCAACAAATTGAACTTCAATCTTCTCATAGGCGGGGTGCCTGTGATAAGATTCCGGCTCTTGGAAATGCCAAGCCCGTTGACCTCGGATGCGAGGGCGCAATCACAAAAAATGAAAACGAGGGACTTGCGCCATGAACGAGGCTCAACAGAAGAAAGCTGTCATTTACGCGCGTGTATCGTCTGCGCAGCAGACCACGCGAACCGATGGATTGTCGTCGCAGGAGCAGCGTTGCCGCCTCTACTGCGAGCATAAGGGTTATGAGGTCGTCGAGATATTCAAGGACGATATGTCGGGAAGCGTCGCCAAACGCCCCGGCATGGATGCAATGCTCTCCTACCTTCGCAAGACACGCAAACATTCTCATGTCGTGGTAATCGACGACATCTCGCGGCTCGCTCGCGGGATCGAAGCGCATATCCAACTCCGCGCCGAGATCGGATCGACCGGCGCATCGCTGGAATCGCCGTCCATCGAATTTGGCGAGGATAGCGACAGCAAGCTCGTCGAAAATCTGCTCGCCTGCGTCAGCCAGCACGCGCGCCAGAAAAATGCAGAGCAAACCCTCAACCGTATGACAGCCCGCGTCGAACGCGGCTTCTGGGCCTTCCAAGCGCCGTGGGGCTATCGCTACGGCCCATGCCCTTCGGGCGGCAAGATGCTCCATCGCAGTGAGCCGGTGGCGTCGGTTATCGCCGAAGCTCTCGAAGGCTTCGCGCGTGGCCGGTTTTCGAGCCAAGCCGAAGTGATGCGGTTTCTGGAATCGCAACCCGCGATCCCGAAACAGCGCGACGGCACGATGACCATCGAACGCGTCCATCAGATTCTGACGCAGCCTCTCTATGCGGGCATCGTCACGGTTCCGAACTGGAACATCACACCGCGCATGGGGCAGCATGAGCCGCTCGTGTCGGTGGAAACCTACAACGCTGTCCAAGAGAAGCTTAACGAGAAGCCACGCGCGCCCGTGCGCGCTGATCTAAATGAAGCCTTCCCGCTTCGCGGATTCGTGTGCTGCGCATCCTGCGACCAGCCGATGACCGCCAATTGGAGCAAGGGCAAGAACGGGCATTACCCCTATTATCTCTGCCGCCATAAGGGCTGTCCAGATTACGCGAAGTCGGTGCAACGGGCGAAGATCGAAGATGCCTTCGAAGCTCTGCTGCAAAGCCTGACGCCCGCGCGCCAGCTCGTCGAACTCGCGACGGATGCTTTCCGCAATCTCTGGAATCGCCAGATAATGAAAGCTGGCGAAACCAAGAAGGCGATTGGCGATGAACTTGCTTCAATCGACAAGAAGGTCGCGCAGCTTCTCGACCGGATCGTCGAAGCCGAAAGCGCGGCGGTCATTCAGGCGTATGAGAGGCGCGTCGCCGAACTCGAAAGCCGCAAGCTGCTGCTACGCGAGCAACTGCTCGCCTGCGACAAGCCTGTCAAAGATTTCGATGAATCGTTTCGAACTGCCTTGCAGTTCCTCGCAAGTCCTTGGAATCTCTGGAAAAGCGAGAGCCTGACGGACAAACGGATGGCCCTCAAACTGACCTTTCCGAGCCAGTTGGCATATGACCGGAAAACGGGTTTTCGAACACCCGTTTTGGCTATGCCTTTCAATATGTTAGGGGACGTTTCGATGCTTGAAAAAGGTATGGCGCGCCCGGCAGGATTCGAACCTGCGACCACCCGCTTAGAAGGCGGGTGCTCTATCCAGCTGAGCTACGGGCGCGTGCACCAAGGCTGTGGATCGCGCGAATAGCGTGGTTTGCGAGGGCTGCAAAGCCGGTTAAGCAATGCGGCGATGACCGAGTCTCCGCCGCCCGCCCATCCCGTGCACGTCCGCGCCGCCAGCGTGCACCAGTTCCGCTATTATGATCTGGTGATGGCGGCCTTTGTCGCGATCCTGTTGCTCAGCAACATCATCGGGGCATCGAAGCCGAGCTATGTCACCCTGCCCTGGGGCACCGAATGGGCCTTTGGCGCTGGCGTGCTCTTCTTTCCGATCAGCTATATCATCGGCGACGTCCTGACCGAGGTTTATGGCTATGCGCGGGCGCGCCGGGTGATCTGGACCGGGTTCGCCGCGCTCGTCTTCATGGCGTTCATGGCATGGGTCGTCGTCGCGCTGCCGCCGGCGCGCGACTGGCCGGGGCAAGCAGCCTATGAATTCGTGTTCGGCAACAGCTGGCGCATCGTCATCGCCTCGATGACCGCCTTCTGGGTCGGCGAATTCGCCAACAGCTATGTCCTCGCGCGCATGAAGCTGTGGACCGAGGGCCGGCATCTGTGGATGCGCACCATCGGGTCGACGATCGTCGGCCAGGGGCTCGACAGCCTGATCTTCTACCCGCTCGCCTTTTACGGACTCGCCGGCTGGCCGCCCGAGCAGCTTTATCAGGTCGTGCTGTCGCAATGGTTCATCAAAACCGCCTGGGAGGCGGCGCTCACCCCCGTCACCTATCTGGTGGTCGGCACGCTCAAGCGCCGCGAGGGCGTCGACGTGTTTGACGAGGGAACCGATTTTACCCCCTTCCGCGCCAAGGTCTGACCCGCGTGACGCTGACCCTGCTCGCCGCGCTGTTCGAGGAGCACAAGCTGTCGATCGTCTCCTCGGTCGGGCTCGGCAAGGATGCGCTGCATATCTATTTCGGGCTGGCGCTGTTTCTGGCGGTGCGGCTGGTCTGGCGGCGGCGCGGTGGCGGACTGATCGCCTGGGTTGCGGTACTTGTCATGGCGTGCGGCGGCGAATGGCTCGACCTTCAGGCCGAGATCGGCCGCTCGGCGATCCAGCCCGACGCGGCGCACTGGCACGATATCTGGAACACGATGTTCTGGCCGACGATGCTGCTGATCGTCGGCCGCTGGCTGGAGCCGCGCGCCGACGCGCCAGCGCAAGCGGTCATATCAGGCGAGAACGCCGAGCGCGGCCTCGAACAGGCGTAGCCCGTCGGTGCCGCCATGCGCGCGGTCGATCGCGCGTTCGGGGTGCGGCATCATGCCGAGCACATTGCCCGCATCGTTGAGCACGCCGGCGATGGCGCGCGCCGAACCGTTGACGCTGTCGGCATAGCGAAAAGCGACGCGCCCCTCGCCCTCGATCCGGTCGAGCGTGTCGGCGTCGGCGAAATAATTGCCGTCATGATGCGCGACCGGAATATGGATCGTCTCGTCCGCGCCATAGGCGGCGGTGAACAGCGACTGGCTGTTGGCAACGGTCAACGGCACCGTGCGGCAGACGAAGTTGAGGCCCGCGTTGCGCATCAGCGCGCCGGGCAACAACTGTGCCTCGGTCAACACCTGAAAGCCGTTGCACACGCCCAGCACCGGCACGCCGCGCGCCGCGGCGTCGGCGACGGCGCGCAGGATCGGCGACCGCGCCGCCATCGCGCCCGAGCGCAGATAATCGCCATAGGAAAAGCCGCCAGGCAGCGCGATGAAATCGGTGCCGTCCGGAAGCGCCGTCTCGCGGTGCCAAACCATCGCGGGCTTGACGCCGGTCACGGTTTCGAGCGCGACGGCCATGTCGCGATCGCAGTTGGAGCCGGGAAAGACGATGACGGCGGTCTTCATGAGCAAGGCTCCTTCGCGGCGGTCAGGCGCGTTCGATGCGGTAGTTTTCGATCACCGTGTTGGCGAGCAGCTTCTCGCACATCGCGTCGAGATCGGCATCGCTGGTGCCGTCGGCGACGTC
>WBUO01000132.1 GCA_008933675.1 Dechloromonas sp.
GAATCAGCCCGCGCAGGGCATTGCCCAGCCAGAAGTCGCCGGCCAGATCGGCCGGCCACAGCACGGCCTCGCGCGCCCGGCCGGCCGCCAGCAACTCGGCGCGCAACACGCCGGGGAGCGCACCGCTCGCCAGTGGCGGCGTCAGCAGCACCCCGTCGCGCTCGACAAAAACGTTGCTGCGCGCGCCTTCGGCAACCTCACCGCGTTCGTTCAGGAACACCGCATCGAAGATCGCCGGTTCGCCAGCCAGTGCCTGCAGCGCGGCATCGTAGACTGCCCGCTCGGTGGTCTTGTGACCGCGCAACGGATCATCGGCCGCGATACGCTGGGCGGCCAGCACGGCCAGGCGTGGCCCGGCCGGCCCGCCATCAAGCGGATAAGAGGATACCTCCGCTACCCCATCGCGTCCCAGCGTCACCCGCACCCGCCGGACATCATCGCTGACGACTGCCGCCAGAGCTTTACGAAGCGCCTCGAGGTCGAGCGGAAACCCGAACCATTCAGCAGAACGCTGCAGACGAGCCAGATGCCCAGCCAGATGCGGATAGTTACCCTGCTCGCAGCGCAAGGTCTCGATCAGGCGCAGCCCCGGATCGCAAGCGCGCAGAAAACGTGCCTTGAGCAGACACTCCTGCCATTCAGCCGCCGGTTGCGAGTCAGCGACGATGCCGCTGCCCACCCCTAATCGAACACTACCGTCGGCGCCCAGTTCCAGCGTGCGGATGGCGACGTTGAGGCGAAAATCGCCATCCGGCGCCAGCCAGCCGAGGGCACCGGTGTACGGGCCGCGCGGCCCGATTTCCAGTTCGGCGGCAATCTGCATGGCACGGATCTTCGGCGCACCGGTGATCGATCCGCAGGGAAAGAGCGCGCGCAGGACTTCGCCGAACGATGCGTTACCAATCTCCGCCGATACTTCCGAAACCATCTGCCAGACCGTCGGATAGGCCTCGATCTCGAACAGGCGATCGACCGTGACACTCCCCGGCAGGGCAATCCGCCCCAGGTCGTTGCGTAGCAGATCGACGATCATCAGATTCTCGGCACGATCCTTGGCTGAGTCGCGCAGTTGTTCCGGCGCTAGCTGACGCGGCGCCGTCCCCTTCATCGGCCGGGTACGCAGATGCTGTCCACATCTTTCGAGGAACAGCTCCGGCGACAGGGACACCAGGCCGCCCGCAGCATCGCCGATGAAGCCTCCGTAGCGCACGGGCTGACAGCGCCGCAAGCGGGCATAGAGCGCCAGCGGAGCACCGAACCAGCGACCGGTCAGCGGCAAGGTGAGGTTGACCTGATAGCAATCACCATCGGCAATAAACTGCCGAATCTTGTGGACCGCGTTCAGGTAGTCGGCTTCCGCCATCTGTGGCTGCAGTCCGCCAACACCACCGACGGTATCGCCGGCATGCTGTTGCAGCCATGTATCGGCTTCCGCGGCGGACAGCTCGCGCCGCCGGGCGAACCGCCAGAAGCGCGCCAGCGGTTCCGATGCCGCCGGCGGCCAGCCATCCGGTGCGCTCTTCGGCTCGATCAGGTAGCCCAGTTCGTAAGACAGGGCAATGACGCTCCACAAAGGCTCGTCGCCCAAACCGGCCAAGACGCTCGCCAGGTCATGCCCGGTTCGAATTTCGAGGCAATCGACCAGCCCCTCGAAAAGCCAGGCCGAGGGCTCACCCGGCCGTGCCTGCCTGTCCTCGAAGAAGGCGTACAACTTGGGGGTTATTTGCGCTTCAGAAAGTACTCGAAGACGCGATTCTCTTCCTTCTGGGCGACCAGCTCATTGCCGGTCTGCTTGGCGAATGCAGGAAAATCCTTCAACGATCCCGGATCGGTCGCCTGCACGCGCAGCACCTGACCAGACTCCATCTCGGCCAGCGCCTTCTTGGTACGCAGGATGGGAAGCGGACAGTTGAGTCCCTTGACGTCGAGATCGCGATCGAATTCCATGGTCTTCCAGGTTCCGGGTTAGAGGCGCAATTCTAACCTCAATTGCGCCGTTCCTTGAGCTCCTCCAGGCGCAGGCGCTTGAGCTCACGCAGACGGGCATCAATCGCCGACATCACATAGAAATTCGCATCACCAGCCTTCTGCGCCAGTTCCAGCTGCTCAATGGCCGGACCGGTTTGCCCCTGTAGCGCAAAAACCTCGGCCAGTGCCTGGTGTTGTTGCGCGGCACGCCCCAATCCGGCATGACTGGCCGCACGCAGGCGATAGAAACGTACGCCATCGGGTTGCATCTGCAACTGTTCATCCGCGAAACGCAGCGCCTCGTTGAAACGAGCTGCGCCGAGCAACGCCTGCCCATAGCCGTCAATCAATCCTTGATTGAGCGGCGAACGCTGGATTGCATCTTGGTAGACTGCCAGCCCTCCCTTGGCATCCCCTTGGGCAATTCTCACCTCGGCGTACAGGCGTTCGATCATCGGCTCAGCCGGTTTACCGGCCCTGGCAAGCTGCAATTGCTGTTCCGCCGAAATCCAGTCACGCCCCCGAAACAGGCTATAGGCCAGCCCATAACGCGCAGCAGCCTCACTCGCATATTTCTTCTCAAGGAGCAGTGCCTCGAAATGGCGCACTGCTTCCGCCGGCGTTCCCTGCATCGCCCGCAACTTGGCCCGCACCAATTGAAAATCGGCGCTGTCCGGGACCTGACGATAAGGAACCTCGCCTTCGCGATGCTGCATGTCGGTGAGTCGCTCACCACTCAGCGGGTGCGTGCGCAAATAGGCAGTCGCATTGTTCTCGTAATGACGAGCCGTCCGTTGCAGGCGATCGAAGAACGCGGACATGCCGCGCACGTCGAAGCCGGCCTTGCGCAAAATATCGAAGCCGAGACGATCAGATTCGCGCTCAAAATCTCGCGAAAAAGCCAACTGGGCGGAAATTGCTCCGGCCTGGGTGGTCGCGATGGCAGCACTTGCTGCCTGTGAGCTGGAACGCGCCGCCAGCAAGGCCAGCCCCATGGCCAGCATCGACGCCATGCCCAGCTGCTTGGACTGAAATACCTGACGCGCGATATGGCGTTGCGTGACGTGTGCGATTTCATGCGCCATCACGCCGGCCAGTTCGGATTCGGTCTGGGCAGTGATGATCAACCCGGAATGAACACCGATGTAGCCACCGGGCATGGCAAAGGCATTGACACTCGGATCCGCAATGGCAAAGAAGAAGAAGCCCAACCCCGGATCATCGCTGGCAGCCACCAGCTTGCTGCCCAGCACATTCAGGTAGCCTTCGACATCCGAATCGTCAAGATAAGCCGGTTCGCGCAGGCGGATTTCATTCATGATCTGCCGCCCGATACGCTTCTCGGTATTGAGCGACAATTCGTTACTGGCAACATCGCCGAGTTCCGGCAGGTTGTCCGCGTGCAATGGCTGAACAACAAGCGAACAGGCAAGCATGCCGGCGATCAGGCGTTGGGCGAAAGGCATGGTGCTATGATATCGCAGCCTCGATAACCCGCTCCGCGGGCGAAAAGTAACGCCGTGTAAATTTCCGTGACCCAACAGAACCTGACCCATTTCGACAGTGCTGGCCAAGCCCACATGGTGGACGTTGGCCCAAAGGACGAAACAGCGCGCTGCGCCCGTGCCACCGGCAGCATCCACATGAAACCGGAAACACTGGCCCTGATCCGCGACGGCTCCGCCAAGAAAGGCGACGTACTCGGCATCGCCCGCATTGCCGCCATCCAGGCAAGCAAGCGGACCGGCGACCTGATTCCGCTCTGCCATCCCATTGCCCTGACCCGCGTTGCCGCCGACTTCTCCATTGATGATGCGGGTAATGCCGTCCATTGCGAAGTCACAGCCGAATGCTTCGGCCGCACCGGTGTCGAAATGGAAGCGCTGACTGCGGTATCAGTCGGCCTCCTCACCATCTACGACATGTGCAAGGCCGTCGATCGCGGCATGCGCATCGACAACGTCCGCCTGATCGAGAAGAAGGGCGGCAAATCAGGGCACTGGACAGCCGAATGAACGTGACACAATCTCCGGAAGCGATGCGCCGGCGCCTGCTCAAAGGCGGCGTATCAGCCAGCGCACTGATTCCCCTGCTGGGAACGGGACTCCTGACACCATTCACCGTCCTGGCTGCAGAATGGAACCGTAGCGCCTTTACTGCGCGCAATCTCGGTGATGCGCTTAAGAACTACGGCGGCGGCAGCGCCTCCGATTCGCGCGACATCATCATCAACGCCCCCGAGATTGCCGAAAACGGTGCCAAAGTCGAAGTTGAAATCATCTGCAATGTGGCCAACATCCGTAGCCTCGCAGTCTTTGCCGAGAAAAATCCAATGCCGCTGTGTGCCACGCTGGATTTTTCCGGCGCCGCCCTGCCCTACACCAGAATTCAATTGAAGCTGGCTGAAACCATGCGCATTCGCGCCCTGGCCAGAACCACAGATGGCAAGACGCACGTTGCCTTTCGTGAAATCAAGGTCACTCTGGGCGGCTGCGGAGGTTGAACATGAGCGAGCCAATCAAGCTACGCGCACAAAATCAGGGCGAATTCACGGAGCTGCGCATCCTGATGCAGCATCCCATGGAAACCGGTCAGCGCAAAGACGAGAAAGGCGCTGCGCTTCCCACGCACTTCATTCAGAATTTTTCAGTCAGCCACAACGGCAAATCGTTGATTGAGGGCCAACTGAATACCTCGGTTTCGCGAAATCCACTTTTCGCTTTCCGGGTGCGAGGGGTGAAGCCCGGGGACAAGTTGTCGGTAATCTGGCAAGACAATCTCGGCGAACGCCGTCAGGACGAATTCACCGTCAGCTGAAATCGGACGACCCAATGAAAAAAGCCCGTCCAGACGGACGGGCTTTCAATTTGACAACTTCCGACGCTCAGGCGCGCTGGATGTTGGAAGCCTGCTTGCCCTTGGGGCCCTGCACGACTTCGAAGGAAACCTTTTCGCCTTCCTTCAGGGTCTTGAAACCATTCATGTTGATGGCCGAGAAGTGCGCGAAGAGATCTTCGCTGCCATCGTCAGGCGTGATGAAGCCGAAGCCCTTGGAATCATTGAACCACTTGACAGTACCGATTGCCATGTTTGCAACTTTCTTACAAAAAACGAACAAATTTCCGGGTCTCCCCGACTCCCTGTTTGAGCTCAGTGACCCGGTGCATTGCGGCACCATTGATACAGCTTGAAGCCAAACACGTTTGCTTTCTACGCCAGTTGAATTATGTCGTCAACAAGTATTCTTGCCGCAGTGCGGCAAGAATCAGGCACCTAAATTGCTTGTAGAGGACTGGAAAATCGCGGTTTGTGCCCTGATCTTTCCAGTTGCGAATTGAATCGGACTGTATAGAATCGGACGCATGGCTACGAAGTTTCAGGAAGGCGGACAACTCCAGGCACAACGCACGAAGTTGGAACCGCCAAAGATGTTCAAGGTGGTGTTGCTGAACGACGATTACACACCCATGGATTTCGTCATCACCGTTCTGCAACGCTTTTTTTCTCTGGATACTGAACAAGCGACGCGAATCATGCTCAAAGTTCATAACGAAGGCCGGGGCGTCTGCGGAATTTTCCCGCGCGACATTGCCGCCACCAAGGTTGAACAGGTGAGTGCATTTGCCCGCCAGCACCAACACCCGCTTGCTTGCGTCATGGAGGAAAACTGATGATTGCCCAGGAACTCGAAGTCAGCCTGCACATGGCTTTTGTCGAGGCGCGCCAAAAACGCCACGAGTTCATCACCGTCGAACACCTCCTGCTCGCGCTGATCGACAACCCCTCTGCAGCCGATGCCCTGCGTGCCTGCGGCGCCAAGCCGGACGCGTTACGCAAGGATCTGACCAACTTCATCAACGAGCACACGCCGACCGTTTCCGGGGAGGATGACATCGACACCCAGCCGACGCTGGGTTTCCAGCGCGTCATCCAGCGTGCCATCCTGCACGTTCAGTCGTCCGGCAAGAAGGAAGTCAATGGCGCCAACGTGCTGGTTGCCATCTACGGCGAAAAGGACTCCCACGCCGTCTATTTCCTGCAGAAGCAGGCGGTGACGCGGCTCGATGTCGTCAACTACATCTCGCATGGCATCAGCAAGGTACCGCAGCAGAAAGCCCCGGCTGAAGGCGAAGCTGTCGAGACCGAAGGCGAGAAGGAAGCCGGGCCGCTCGAGCAATACACGATCAATCTCAACGCACTTGCGCTGCAGGGCAAGATCGATCCGCTGATCGGCCGCGACAAGGAACTGGAACGCGTGATCCAGACCTTGTGCCGGCGGCGCAAGAACAATCCGCTGCTGGTCGGCGAGGCCGGCGTCGGCAAGACAGCGATTGCCGAGGGCCTGGCCCGCCGCATCGTCGAAAGCGACGTACCGGAGATCCTGGCCAAGGCCAACGTCTACTCGCTCGACATGGGCGCCCTGCTCGCCGGCACCAAGTACCGGGGCGACTTCGAACAACGCCTGAAGGGCGTGCTCAAGCAACTGGCCGACAACCCGAACGCCATCCTGTTCATCGACGAGATCCATACGTTGATCGGAGCTGGTTCCGCATCCGGCGGTACGCTCGATGCTTCGAACCTGTTGAAGCCGGCGCTTTCTTCGGGACAGCTGAAATGCATCGGCGCCACGACCTACACCGAGTTCCGCGGCATTTTCGAGAAGGACAGCGCACTGTCGCGTCGCTTCCAGAAGATCGACGTCAATGAACCCTCGGTCGCCGAGACCGTCGAGATTCTGAAGGGTCTGAAAGCCCGCTTCGAGGCCCACCACGGCATCAAGTATTCGGCAACGGCCATTTCGTCGGCTGCCGAATTGTCGGCCCGCTACATCACTGATCGTCATCTTCCTGACAAAGCCATCGATGTCATCGACGAGGCTGGCGCTGCCCAGCGCATCCTGCCCAAATCGAAGCAGAAGAAGTTGATCAACAAGACAGACATCGAGGAAATCGTCGCCAAGATCGCCCGCATTCCTTCGCAGCACGTGACGATGGATGACCGCGGCGCGCTGAAGAACCTCGACCGCGACCTGAAGGCCGTCGTCTTCGGCCAGGACAAGTCGATCGACGCGCTGACCAAGGCGATCAAGATGGCCCGCTCCGGACTCGGCAATCCGGGCAAGCCGATCGGCTCCTTCCTGTTCAGCGGCCCGACCGGCGTCGGCAAGACGGAAGTCGCCAAGCAGCTGGCCTACTGCATGGGCATCGAACTGCTGCGCTTCGACATGAGCGAGTACATGGAACGTCATGCCGTGTCGCGGCTGATCGGCGCGCCGCCGGGCTATGTCGGTTTCGAGCAGGGCGGCCTGCTGACCGAGGCGGTAACCAAGAAGCCGTACTGTGTGCTGCTGCTCGACGAAATCGAGAAGGCACACCCGGATATCTTCAACATCCTGCTGCAGGTGATGGACCACGGCACGCTGACCGACAACAACGGGCGAAAGGCCGATTTCCGCAACGTGGTCATCATCATGACGACCAATGCCGGCGCGGCCGACCTGCAGAAGTCGAGCATGGGCTTCACCAGTTCGAAGCAGACCGGCGACGAGATGGCGGAGATCAAGCGGCTGTTCACGCCGGAATTCCGCAACCGTCTGGATGCGACGATATCGTTCGCGCCGCTCGACCACGAGATCATCCTGCGCGTTGTCGACAAGTTCCTGATGCAGCTGGAAGAACAGCTGCACGAGAAGAAGGTCGAGGCGCACTTCACCGATGCGGTCAAGGAACTGCTGGCCGAAAAGGGCTTCGATCCGCTGATGGGCGCCCGGCCGATGGCCCGCCTGATCCAGGACACGATCCGCTCGGCGCTGGCCGACGAGCTGCTGTTCGGTCGACTGGCGAATGGCGGCAAGGTCACGGTTGATCTGGACGCTGACGGAAAGATCAAGCTCGACTTCGAAGAGGAAAAAAGCGAGGCCGTCGTCTAAACTTCAGCTTCATCACTACAAAGCCATGCGATGCATGGCTTTTTTTCTGCCAGGGAGAACCCGATCATGAGTTTCAAGACCCCCGACCTTTGCGATGAATTCGAATCCGAACTCGGCAAGAGCGTTCGTGTTGTTGCGCCGATGTTCCAGCGCTACGGCGGTCGCAGCAGCTTTTGCGGCGAGATCGTCACGCTGAAGATTTTCGAGGACAACTCGCTGGTCCGTGAAGCTTTCGGCGAAAGCGGCAAGGGCAAGGTATTGGTCATCGATGGTGGCGGGTCGTTGCGCTGTGCGCTGGTCGGCGATCAACTGGCCATCCTCGCTGCGAAGAATGGCTGGGAAGGCGTCGTCGTTTACGGCTGCATCCGTGATTCGGCAGACATCAACGGCATCGACATCGGCGTGCGGGCACTCGACACCCACCCGCAGAAGAGCATCAAGAAAGGGGTCGGCGACCGCAACATCGGCGTCACCTTCGGTAGCGTCACCTTCACTCCCGGCGAGTGGCTCTATGCCGACGAAGACGGGGTAATCGTCTCCAGCAAGCCCCTGCTCTGAGCGTAGCAGGTGGCATCCGCGCCGTCGCCGCTCACCCCTCCAGCAGCACGGCGCTTTCGCAGCCGACCCGTACGGCGCCCCAGTGGCGCCCGGCGACCATGATCGGCATATTGATTTCCGAGAGGATTTCCCCGGTATCGCGGGCGTAGGTCTGCACCAGCATCGGCTGGACGTTCTTCGCACCGCGTTGACCGGTCACGTCATCCCAGATCCGGCGCGTGCGATTGCCGACCAGATCCTTCTGATAGTTTCCGGTCAGGGACTGCGAGTACTTCAGGTTGTGAATGGCGCCGTAACCACGTACATCGATGATCAGCGCATAAACCCCGCCGCGCAGGTCGGTCAGGGCATTTTCCAGCAGGGGCTGAATTTCCCGCTCGAAAACAGGGCAATAGGAAACATCGTATTTTTGCGGATTGGTATGGGGTAACGGACGGTAGTTCTGGTCCCAGATATCGACACCGCGCGCCGCCAGTTCGCCAAGTCGTTTCTGGATCGCATCGCGGAAATTGCGTGCCTGGTCGACATTGAAATCGAATGCTCCCCGGCCGATCTTGAAGCGCGATACGAGCTCCTGAACACTTTCGGTTGCCTGACTCAGGGTAATCGTCGATTGCTCCGACGACTTCATGCTGCCGGATACCTCGCGTGACAGATCGTGCACCTGGACAACCGCATCATGTACCTGCGCGTTGGTTGCCGTCAGTTCCTCCATGGCCGCGGCAATCTGGTTCAACTGATCGCCTGTCTGCTCGAAGTCGCCGACCATGCGCTGAAACTCACCGGAAGAACGCTCGACCGCCTCACGCGTCTGCCGTATGTCGGCATTGATCATCTCGTTTTCATTTTGGGTTTCGCGTACCAGGGAAAGCATGCCGCCGATGTTGTCGGTGATCTCCTGCGTCGCCACATTGACCCGCTCGGCCAGTTTGCGCACTTCGTCTGCAACGACGGCGAAACCTCTTCCCATTTCACCGGCGCGCGCCGCCTCGATCGCCGCGTTGAGTGCCAGCAGATTGGTCTGGTCGGCAATATCCTTGATCAAGCCGGCGACCTGCCGGATGCTGTCGGATCGCTGGGCGAGATGGCCGACGGTATCGTTGAACTGATTGAGCTTGTCGCTGACGACCTGAACCTTGCCGACAATATCCTGCATTTCGGCAAGCGAATTGCGGGCCGTCAGAAGATTGGCATCGGTAGAGTGAGTGATGCGTTCGGTAGAACCCGAAACCTCGTCGATTGCCTGCGTCGCCTCGTTGCTGGCACCGAATACTGCGCTGGCGATCTCCCCCTGCTGCGTTGCCCGCTCCGCGGTCGAAGAAACGCTTTTCCGGACCACGACAGCCTCGCGCGCAATATTCACGCTCATCTTGCGGACTTCGCTGATGATCTCGCGCATCTTGTCGGCGAAACGGTTGTAGGCCTCCGCCAGCGTACGCAATTCATCGTGGGTGACCGTCGGCAGGTTACGGGAAAAATCCCCTTCCCCGCGCCCGATCTCGTCGAAGATGGTGGCAATCATGCGCACCGGACGCAGGATCAGGAAACGGATGTAGAGAATCTGCAACAGATTCCAGCCCAAGGCAATGACGGTCAGCCCGATCATCAACGTCAAGCCGTGATCCATGCTCGCTGAAATTCGCTGCATGACTTCTGGAGCCGTGCCGGAACGTGACATCTCCTCGGCAATCATCGTTTTCTGGTTGATGTAGATCATCAGGTAGACCACATCGATGAAGAAAAGCAACAGGAAGCTCATCAGCTTCTTGGTCAGCGAATTCCAGAAAGTTCGCTCATTCCAGTCGTACAAGCTGCGCAGGAGTTCCATACAATCCACCAGAATCTGAGAAATTTGCCGAATTCAATCCCTGTTCGCACCAAGCGTCAAGCGCCGAAAACAAACATTCCGACATTGATATCAAGCCTGACACTCCCCGAGCATGCTGCATTGCATTTCACACAAACGAACCGCATTTCGCATCATGAAATTAGCTCAATAACCAATTGTTAAACAAAGAAAAAATAATGTCTTATGTCTTATATAAGACCATTGCTGCTGTGCAAAAATCGCTCTATACTTCATCCATCGCTCGGGCAGGATAGCTCCAGCGCAACAAAGTCGTAATCCCAACCTAAACCTTGAGGAATTCACATGAGCACTCGCGAACAGCAAATCGCCGCCCTGGAAAAAGACTGGGCAGAAAATCCCCGCTGGAAGGGCATCAAGCGCGGCTACTCCGCTGCTGACGTCGTCCGTCTGCGCGGCTCCTTCCAGGTCGAGCACACGCTGGCCCGCCGTGGCGCCGAAAAGCTCTGGGATCTGGTCAACAACACCCCCTACGTCAACTGCCTGGGCGCCCTGACCGGCGGTCAAGCCGTTCAGCAAGCCAAGGCCGGCATCAAGGCAATCTACCTGTCCGGCTGGCAAGTCGCTGCCGACAACAACGAGTACGCCGCCATGTACCCGGACCAGTCGCTGTACCCGGTCGACTCCGTGCCGAAGGTCGTCGAGCGCATCAACAATGCCTTCAACCGCGCCGACGAAATCCAGTGGTCCAAGAACATCAACCCGGGCGATGCCGGCCATGTCGAATAC
>WBUO01000506.1 GCA_008933675.1 Dechloromonas sp.
GAACCACTGGGGAGGGAGTTTCCCTGACTAGTTCGGAGAGGCGCCAGCTGGCCGAGGAATGGAAGAAAGTGTTGCCTCCGGGACTTAAGCTCATCGTCCATGTTGGCCATCAGAGCCTCGCGGAGAGTTGTGCGCTGGCCCAGCATGCGCAGCGCGTCGGTGTGGACGCGATTGCAGCGATTGCCCCAAGTTTCTTCAAGCCGGGGGGCGTCGATGATTTGGTTCATTGGGCCGAGCGCGTTGCGGCTGCAGCACCCAAGTTGCCCTTTTACTATTACCATATGCCATCGATGACGGGCGTGCGCATCAGCGCGGCGCAATTTCTGTCGAGAGCGTCCGAAAGCGTTCCTAATCTGGCCGGAGTGAAGTTTACCGATGAAGATATCGAGGACTTCAAGGCCGCACTTTTGATCGCCGGAGAGCGCTACGATGTGCTGTTTGGGCGTGATGAGCTTTTGCTGACAGGGCTCGAAAACGGGGCTACTGGTGCAGTAGGGAGCACCTACAACTATGCGGCGCCGCTTTACCTAGAGATCATGCGGGCCTCCAAGGCTGGTGAGCGTGCCAAAGCGGAAAAGAACCAAGCATTCGCGCGCGCGTTCATTGATGTGATGGTCAAGCATGGAGGCCTCCCAGCAGGGAAGGCGATCATGCAGCTAATCGGGCTGGATTGCGGCCCTGTCCGGCCGCCGCTGCGAAGTCTTTCGCGGACTGAAGTGGCGGCCTTACGGGCCGACTTGGATTCCCTGGGCTTTTTCTCCTGCGCTAGCACTTTGTGATGCGTCCGATCTAGCGGGTAGGTCTGCAAAGGTGCCGACTACTCCGACGTTACGTCATGGTCGAGGCGGTTCGGCGTTGATGTGAACCAGGCCGGAGAAGTGCGCACGTGGCAACTTAAGCGGTCGTCTTGTTTGGTTTCGCTTGCGATTCGGGGCAGGGGAGGCTGGGACTTGCCAAAGCTGACAAATGGTGCCTCATCTCGGAAGTCGGGCTCAGTACGGCTCGGCCAGTTTCAAAGGAAAATCTGGAACCATGGTGGACCTACCCAAGCGACATTCGCTAGTTGCGCAAACGGCCGATATTTTGGAAACGGAGATAACTCGTGGGACTTGGAAAGAGTGGCTTCCAGGCGAGCGGGCGTTATGTTCGAAATATCAAGTAAGCCGCAATACAATCCGGGCGGCGTTAGCAAAATTGCAGCGGAGTAGCGTTATCGCAACGGTCCATGGTAGCGGACACCGGATACTTAAAAGGTCGGCGGTGAAGTCGGCGTCTGCACTCAACCATGATGTGGCGCTGCTGATGCCAGTACCTCCTGAGCGGTTGCGCCCAAGTCAGACTTTGTGGATTGATGAACTGCGCGCTTTGTTGGGCGAGAACAATTGCCTCCTGCGCATGTATTACGGTCAACAGTACTTCGGTCGCAATCCGGGGCAGGCGTTGAGCCGCTTAACCAGTCAGCATCCTCACGGCTGCTGGATTCTGCTTCGTTCCAATGACACGACACAAAACTGGTTCAGCAAGCACCATCCACGTTGTCTCGTGGTGGGTACCGTCTATGACGGACTGCCACTGGCGCACAGGGATTTGGACCATCGCGCAATCTGCCGCCATGCTGCCGGCGTGTTGCTCGGGCTTGGGCATCGGCGCATCGCATTATTGGTGCCGAAGCCCGCGATGGCCGGCGATCTTGAAAGCGAGATCGGCTTGAAAGAGGGAATATCGATGTCTAAGCGCTCAGATTGTGAGGCCAGCATTTGTTGGCACGATGGAAGTCCGTCTGGCATCGGCAATGTTTTGCGCCAATTGCTAACCCGGAAAGCCTCTCCAACGGCGCTCATCGTGGCCAATACCTATCATTACCTTGCAGCTTGGAGTCACTTGACGCAGCTCGGTATGCGTGTCCCGCAAGACATCTCCCTTATTTCGAGAGATGAGGACCAGTTCCTATCCTATTTAGTGCCTTCGCCGGCACGCTACATTAT
>WBUO01000133.1 GCA_008933675.1 Dechloromonas sp.
GGTAGTCAGCCAACAGGCTGTCCAGTAACTCCTTGGGTACTGCTTTCTTTCCTACGGTCATCATCGCTCCTGGCAATGTGGCAGTTTCCTGCCGGGTGACCGTTTACACAAAAATTCTTACACGCTCCTTCCAGAAATGCTGACGGCGACGCTTCCTGGCTTGACGCAACAGGAACAAGCTGCCGCTGATCGAGAGAAACGCCACAACGGCAAGGATTATGTAGTCAGCAGGCATAGGAACCTCCAAGAAAGCCTTCCCACCACGTGTGCAACAACCACTTATCGGAATCGGCACGCGGCGCAACGCACCACAGTATCCGCACAGACTTACGCCGATTCCCGAAGAGCCAAATCCGATATCAAGATCGCTTGGTAGCCGACCGTCGGCACTAGCCTCTGACAAATCGGTGACAATCCCAGTCTTTGCTGTACACATTCAACCCGCGTGCAATCGCTGCAGTCCCTCGCGAATACGTTCCTGCAACTGGGTCCCACCGTCGTCCGAGGGTTGAATTTCCGATGCCCATTCACAAAAACGAAGGCAGGTAGGGATTTGGGCATCGCTACCAATGCCCGTACCCGATCTTGGCACCGGCCTGTGCGCGCTATTTCCACGAACGGGTAAGCAGCCACCAGAGGAAGCGCAAAGGCGCCCAAAAGCCATAGAACCCTTCGCGAAACCCTGCCAGGAAACTCTGACGGAGCGTACCGCTCTTACTGGCAAGGCGCGGGTTGAGACGTCGCCACTCTTCCCGGACGCGATCTTTGAAAGGCAGTCGGTTCATTCTGCTTCTCCTTGGATAGGCGCTGTTCCGCCCATCGGCTCAAGAGCCCGAGCAAGCCGTGTCTGTATCTGTACATAACGCGCCAGGGTTTCATAGCGATAGACGGTGATTGTTGTCTTGGCCGACAGAGCGATCGCTAGGCATGGGTCACGTTGATACGTGCTCCAGAACACCCGGTCTCCCGTCAGCAGGCTGATCAACTCCCCTTGCAGGGATTCGCGGAAATGAGGCAACTGGCGGAGGCGATTCCACATGGCTTCATGTTGGTCGCGAATTTCGTTCGCGTTGGCAGCGGGTAGCTTAACGGTCAGCGACGAACGCCCACCCAATGCGCGATAGAGACGCGATCGACCGACAATAAGGATGGCAGCTATGGCGAACAGGCTGGGAATCAGCAGATAACCGGCGATGACGGGATCGCCATGGACAAAGCCTCTCACTTCAAAATACAGAATCAGCGAGGCAGCCAATACGCTGAGCAGCAAAGCGCTCTGCTTCGCTTTTTGCTCCACCGGGGAATCGTCTGCGGTGAGGCGACGGGCCAGCAGGATGCCGAGGAAGACTAGGAGGGTGATGCCGCCCCAAAGGATGGCAACGGCGACTTCTTGATTTGGCATGAGTTAAACCTTTCTGCCCCATGCACGGCACGGGGCAATAGTAGTGGTGAGCGATCCGGTGCTTAGCGCATCCGTGAAGCCCGACTGGGCAGGTGAAGGCGACCGGCCGGGGGATCAATCGGGGGCCATGCACGCTCATCGCTGACCCGATGCGCGACGTTCAGAATGCTGGCTTCGATCGTTTGCGGCTCCCGGAGGCCCAATGCACTGGCACCTGGCGTTGCAGTCAGGGCATGAACCAGCGCCAGATACTGACTGTCCGGCACGATGACACCATCACGGCCGCGAGCGACCGCCAGCCATTCCAGTACCGTATGCCGAGATCCCACCAACAGCCCGCGTTCGGAGAAAGCATAGCCATCTCGCTCAGGCGTCAGCCGGTAGTCGTCAGCTTTCCCGGCATCGTGCAGCAGTGCTGAAGCGATCACGACGGAGGGAGAAACGTCACTCAATCCGTGGGCCAGTGCGTAGGCCTGCTCGGCCGTCTCCACCGCATGGCGCAGATTGGCATTTGGCAACGGTCGATAACTGCTGAGCGCAGCCGGTCCGGTCAAGAATCGTTCGAAGCGGCGAGCATCCCAGAACACGGCCGTGAGCAAGTGCTGGAACGGCCGTGAAAGTCGCTGCCAGAGCTCAGTGACACGGGCAATCCAAGTACGGTCACGAACCCAGCTGCTGGGAATGGTGGCAAACGGACTAATCCCGGGCAGCGGCTTTTCCAGTAGTTCCAGGCGCTGGATACGACACGCGTCGCCCGAAGGCGGCGAAGACTTCCGGCCACGAATGGTCACCAAGCAGCCACGCTTCAGGCGGCAGTCCACTTGCTGCGATTGCCACGTTACCTGGAGTTCTTCCTGATCGTGGTACAGCGACGCCAGGTTAGTCACGCCCTTGCCATGCGCTGCGGGTAGGCGCGTGATGCTGACGAGCCGGTAGTAGGCGGGCGGGAACCCTGCTGTAGTGGTCTCAAACACGGGCCGATCGGCCTGCATCGATTGCGTCATGGCTCAGGCTCCTTCGGTTACGGGTTGAGTGTCGATCTGACTCTGGCCATCGCCCAGCGTGGCCGTCAGCATCCGCTCGAAGGCGGAACCGTCCCGTCGCGTGAGATTGGGGACATAGCGGGAATACACCCGGAACAGCATCTCGGTCGTGGTGTGTCCCAGTTGCCGCGCAATCCACTCCGGGTTCTCCCCTGCCCCCAGCCACAACGTGGCGGCGGTATGCCGGCACTGGTAGGGGCGCCGCAACTTGAGTCCCAAATGACGCAACAGGGGCTTCCAGACGCGGTTATTGACGTTCTTGTAGTCGAGCGGTTGCCCTTCCCGATTGCAGAAGACAAACTCGGAGCATTGCCGCGTACCCTTCTCCTGCTCTTTCAGGGCATCGAAGACCAACTGGCTCATCTGGATGTCGCGTTGCGAGGAATCCGTCTTGGTATAGGTTTCCTCGCCATCGACGACCGTCTCGCGAATCAGGATCAGCCGCCGCTGGAAATCGACATACTTCCACTTCAGCCCGTGCACTTCGCCAGTCCGCATACCGGTGAAAAAGCGGACGGTAAAGTACGGCTTGAAGTCCACTCGAACGGTATCGATGATGCTCTTGACCTGCTCGAGTGAGAACGGCTCGACGTCGGTACGCTTGACCCTGAGTTGTTTAATGTTCTCGAAGGGCGTGCGAAAATCGTAACGGTCGGCGGCTTCGCAGAGGATTTGCCGCAGCGGATTCAATATCTTGTTGATCCGCGGATTGGACAGCGTGTTTTTCTTGTTCCGTGCCGGAGCTTTGGCGAGGTCTGCGCGGAATGCAAGAATGTCTGCCTTGGTGATGTTGCCGACCACCATATCCCCAAAACGGGGAGCCAGGCGCTTGTCGATGTCGTCGCGGACTGTCTTTTTGTGCGAGGCCCGCCACTCGATAGACTTCTCACTGAACCAAATGTCCGCGAACGTTTTAAATAGCGGTGTTGGCTTACTACTAGCACCTGGCGAAACAGCCAGCGCGGCTGCCGTCAAAGTGTTCCCCGGAATTACCTGATCGAACTTTGCGGCATTCTTGCTGGAGGGGAAAAACCGACGGTAATCGAACTTCCCCTGGGCAATTTCCTCTTCGATGCTGGCCAGAACTTTGCCGAGACGCTTTCGATTGGCAGGCGTATCCGCCAACGCAGTTTGTTCACGGCAACGCTGACCTCGGAAATAGAAATCGATGATCAGCGTCCCCGTCTCTTTACGGACCTGGATGCTAGCCATGGCATACACCTCCATTGGCCATTGGGATTGCGAAAACCTGGTGCTTTGCGCAACCCATGTCTTCTTCAATCCTCTCCCAAATAAAGAGAATTTTGCGGCCCCCAAATGGGCGAATGTAGTGGACCCCTTCAAGCAGAACGCTGTCTTTTAAACGTTCGCGAATGGTGCGGGAGTCGTACTTGATACGAGAGGCCAACTCGTCTGTGGTGAGATAAGTCTGCGACATTTGCGACACTCCTTGGCTGTTTAGAAGAACATTGATACGTCTATCGGCATCAATGTAAATCTAGTTTAACACCGAGTGGCGCAAATGCAAGCCTGTTTTTTCTTCTGTTAAACTAGGCAAACAATGATTCGCTACCGCATACAAGAACTACTTGCTGAAAAGCAGTTCAGGGAAGGGCGCAGGGTGACCCTCCTGGAACTTGCTGAAGCCACTGGCATCAGCCGCGTGACCCTATCCAAAATGGTCAATCAGCGGGGCTATGGCACGCTGACAGATCATTTGAATAAATTGTGCTCGTACTTCCAATGTCGAATAGAGCAACTGGCAGAGTATGTTCCTGACGAGAACATCCCGAATTCCCCAGAAATTGACAGTTAGTTGCTGACTGCGACCATCGGTCACAAAGGGCAGTGGTCGCTTTTGGGGAATTCACTCGCGTTCATTACGAACGCGGTCACATACTGGTCGCAGATTGGTCACAGTATGGTCACAAAAGAAAAACGGGTTAGGTGACGATCACCTAACCCGTTGATATTCTGGCGCGCCCAGCGCGATTCGAACGCACGACCCCTGCCTTCGGAGGGCAGTACTCTATCCAGCTGAGCTATGGGCGCTTGGGAGGTCGGATTCTACCTTCAGGCGCTGGTGGCGTCCAATCTATCATCAGTCCGGGAGTCAATCGAAGAAAGTCCGGGCTGCCTCGAAGCGTTGGGCGTAGTAGCGGTCGCCGAGGGCATCGATGCGCACGCGGCCGTTGGTCGACGGCGCATGAACGAAACGGTCGTCACCGAGATAGATGCCGACATGCGAGAACGAGCGGTTGCGGGTGTTGAAGAAAACCAGGTCGCCCGGGCGCAGTGCCGTGCGCTCGATTGCCTTGCCTCGCCGCGCAATGTCGGCGGCACTGCCCGGCACCTTGATGCCAGCCGCCCGTTCGTAGATGTAGCTGACCATGCCGCTGCAGTCGAGACCGGCTTCCGGGTTCTTGCCACCGAAGCGGTAACCGGTGTCGATCAGACCGAGAGCGTAGAGCGCGATCTCGTTGCCCAGCTCGCTGACCGCCAGTGGAGCATGCGCTATAGTGCCCGACGATGCCGGGCGGGTGCCGGGCGTGCCGCAGGCTGCCAGCAGTGCGGCGACGAGAATGGCCAGGAGTGGAGGCTGAACGGACATGAACTTCGTGCGGTTTCTACAAGACATCCACTAACTTAGCGTTTTTACGAGATTTTATAAAGCCATGAATTTGCAGAACGAACGCCTTTTGCGGCGTACCAACCTGATTGGCGGCCAATGGATCGATGCCGATGACGGCCGGACACTGACCGTCCTCGACCCGGCGACTGGCCAGGCACTGGCAACGGTACCGCGCTGCGGCGCGGCCGAAACGCAGCGGGCGATTGCGGCGGCAGAGGCAGCCCTGCCTGCCTGGCGGGCATTGACGGCGCGCCGGCGGGCCCAGCTGTTGCAGGCATGGAATCGGCTGATCCTCGACAACGTGGACGATCTGGCCAGTCTGATCACCGCCGAAGGCGGCAAGCCACTGGCCGAAGCAAAGGGCGAAGCGATCTACGGCGCCTCATTCGTCGAATGGTTCGCCGAAGAAGGCAAACGGACCTATGGCGAGAGCATTCCCAGTCCGGCATCGAATACCCGCCTGCTGGTGGTCAAGCAGCCGATCGGCGTCTGTGCCGCAATCACCCCGTGGAACTTCCCGCTGGCAATGATCACCCGCAAGGTGGCACCGGCCCTCGCCGCCGGTTGCACGGTCGTGGTCAAGCCGGCCGAAGCGACACCACTGACGGCCCTGGCGCTGGCTGAACTCGCCGAGCAGGCGGGCCTGCCGGCCGGTGTCTTCAACGTGCTGACCGGCGATCCGGGCGAAATCGGCGGCGAACTGACGGCCAGCCCGATCGTCCGCAAGCTTTCCTTCACCGGCTCGACGGCCGTCGGCCGTCTGTTGATGGCACAGAGCGCACCGACGCTCAAGAAGCTGTCGCTGGAACTGGGCGGCAATGCGCCGTTCATCGTCTTCGACGATGCCGATCTCGATGCCGCCGTCGACGGGGCGATGATCGCCAAGTACCGCAACACTGGCCAGACCTGCGTCTGCGCCAACCGCTTCCTGATCCAGTCCGGCATCTACGAGGCATTCGCCAGCCGCCTGGCCGAGCGCACGCGCAACCTGAAGGTCGGCGCCGGCCACGAGGAGGGCGTCGTTCAGGGACCGCTGATCAATGCGGCGGGGCTGGCCAAGGTCGAGGCCCATGTTGCCGACGCACTAGCCAAGGGTGCCCGCGTTCTGTGCGGCGGCTCCCGTCACGAACGCGGTGGAAACTTCTTCCAGCCGACGGTGCTCGCCGACGTCAAGCCGGAAATGGCCGTCGCCCGCGAAGAGACCTTCGGCCCACTGGCGCCGCTGTTCCGTTTCGACACCGAGGCCGAGGCCATCGCCATGGCCAACGACACCGAGTTCGGTCTGGCCGCCTATTTCTTCAGCCGCGATGTCGGCCGTTGCTGGCGGGTCGGCGAAGCGCTGGAATACGGCATGGTCGGCGTCAATACCGGACTGATCTCGAACGAGGTAGCACCCTTCGGCGGCATCAAGCAGTCCGGTATCGGCCGCGAAGGCTCGAAGTACGGAATCGACGAATACCTCGAGGTGAAATACATGTGCTTCGCCGTCGACGCCGGCTGAACAACTTTCAGGCGACAGGCTGGGCGAAGACGACGACGCGGTTGCGCCCGTTTTCCTTGGCCTGGTAAAGCGCCACGTCGGCACAGTGCATGAGGTCGTCCGGCATGCGCGCATGATCGGGATAGCCGGCGACGCCGGCCGAGGCACTGAAGCGCAGTTCGAAACTGCCGAAACGGACACGGATGGCGGCGATCGAAGCCCGCCAGCGCTCTGCCCGTTCGGCGGCGATGACCAGGGGCATGCGTGGCATCAGGATGACGAACTCCTCGCCACCGTAGCGACAAAGCACATCCTCATGACGGATGTCGGCACGCAGGCGGTCGGCCAGCACGCGCAGCGCCTCGTCGCCGGCCTGGTGGCCGTAGGTGTCGTTGATCTGCTTGAAATGGTCGAGGTCGAGGATGACCACGGCCAGCGGATAACCCTCGCGACGGGCGCGCCACAGCTCGCGCTCGAGCGTCTCGTCGAGATAGCGACGATTGAAGCAGCCGGTCAGGCTGTCGCGGATGGCCTGCTCCTTGAGCGCCTCCTGCAGTGAGCCGATTTCGTCCAGCTGTTGGCGCAACTGGTCGTTGGCGGCACGCAGTTGCGCCTCGACAGCCCGCCGTTCGGCGTTGTTGCGCGAGATGCCGAGCACACCGACCGGCTGCCCGGCCGCGTCGAGCAGGAAGCTGGCCATCACTTCCGCCGGCACCAGGCTGCCGTCCTTATGCACCTGCTCGATCTCGGCCATGCCGGATATCGCCGTCATGTCGCCGGCGGCCAGGCGTTGCAGATGATCGCCCAGCAGGTCCATCACCCGCTCGTACGAGGCGGCCGACAAGGAGTCACGCACCGTCTGGCCGACCACCTCCTCCGGCAGGAAGCCGCGGGCGCTCTCAATGGCCGGACTGACGTAGGTATAGGTCAGGCTGGCCAGATCCACGGTCCAGATGACATCCCGGCTTTGCTCGGCCAGCCGGCGATAACGCTCCTCGCTATCGCGCAAGGCCGACTCGGCCGCCTGCCGGCTGTCGATTTCGCAGGTCAGGCGACGGGTCAGCCGGGCGTAATGCGCCGCCGCCAGCGTCACCATCAACAGCAACAGGCCCGTCAGGGCAAGCGCCACCCGCACCCAGGCCGGGGTATCGCGCGGCGCTTCCGGCAGCAGCAGCCCTTCGAGCGAATGAACGGCGGGCAGCATGCCCAGATCGGCATAGGTGGCGGCAATCTGCTGCCAGCGGGCGGCCGACATCTGGCCGATGTCGACCAGATCGGGCTGCATCAGGCGCCGCATCTCGGCCGCCTCGAAGAGCAGGTGATCCCGGCTGTGGCGGGTACTGTAACGAGCCAGGATCAGATCGGCGATTTCCGCCGGATTCTGCATCGCGTACTGCCAGCCGCGCAGCGCCGCCGCCCGGAAAGCCAGCACTTGGGCTTCCCGGCCGCGCACGCGGCTGCTCAGCGTAAACAAGGTGTCGCCGTAAAAATCGATGCCGGCGGCCTTCGGTGAGTAAGCGATGTAGGGGAAGCCCTTCTGCCGCAGCAGGAAGGGTTCATCGGTCGAATAGCCGGAAATGGCGTCGACCTTGCCGGAAATCAGGTCGGCCGGATCGAAGCTGTGCGTCACCGCCGTGTAGTGCTGGATGCCTTCGCGCTTCAGATAGGCCAGCAGTTCGGTTTCGTGCGGTAACAGCATGATGCGGCTGTCGCTCAGGGCATCGACGGTCTGGATGCGGCGACGGTGGGCGAGCAGCACCAGCGGCGAGTGCTGGACGATCACCGCCAGGGCCACCACGGGCTTACCCTGGGCGCGATGCAGGGCGAGCTCCGAAGCGGCCACACCGAAGTCGGCCTGACCGCCGAGCACCGTGGCAACGGGATCGCCCCCGTCGGGCAGCTCGCGCAACTCGACATCGAAGCCGGCGTCGCGGAAGTAGCCCCGTTCGATGGCGGCGTAGTAACCGGCGAACTGGAACTGGTGTTTCCAGTTCAGTTGCAGCACCACCTTTTCCAGCGCCGCAGCCGACAGGCAGAGGCTGGCCAGCAACAGGCCGGCCAGCAGGCGAAACAGCCGGCCGGTGTTCATTTATGGCTGATCCGGCTGCTGCTGCCCTTGCCGCTGCCCGGATTGGCCACGTCGTCGAAGAGATTCCAGCCCTGATGCTGGGCCGTGGCGAACAGGACCAGGGCAAGCGAGGCAAGCAGCAGGTTGAACTTGTGGAACATCAGTCGTCGTCCTCGCTGCTATCCGGTGCGTGATCACTTTCCGCCCAGCGCCGGACCTCGAAGGCCGCATGACGGATGCGGGTGAACACCGGAAAGAAGGCCAGAAAGATCAGGACCATGATGAAGTTGGACCAGCCGACGCCGGCCGCTGAAACCTCGAGCTGCGTGCGCACCGGGGCCGGCCGTTCCATCGGCAGCTCGGCATCGAGCGTCAGGTAATAGGTGCCAGGCGGCACGTTGAGGAAGACCACTTCGTCGTTGTTGTTTCCTTCCCACCAGTAGCCGTCGTCGTAGCCGTGATAGTAGGCAATCTCGCGGGCCGCCGGCCAGGCTTCGCCGGTGAGCTTGTTGACCAGCAGCATGTCGAGGCCGAGCCAGCCGTTATCGACCGAGGTCCGGTTATGCACCGACAACTTGCGCGGCTTGCCGCTGACCGTGAACTCGCGGGTCTGGCGCGACTCGACGCTCTGCGGGACGAACTCGAAATCCTCCTGCAACAAGGGCTGACCGCCGGCGAACAGCCAGAACCACAGCTGCAGCACGACGGCGAGCGGCGCCAGTTTCCAGAACAGGCGGCAGACGCGCCGATGCGTCTCCTGCCAGGGATTCGGCTGGTTGGCATAGACCCCCAGGGGATCCGGCAAGGTGCGTGGCGGCCGGAAAGCGGTGGCGATCAGCGCCGGTTCGACGTAGCGGCCGAGCGACCAGGACAGCTCGCTGGCATTGGATTCGCGCGACAGCAGCAGCGGCGGCGCGACGTAATCGACGACGCGGTTGCGCTCGCCGCGCTGCACCCGCCAGGTGAATTCGCCGGCGACATAGACGACTTCGGCGTTCGGCGCGCTGGCGAAATGGCGGAAGCTTTCGCCCGACCAGCGCACCTCGGCGATTTCCTGCGCCCCGGCACCGGCCGGCGGCTGGCTCAGCACCTCGACGACGTTCCAGTGATTGTCGTATTCGGTCAGCCAGCGGTAGGTGCCGAGTTCGCCGGCGAGCAGGTATTCGCGCCAGTCGTAGGCGCTGCCATCAACGGTGCTGCGCTTGACCAGGAAGCCGATGACTTCGAACGGCTTGCCGTCGAGCTGGCCGGTGCTGCCCAGCGGCAGGCGCGGCTCCCAGGTTTCGTCGTTGTGGCGGAGCGCCTGCGACAGCAGACGGTGATTGGCATCGCTGGCATCGACCACGGCACCGCAACTGGCACAGGCGACGGCGACGATGTCGGCCGAACGCGCCTGCAGCGGCGCGGCGCAGGACGGACAGCGGAAGACCTGGGCGCTGACGGTCTTTTCCGGCAGCGCCATGTCGGCGCGCAGGCCGGACAGCTGCAATTTACGGATATCGACCGCCTCGCCAAGGAACAGCAACGGCGGCGTCTCGGAATAGTCGAGCGTGGCGAACTGCTTGGCACTGCGCAGGTCGGCGGCGAGCAGCGGATAGCCGGCACCGACCTTGAACGGCAGTTCGCCTTCGCCGGCGACGCATTCGGCGCGCTCCAGGTTGCTGACCGTCCACACCTGGCTGCCGAGCACGAAGCGCTGGCCGATCTGCAGGTCGTCGTATGCCGGGATCGGTTCCATCACCGGCTGGGCGAAGGTCAGCACATACTCGCCGCCGGCTTCCGACAGCCAGCCGGTGCGCGCATCGTCGAACAGCAGGTGCCATTCGTTCCAGTAACCCTGGCTGTACTTCAGCTGGATGCGCCCGATCAGCGCGAAATGCACGCCCTTGTAGCGGCCTTCGCTGCCCAGCTGCAGCGGCGAGCGGTCCTCGACCAGCGCTGCCATCTTGCCGATGTCTTCCAGCGCCAGGTCGTGGCGGACCAGCGTGCTGCTGCAGTATTCGCAGACGGCAAAGACCGACGACGCCGAGCGGAAGACGACCGGCGCGCCGCAGGAGGGGCAGGTGGCGTTGAGCGCCACGGGCCTAGCGGAGAGCGAGGAAGGACGACGGACTGCGCAAGATTCAGGTCAGCTTTTTCAGCAGCTCCGCCTTCTTGGCATCGAACTCGGCCTGACTGAGGATGCCCTTCTCGACCAGCCCATGCAGCTTCTCCAGCGTCGCCACGACCTCGTCGGCCGACACCGTGCCGCCGGCGGCGG
>WBUO01000134.1 GCA_008933675.1 Dechloromonas sp.
GGCGACGATGTGGGCGCCGGCGTCGACGTAGATGGTCTGGCCGGTCATGCCCGAGGAGCCCGGCGTGCACAGGAAGGCGGTCAGCGCGCCGACTTCCTCGATGGTCACGGTGCGGCCGAGCGGGGCCTTCTGGGCGTCGGATTCGAGCAGGTTGTTGAAGTTGGCGATGCCGGAGGCGGCGCGCGTCATGATCGGGCCGGGCGACACGGCGAAGACGCGGATGCCCTTGGGGCCGAGGTCGTAGGCCATGTAGCGGACGGCCGATTCGAGCGCCGCCTTGATGATGCCCATGACGCCATAGTTGCGGACGACGCGCTCGGCGCCGAGGTAGGACATGGTGATCAGCGAGCCACCGTGCGCCATCAACGGCTCCAGGGCCTTGGCCATGCGCAGGAAGCTGTGGCAGGAAACGTTCATCGCGGCGTCGAAGCCTTCTTCGGTGGCGTCGATGACGCGGCCGTGCAGGTCGTCGGCATTGCAGAAGGCCATCGAGTGGATGGCGAAGTCGAGTTCGCCGAAAGCTTCGCCGCACTGGGCGATGACGCCTTCCAGGCTGCCCGGTTCGGCGACATCGAGCTTGAGGAAGAGCTTGGCGCCGAGCCCCTCGGCCAGCGGCTGGGTGTAGCGGGCGGTCTTGTCGTTCTGGTAGGTGACGGCGATCTCGCCGCCGAGGGCGACGATGGCCTTGGCGACGGCATAGGCGATCGACTTGTCGTTGGCGATGCCGGTGATCAGGCCCTTCTTGCCAGCCAGGGGGAGCAGGGGATTGACGGTGCTTTCGATGGACATGCTGCGCTTCCTTTCTTGTCTGCCGGCCGATGACTGATGCGCTGCATCATTTCGGAGCATTAGTTGTTTGCTATGAATGACTTGGGGATGTTGTGCTGCAGCAGCATTGTGGCACAGGCAGACTGCGGTTTGTTTACGGCGGGCTGCACATGCCTTGATCTTGCGCAAGAAACCGTCATTTTTTGGTGCTAGGCTTTTCCTGTCTCTAGCGATCATCGGGAGGTTGTCGTGGCACTGAACGATATGCACGCCGAAGCCGTGGCCGGAATCGTCGATCGCGTGGTCGCCCGCTGGCGGCGCGATCCCACCTGCATGGTGCAGATCCTGCGCGAGGTGCAGGAAGCATGCGACTGGATACCGCCGGAGGCCATCGACCGGCTGCAGGTGACGCTGGGCGTGCCGCGCACCAAGATCGAGGGCGTCGCCGGCTTCTATTCCTTCCTCTATACCGAACCGCGCGGCCAGTACCGGGTGCTGTTCTCCGACAACATCACCGACCGCATGCAGGGCAACCGGGCGCTGATGGAGCGGCTGTGCGCCAACCTCTGGGTCGAGCGCGGCAAGGTCTCCGAGGACGGCCTGGTCAGCGTCGGCAAGACCGCCTGCACCGGCCTCTGCGACCAGGGGCCGGGCATGCTGGTCAACAACATGGCAATGGGCGGCCTGACGCTGGAGCGCATCGACGCCATTGCCGACCTGATCCGCAACAAGGTACCGCTGGCCGACTGGCCGGCCGACTTCTTCAGCATCCAGGACAACGTCTGCCGCGCCGACATCCTGCTCAATGCCGACTTCAAGCCGGGCGAAGCGCTGCTGGCCGCCCGGGCGCGGGCGCCGAGCGACGGGCTCAACGCCTCCAACATGCGCTCCTGGCGCGAGGGGCTGCCGAGCGGTATCGGCGGCCCGGCGGCGACCCTCGACGAAATCAAGCGTGCGGGCCTGCGCGGCCGCGGCGGTGCCGGCTTCACCACCGGCCTGAAGTGGGAGGCCTGCCGCAATGCGCCGCTGAAGGCCGGCCAGCAGCGCATCGTCGTCTGCAATGCCGACGAGGGCGAACCGGGCACCTTCAAGGACCGCGTGCTGCTGTCGCGCTGTCCCGACCTGGTCATCGAGGGCATGACGGTGGCCGCCTACGCCATCGGCGCGACGCGCGGTTTCATCTACCTGCGCGGCGAATACCGCTACCTGCTCGACCGCCTGAACGCCGTGCTCGCCCGGCGGCGCAGCGAGAACCTGCTGGGCAGGGACATCTGCGGCCTGCCCGGCGCCGATTTCGACATCGAGATCCATCTCGGCGCCGGGGCCTACGTCTGCGGCGAGGAATCGGCGCTGATCGAGTCGCTGGAAGGCAAGCGCGGCACGCCGCGCAACCGCCCGCCGTTCCCGGTGACCAATGGCTACCTGGACCAGCCGACCATCGTCAACAATGTCGAGACCTTCGCCGCGGCAGCGCTGATCGCGCTCAACGGCGGCGAGTGGTACGCCGGCATCGGCACGAAGCACTCGGCCGGCACCAAGCTGCTGTCGGTATCCGGCGACTGCGCGCGGCCGGGCATCTACGAGTACCCCTTCGGCGTCAGCGTGCGCCAGGTCCTGGACGATTGCGGGGCCGGCGATACGCAGGCGGTACAGGTCAGCGGCCCGTCCGGCATCTGCGTCGCCGAGCACGAGTTCGACCGCCTCATCGGTTTCGAGGACATCCCGACGGCCGGCGCCTTCACGATCTTCAACAACACCCGCGACATGTTCCAGGTGGCGCGCAACTACGTGCATTTCTTCCAGCACGAGAGCTGTGGCTTCTGCACGCCGTGCCGGGTCGGCACCTCGCTGCTGAAGAACCTGATGGACAAGCTGCATTACGGCAGCGGTTCGCCCTACGACTTCGCCGAGATCGAAAAGCTGAACCAGCTGCTGCAGTCGATGAGTCATTGCGGCCTCGGCCACACCGCCTGCAACCCGGTGCTCGACACCATCGCCAAGTTCCGCCCTGCCTACGACAAGCGGATGATGCAGCAGGACTTCACGCCGGCCTTCAATCTCGACCGCGAACTGTCGGCGGCCCGGCAGATGACCGGACGCGACGACGCTGGCGCCCATCTGGCAACCGAGCACGGAGCCCAATCATGAGCCATACCTTCACGCTCGACGGCAAGCCCGTTCCCTTCACCGAGGGGCAGACCATCATGCAGGCGGCCAGCGCCGCCGGCATCTTCATCCCGCATCTCTGCTACCACCCGGAATTCAAGCCGCACGGCTCGTGCAAGCTGTGTACGGTCAAGGTCAATGGCCGGCACACGGCCTCCTGCACCATGCGCGCTGCCGCCGGCATGGTGGTCGAGAGCGAGACCGAGGAAATCAACGCCGAGCGGCGGGCGCTGACCCAGATGCTGTTCGTCGAGGGCAATCACTTCTGCCCGTCGTGCGAGAAAAGCGGCAACTGCCAGCTGCAGGCCACCGCCTACCACCTCGGCATGATGAGCCCGCACTACGACCATTTCTTCCCCAACCGCGCCGTCGATGCCTCGCACCCTGAAGTGCTGCTCGACTTCAACCGCTGCATCCTCTGCTCGCTGTGCGTACGCGCCAGCCGCGACGTCGATGGCAAGAACGTCTTCGCCCTGTCCGGGCGCGGCATCAGGACGCACCTGATCGTCAATGCCCGCTCCGGCAAGCTGGGCGACACGGATTTCACGCTGGCCGACAAGGCAGCGCAGGTCTGCCCGGTCGGCGTCATCCTGAAAAAGCGGCAGGGTTTTGCCGTGCCGATCGGCGAGCGCCGCTTCGACAAGGCGCCGATTTCGGCAACGGCCGAGACGACGGAGGAGCGCTGAGATGAGCACCGACAAGAAAAAGCTGAAGGTCGCCACCACATCGCTGGCCGGCTGTTTCGGCTGCCACATGTCCTTCCTCGACATCGACGAGCGGCTGTTCACGCTGCTCGAGCACATCGAGTTCGACCGCTCGCCGCTGACCGACATCAAGACGGTCAGCCCGGGCACCGACATCGGCATCATCGAGGGCGGCCTGTGCAATGCCGAGAACGTCCATGTCCTGCGCGAATTCCGCCAGAACTGCCGGATCCTGATCGGCATGGGGGCCTGCGCGGTCAATGGCGGCCTGCCGGCGCAGCGCAACCACCTGCCGCTGACGACCATCCTCGAGGAGGTCTATCACACCAGCCCGGGATTGAGTAACGGCATGATCCCCAACGATCCCGAACTGCCGCTGCCGCTGAACAAGGTGCACCCGATCCACGAGGTGGTGAAGATCGACTACTTCATCCCCGGCTGCCCCCCTTCCGGCGACGCCATCTGGAAGGTGCTGACCGATCTGCTGGCCGGCAAGGAACCCGAGTTGGGCCACGGCCTGATGCACTACGATTGATAGAGGTAGAACATGACCTACCAGCTAGAAACCGCCGCTCACCCCGAAACCCTGCGCCGCGTGGCGATCGACCCGGTGTCCCGGGTCGAGGGCCACGGCAAGGTGACCATCCTGCTCGACGAGCAGAACAAGGTGCATCAGGTGCGCCTGCACATCGTCGAGTTCCGTGGCTTCGAGAAATTCATCCAGGGCCGGCCGTACTGGGAGGTGCCGGTGATGGTCCAGCGCCTGTGCGGCATCTGCCCGGTGTCGCACCATCTGGCCGCGTCCAAGGCGCTCGACGTCATCGTCGGTGCCAGGAAGCTGACGCCGGCTGCCGAAAAGCTGCGCCGGCTGATGCATTACGGCCAGATGCTGCAGTCGCATGCGCTGCATTTCTTCCACCTGTGTTCGCCGGACCTGCTGTTCGGCTTCGACAGCGACATCACGAAGCGCAACATTGTCGGCGTCGCCGCGGCGCATCCGGAAACCGCCAAGCGCGGCGTGCTGCTCAGGAAGTTCGGCCAGGAGGTGATCCGCGTCACCGCCGGCAAGCGGGTGCATGGCACCGGCTCGGTGCCGGGCGGCGTCAACAAGTCGCTGACGGTGGCCGAGCGCGACGAGCTACTGAAGGACATCTATCACATCATCCAGTGGTCGCGCGACGCGGTGCACCTGATCCAGCAGGTGCATACCCAGGACCCCGGCCTGTACAACAGCTTCGGCATCTTCCGCTCCAACTTCATGTCCATCGTCGGCCACGGCGGCGACCTCGACTTCTACCACGGCACGCTGCGTGCCCGCGACGACAACGGCAGGATCCTCTTCGATCATGTCGATTACCAGGATTACGACGACTACATCGAGGAAGAGGTGAAGTCGTGGAGCTACATGAAGTTCCCGTTCTTCAAGTCGATCGGCAAGGAGCATGGCTGGTACAAGGTCGGCCCGCTGGCCCGTGTGCAGAACTGCGACCAGATCTCGACGCCGTTCGCCGAGGCCGAGCGCCGCGAGTTCGTCGATTACGCCGGCGGCTCGCCGATGCACGCGCCGCTCGCCTATCACTGGACGCGGATGATCGAGATGCTGCACGCTGCCGAGGTGATCAAGGAGCTGCTGCACGACGACGACCTGTTATCCGATGACCTGATGGTCCAGGGCGAGCGGGCGATGGAAGGCGTCGGCGTCATCGAGGCACCGCGCGGCACGCTGTTCCACCACTACCGCGTCGACGAGAACGACCTGATCACCATGGCCAACCTGATCGTCTCCACGACCAACAACAACCAGGCGATGAACGAGGCGGTGCGTCACGTCGCCCGCCGCTACCTGCACGGCCGGGAAGTTACCGAAGGCCTGCTCAACCACATCGAGGTGGCGATCCGCGCCTTCGACCCCTGCCTGTCCTGCGCCACCCACGCGCTGGGCAAGATGCCGCTGCAGGTCGAGCTGGTCGAGGCCGACGGCACGCCGGTGCATTCGCTGAGTCGCGCATGAGTGCCGCCCTCGTCGTCTTCGCCATCGGCAACCCGAGCCGCGGCGACGACGCCGTCGGGCCGCTGCTGCTCGCCCGTCTCGCCGCCTGGCTGGAGGCCGCCGGCCTGGCCGGGCAGTGCGAGCTGATCGAGGACTTCCAGCTGCAGATCGAGCACAGCCTCGACCTGCTGGATCGTCGCCTGGCGCTGTTCATCGATGCCGGCGACGGCACGCCGGCACCGTACAGTTTCAGGCGCATCGCGCCGGCTGCCGGCATCGCCCACACGACACACGAACTGCCGCCGGAGGCCGTGCTCCAGGTCTATCGCCAGACCACCGGCGGCGAGCCGCCACCGGCCTTCGTGCTGTGCGTGCGCGGCGAGCGTTTCGAACTCGGCGAAGCCCTGAGTCCGGCTGCCGAAATCCGTGCCGAGCAGGCGTTCGGGTTGCTCGCCCGGCTCTGCCGCCAGCCCGATGCGGCGGCCTGGGAATCCCTGACCGCCAACCAGAGGCTCCGGGAAACCGCTGGCCAGGGGGCATAATCGATAGCCCGTTCTTCCGGAAACCCCGCCGATGCGCTGCCTGCTCTTGCGATTGCTCTCCCTGTTGCCCTTCTTCTTCCTCGTTGCCTGTGCCAGCTATGACGGTCGCGGGCTGCAGCCGGGCGTCGCCACCGTCGGCGACGTCGAGCGCCTGATGGGCGTGCCGGCGATGCGCTGGCGCGATGCCGACGGCCGGGAGCAGCTGGCCTTCCCGCGCGGGCCGGAAGGTGTCCATACCTTCATGGCCTTCATCGGCCCCGATGGCCGCCTGGAGCGCCTGGAGAACGTGTTGCGGATGGCCCATTTCGCCGGCATCGTTGCCGGCCGCGACGATCAGGCGGCCATCCTGCGCCGGCTCGGCCCGCCGGTGCCGGAATGGACCGCCTACTACAAGGGGCGCGACGAACTGGTCTGGGAATGGCTGTTCTGCGACGACTGGAACCAGCTGGCCCGCTTCGACGTGCTGTTCGACGGCAGCAGCGGCCTGGTGCGGACGACCATGCAGCGCCCCGACCTGCGCGGCTGGGATGGTGACGCGCCGTTTTGCGGTCATTGACGACTGGCGGCCCGGGGGGCTGCGATGACAAAAGGATGAACGAGGTTTCAAGATGACCCGCTTTCCTTCCGGCAAGGCCCTGATTCTTGCCCTGCTCGTGGTATCGGCGGCGGCTGTCGCCGTCTATCTCCAGCGTCAGGCACCGGCTGGCGTGCCGCCCGGCTTTGCTGCCGGGAATGGCCGCCTGGAGGCGACCGAGGTCGACGTGGCGAGCAAGCTGGCCGGCCGTCTGGCCGAACTGGCGCCGCGCGAAGGCGACATGGTCGAGGCCGGGGCCGTCGTTGGCCGGCTGGATGCGGCCGAACTGCAGGCCCAGCTGCGCGCCGCCGAGGCGCAGGTGGTGCAGGCACGGCAGGCGCAGCTGCAGAGTGAGGCCGGCGTGCGCAAGGCGAAGACCGAACTGCGGCTGGCCAGCAAGACCCTGCAGCGTTCGCAGGAACTGGTCGACAAGGGCTTCATCTCCCGCAGCAAGCTCGATACCGACCAGACCGGCCTGGAGGGCGTGCAGGCCGGCATGGCGCAGGCTGCCGGGCGGGTAGGCGAGGCAGAGGCCGCCGTGCTGGCGGCCGAGGCACGGGTGGAAAGCCTGCGGGCGACGCTGGCCGACAGCGAGTTGCGGGCACCGGTCGGCGGTCGCGTGCTCTACCGGCTGGCCGAGCCGGGCGAGGTGCTGGCCGCCGGCGGCAAGGCCTTGACGCTGGTCGACCTGGGCGACATGTTCATGACCCTCTACCTGCCGACCGGTCTGGCCGGCCAGGTGGCCCTCGGCAGCGAGGCACGCATCGTGCTGGAAGGCCTGCCCGGTCAGGTGATCCCGGCCCGGGTCAGCTTTGTTGCGGCGAAGGCGCAATTCACGCCGCGCGAGGTGGAGACGCAGAGCGAACGCGAGAAGCTGATGTTCCGTGTCAAGGTCAGGGCCGAGGCGGCCTGGCTGCAGGCGCACCGTGACCTGGCCAAGGGCGGCATGCCCGGCGTCGCCTACATCCGGCTCGATGGTACGGCGCCCTGGCCGGCCGGGTTGCGGACCGCCGGCGAGTAAAACGCCATGGACCGCCAGCCGGTCGCCCGCCTGCTCGGGGTCAATCAGCGCTACGCCGGCGTGGCGGCACTGGCGGACGTCGAGCTGACGCTGCCGGCCGGCTGCATGGTCGGCCTGATCGGGCCGGATGGCGTCGGCAAATCCTCGCTGCTGGCGCTGATCTCCGGTGCACGGCAGATCCAGCAAGGGCGGGTCGAGGTCCTCGGCGGCGACATCGGCGAGCCGCGCTTCCGTGCTGCGGTGCAGCCGCGCATCGCCTACATGCCGCAAGGCCTGGGCAAGAACCTGTATCCGACGCTGTCGGTGTTCGAGAATGTCGATTTCTTCGGCCGCCTGTTCGGCCAGGGCGGCCGTGAACGCCGCCGGCGCATCGACGAGCTGCTTGCCGCCACCGGTCTTTCCGCCTTCCGCGAGCGGCCGGCGGCCAAGCTGTCGGGCGGCATGAAGCAGAAGCTCGGGCTGTGCTGCGCGTTGATCCACGATCCCGACCTGTTGATTCTCGACGAGCCGACGACCGGGGTCGATCCGTTGTCGCGGCGCCAGTTCTGGGAACTGATCGAGCGCATCCGCAGCCGCCGGCCGGGGATGAGCGTGCTGGTGGCGACCGCCTACATGGAGGAGGCGGAGCGTTTCGACTGGCTGGTGGCGATGGACGATGGCCGGGTGATCGGCACCGGCACGCCGGCCGGCCTGCGCGAACAAACCGGGCAGGCAACGCTCGATGCCGCCTTCATCCAGCTGTTGCCGGAGACGCGTCGACAGGCCCATCACACGCTGGTCATTCCGCCGCGTCCCGGCGACGGCGACAGTCACGCTATCGAGGCGGCCGGCCTGTCGCAGCGCTTTGGCGACTTCACGGCAGTCGATCGCGTCAGTTTCAAGATCGAGCCGGGCGAGATCTTCGGCTTCCTCGGTTCGAACGGCTGCGGCAAGACGACGACGATGAAGATGCTGACCGGCCTGCTGCCGCCCACTGAAGGCGAGGCCCGGCTGTTCGGCCGGGTGATCGATGCGCGCGATCTGGAAACCCGCAAGCAGGTCGGCTACATGTCGCAGTCCTTCTCGCTGTACGGCGAACTGACGGTGCTCGCCAACCTCGAACTGCACGCCCGCCTGTTCCATCTGCCGGAAGCCCGGCGCCGGCCGCGCATCGCCGAGCTGATGCAGCGCTTCGGCCTCGGGGAGTACGCCGGCCAGGCCGCCGCCGAGCTGCCGCTCGGCATCCGCCAGCGCCTGTCGCTGGCCGTTGCCGTCGTTCATGAACCCCGGCTGCTGATCCTCGACGAGCCGACCTCCGGCGTCGACCCGGTGGCCCGCGACGCCTTCTGGGCGCTGCTCGTCGAGCTGTCGCGCGGGCAGGGGGTGACCATCTTCATCTCGACGCATTTCATGAACGAGGCCGAGCGCTGCGACCGCATCTCGCTGATGCATGCCGGCAAGGTGCTGGCCAGCGACACGCCGGCGGCGCTGTGCGCGGCACGCGGCGCGCCGACGCTGGAGGCGGCCTTCATCGGTTATCTGGAAGAGGCGACGGGAAGCGTGCCGGCGGTGGCCGGCGAATCCGCGCCGGCATCCCGTGATGCCGCGCCCACGGTACCCGCCAAGCCGACGCCGGCGGCCTTCAGCCTGCGCCGCCTGCTCGGCTATGCCTACCGCGAGTCGCTGGAACTGCGCCGCGATCCCATCCGCCTCGCCTTCGCGCTGCTCGGTTCGCTGCTGCTGCTCTTCGTGCTCGGCTTCGGCATGTCCTTCGACGTCGAGAACCTGCGTTTCGCGGTGCTTGACCGCGACCGGACGCCGGAGAGCCGGGAATACGTCGCCGAGATTGCCGGCTCGCGCTATTTCGTCGAGCGTCCGCCACTGCGCGACGAGGCGGACCTGGAGCGCCGCATGCGGAGCGGCGAGGTGTCGCTGGCCATCGACATTCCGGCCGGCTTCGGGCGCGACCTGCGGCGCGGCGCGCAGCCCGAGGTCGGGGCGCTGGTCGATGGCGCGATGCCCTTCCGCGGCGAGACGATGCGCGGCTACATCGAAGGCCTGCACCGCGAATACCTGAGCCGCCTGATCCGCGAGGGCAGCGGCCGGACGACGGCGCTGCCGGCGAACATCGTCAGCCGCTACCGCTACAACCAGGATTTCAAGAGCCTCTACGCCATGGTGCCGGCGGTCATTCCGCTGCTCATGATGCTCATCCCCGCCATCCTGATGGCGCTCGGCGTGGTCCGCGAGAAGGAGCTCGGCTCGATCACCAACCTGTACGTCACGCCGGTGACCCGCCTCGAATTCCTGGTCGGCAAGCAGCTGCCCTACATCGCCGTCTGCATGGCCGGCTATCTGCTGATGATGGCCGAGGCGGTCTTCCTGTTCGGCGTGCCGGTCAAGGGCAGCTTCCTCGCCATGACGGCCGGTGCGCTGCTTTACCTGATGGCGACCACCGGTCTCGGCCTGCTCATGTCCACCTTCACCCGGACGCAGATTGCCGCGCTGTTCGGTACGGCCATCGTCACCATGCTGCCCACCGTCCAGTTTTCCGGGCTGACCTCGCCGGTCGAGTCACTGCAGGGGGGCGGCTACTGGGTCGGCCAGTTCTATCCGGCGACCTACTTCATCCTGATCTGCCGTGGCGCCTTCACCAAGGGCCTCGGCTTTGCCGAACTGTGGCCGTCGCTGCTCGCCCTGGCGGCCTTCATCCCGGTGCTGACGCTGGCCAGCGTCGGCCTGCTGAAGAAGCAGGAGCGCTGAGATGGGCAGCTTCTCGTTCGCCAACATCCTGCATCTCGGCCTCAAGGAGCTGCGCAGCCTGCTTGCCGACAAGGTCCTGCTCGGGCTGATCGTCTGGGCCTTTTCCGGCGCCATCTACGAGGCGGCGACGGGCGTCTCGCAGCAGCTCAACAACGCGCCGGTGGCGATCGTCGATGAAGATGTCTCGCCGCTGTCGCGGCGCCTGGCCGGGGCGCTCTACCCGCCTTACTTCCAGGCGCCGGCACAGATCCGCCTGGACGAGGTGGAAACGGTGATGAACAACGGCCGGTACGCCTTCGTGCTGGTCATCCCGCCGCATTTCCAGCGCGACCTCGCCGCCGGCCGGCAGCCGGAAGTGCAGCTCAACATCGATGCGA
>WBUO01000507.1 GCA_008933675.1 Dechloromonas sp.
GATTCGGCCAACCTTGGTGACCCGATCGTCCTTGGCCTTGGCCCATACCGGCTTTCCATCCTTTTCCGCGTCGTTACACATACTGCGGAATTTGATGACCTTGAACAGACGCCCATTCAGCCCAACCCGTTCCTGACGATAGAGGACAGGGAAGCCATTCTCAATCACGATGGCAAGGGTTGCAATCAGCATGACCGGCAGGGCCAGGGTGATTAGGATCAAGGCACAGACGATATCGAAGAGACGTTTAACGACTGTGCGTAGTGTTCCTTGCTGAAAGCCATCTCCGAAGATAAGCCACCCAGCATAGAGGGAGTCCAATCGAATCTGGCCAAGGGTCTGCTCAAAATGGCTGGCCAGATCCAGCACCTTGATGCCATGAAGCTTGCAATCCAGCAGTTCGCGCAAGGGCATTGCACCGCCACGCCGCTCGGTGATCGCGACCACAATTTCATCGGCCTTGAGTTGTTTGGCAGTGTCTGTCAGTGACGTCGTGCGAGAAAGGACCAGATCGCTCGGAATTGCGTGCTCTTCTTCGACCGGGCTCGGGAAAAAGCCAACGATTTCTGCAGCCGGGTCTGACTTGTTCAGTGCGCGCTTGACATCAAGGGCACGCATTCCAGTTCCAAAAACAAGGATTCGGCGGCTGATTGCCTTGGAGGCATTGGCACTATGAGTGGCGCTGACCCGCGTCACCAGCATGCCAAAAATGGCGGACATGGCAGACAGTTGAACGAATTCCTTGTTCAGCGAAGTCATCGGCAAGAGCGCAAAGATAGCGTAAGCCAAGGGGACGGCGAGGTAGAGCGAGAGCACTGCCCGGGCGCGGGTTTCACTGACATTACGGTTGTGGTGCCGTTCATAGAAGCCCAGCCATGCATTGACCAATAGCATGACAATCCCAAGTAAGCCGCCATAGACGACCACTTGTCTGAAATTCACAGGTAGCCCGTGACCAACCCACATGATGGCGATGATCAGACCGACGATAACAAATGACAGGTCGAATAGCATCTGCCCGACGACTCGGGCACGCATCCAGTGGTTAAAGATTCGAATCATATCGATTCTCTGACGTAGTGATTTGGCTGATTATATGGGGCACTGATCAAGATGCTCGTGGAGTATTTCACGCTGGGCTGACAGGTGATGATGGAAGCAGCGTACAGCGAGAAAGTTCTTGTTTACCGTGTTGGTGCGTTGCAGCAAAAATGAGGTCGCATTTTAGCCTGATCATTTCCCTTTGGCATTACAACTCTGTGTAGGTGTTCCTACAAACTGGGCCTGCTGGTACATGTTATCGGGGCGATTCAGCCTCCTGTTTCTCGAACTCCCTTGCCGAACAAGCCAGTAGAGTTGTGCCACCAGATCTGGTGTGGAGGAAAACTGTCATCGTGTCTTTCCGGGGGGCGCGACATGAAAAGCTGGAGTATCGATGATACTCACCGGTGTCAATTACACAACGACCTCAAGGACCGGTGGATGACCCAGAAACCCTTGGGGACTGGCGCTGGCGCCGTAGGCACCCGATTGGAAAATAACCACCAGATCGCCTATTTCGGCCTTGGGCAGCATTGCTCGGTCAGCCAATAGATCCAACGGTGTGCACAACGGGCCGACGATGCTGACGATCTCCCGAGTTTGGTTGGCCGTTCGATTGCCGATGGTCACCGGGTAGTTCTTGCGAACCACCTGACCGAAGTTACCCGAGGCAGAAAGGTGGTGATTGAGCCCGCCATCAACAACGAGATACGTCAGGCCGCGAGATTCCTTGCGGTCGATAACACGGGTGACATAGATACCAGCCTCGCCGACCAGATACCGTCCGAGTTCGAGCACGATTTCCGCTTGTGGCATCTCTTTGGCAGTGCGTTCCGCAAGATTGCTCAGATTATCCCCAATGCTTGCCAATTCCAGTCGCTGATCGCCGGGGAAGTAGGGAATGCCGAAACCACCACCCAGGTTCAGAAA
>WBUO01000135.1 GCA_008933675.1 Dechloromonas sp.
ATCCAGTGACCTACGAGTATGTCCGAGAGGCCTGCTGCGCACTGCTTGGCAAAGGTGAAGGCCCATCGCGGCCGAAAGTGCAGGAACTGCTCGTCGAGAACGAGAAGATTGCACGCAAGGGCAGCAACTCCGTCGTGCAGGGCTTCATTAACAGGTTCTGGGCTGAAGCTGCCGACCGGATGAAAATGCCGACACGACAGGTGGCCGACGTTCCCCAGGAATTCGTTCCCGTCATAGACCGAGCCTTGGTTGAAATGGTCGGGATCTCCCGGAGGATGGCTGCTGAGGAGTTATCGGCCAGAGAGAAAGAGTTGGAAGGCCAGATTCAGGAGTGGCAGGCCAAAATCCAACAAGCAAACGACACAGCGGCTGTGGCTGAACAGCTTCGATTGCGAGCAGAAGGTGAGCTGAATGGCCTGAAATCAGTCGCGGCCGACCTGCGTACGTCAGTGAAGTCCCTTGAGGACAAGCTGGCCGAGGAAGTGAAGAAGAATGAGGCCCACCAGGTCACCATTTCCGAAAAGGATGTGGAGTTGGCTCGCCAGTTTGCGGCCATCGAAGCTGCTGGCCAGAAGCTGGAAAATGCGGCCGAGATGCACCGGGTTGAAGTGAACCGCCTATTGAAACAAGTCGACGATGAGCGGCAGGCGGCCAAGCGAGATAGCCAGAATCTCCGGCAACAAATTGATGCCGCCCGCGCGGAAACGGAAACTGCCCGTCGAGAGTTGGCCGAGCGGCGCGAAGAGTGCGCCAGCATGCGGGCTGAGATTGGAGCAAAGAACACCACGATCAGCGCGCAGGCGACGATGATCGAAGGGCTGAAAGTGAAGCTCGATAGTGCCGAAGAATCGCTACGCGCATCGCAGAAGGAAGTTACGGTCCTTCAGGTCCGATTTGAAACTGCTGAAGGTCAGCGGAAAGCGGTTGAGGAGAAGTGCACCATCCAGGCCGAAGAGCTTGGGGAACTTCGCCAATGCGTATCGGGATTGGAGAATGAAAACAAAAGGCTCATTGAAGCTGCCCGAAAAGCGGAGAAACCCGGTTCAAAGTGAGGTTAATCTTCACGAACTTCTACTTAAATGAGAATATACCGGCAATTAAGAGAACAGAATGACGACTCCATTTACCACCATATCCGGATGGATTGAGGAACGGCAGGCTGCAAACAAGCGGTCTGGATCTGTCCTGATATCCCTTTTCGCCGATTTTGTGGTGCCACACGGCGGTGCCGTAGCTCTTGGAAGCCTGGTCGAGGCGGGTGCGCTGACAGGCATCAGTGAGCAAACGATCCGCTCGTCTGTAAACAGGTTAGCTGCGGACGGATGGCTTACTACTGAGGCGATGGGGCGCCGCTCAATCTGCCGGCTCGCAGAGACTGCTCAGAAGCGGGTCCAGGCAGCCATTCCACGGGTCTATCAATGTGCCAACGAGTTATGGGATGGGCAATGGCATCTCCTGGTGGCAAATAACTGGAAAATTGATCCGGAGAATTACACGCAGTATGTCCGTGACTTGCTTTGGTCAGGGTTTGGGCGGATAGCAGATAACGTCTTCATCAGGCCAGTTCTGGCGAACGCGACAGTTTGCTGTGACGGAGAACTGAAAGAGGCCATTCTGAATTCGATGGTCTGCTTTGAAGGTACTGCCAAAGGTTGCATCCAGGCTTCTTCCATCGACGAGTTGATCAATAAGGCATGGGACTTAACAACAGTCCAGGCCCGGTATCAGGTTTTCATCGAACGCTATGAGGAACTGCTGGCGGCCATTTGGAAGTCGCCCAGGATACCCGGTGCCCAGGCCTTTGCCATTCGCTCGATGATGATTCACGACTTCCGCAGAATCCGGCTTCTTGACCCGGGTTTGCCGACCTCCCTGTTCCCCGCCGGTTGGAATGGCGAGCGGGCCTTCTATATCGCTCACGAACTTTATGACCTGCTTATGCCGTCTTCCGAGCAATTCATCATGGAGGCGATGCAAGGCCCTGATGGGCGCATTCCCTTCGTTGAATCATCGTTCTACGACCGCTTCGGTGGGCTGACGCGAAATTAAAACGGTCACTCTGGAATCAATCCTGAAAAAGATGCCCGGTCAGATCAAAATTGCCCGGGTGCAGGCGTGTTTGCCTGTTGGATTGAAGAGAGATGTTGCTTTCTATGGGCGCTGAGAAGAGAACTCCAACCGAGATTCGGATGCGGGCGGCGATGAGTGCGCGCGTCCAGTTGATGCTCAAGAGGCATCCTCAGATCACGACCTATTACAAGCTCGAGGCGGCCGCGAAGGTCAGTTCGACCTGTCTGCACAATATGCGGGACGGGAACAACAAGAAGACCTACGGTCTCGGCCTGATGAATGCGTACAAAATCGCATCGGCACTCGACATCAGCCTTGCGGAACTGGTTTCGTCGCCAGAGGAGTTTTTCGACAGGGCGCTGGTGCCGATGCCCCAGTCGATCGAGGATTTGAGGGCGTGCATAGCAGACAAAATTCGATTGCTGATGCACTCAAGGGCGGACACCAATACCACTCGCAAGCTTCACCTGGCGAGCAAGGTTGATGAGCGGGCGATCAGGCGAGCCTTGGGTAAGGCGGACGATTTTGTTCCCACCTTGACCACCCTGGCGGGCCTGGCCGACTTCTTCCAAGTGCCGGTAAGCGCATTCTTCATTCCAGCCGGGGCTGATGCTGATGATGAAGGCCCCCTGCCGGTGACCGACAGCTTCAACATCGAGGCGTTGAAAACGCGCCTGCGCGTGTCGAGAACAAGCGCGAAGATCACGATCGGTGAAATGGCGCAGCGGATGGAAGTTCTGCCCGAAAAGTTGTCGCGTTGGGAATCGCTGGATAAGCCCAAATACTTGCCTTCGATCGAAGAGATCCAAGAATGGGCGCGGATTACCAACCGGAAGGTTTCGTGGATGTTCTCGGCGGATCTTCCCAGCCAGCCAGGAGCACTTGGTACGGACACCACGTTTCGGCGGCTTACCGATGAGAAGCGATGGTTCGTGAACGAGATGACTTCGCTGCTCATCGACCATGACGTACCAGGTGATGCGTTGGAAGCAACGCTTCGCCTGCTCGCAACGTTCCCGCGGTCGACGGACCCCAAGTAGGAGGTTGTCCTTGGCGGACGTGGTGGATCAATGCCAGCGCCGCAGCCCGTAGACAATTCAGAACCGCCCGGCTCGCTTTGATATTCTCTTGCCATGACGACATTTGCGGAGAGCAACATCTTGAGCGAGCCCCGGCAAGAATACGAATCCAAAGTGGACCTGCTGTGCGAATGGGCCGATGCCTATTACGACAAGGATCAGCCGGTCGTTCCCGATTCGGTATATGACCAGCTTTTCCGCGAGGTTCAGACAATTGAGGCGGCCAACCCGGAATGGGTTCGACTCGACTCACCCACCCTGCGCGTAGGTGCTGCGCCTCTCAAAGAGTTTGGCCAGGTGGAACACGGGGAACCGATGCTATCCATCGACAACGCTCTCAATGCCGAAGAAGCGGCCGCGTTTGGCATCCGCGTGGCGAACGAGCTGGGACTGGACCCCGAGGAAGTCCTTTACGGCAAGGAGCCCAAATACGACGGCCTGTCGTGCAGCCTGGTCTATGAAAATGGGCTTCTCGTACAGGCAGGCACCCGTGGCGACGGTTTCGTTGGAGAAGACGTCACGGCACAAGTCCGGACGATCCGAGATGTTCCGCTGACCCTCAAGGCCCCTGTGACCTGCAAGGTCCGTGGCGAAGTCCTGATGACCAAGGCCCAGTTCGCGAGACTGAATGCCGAAGCCGAGGCCAATGGTCAGAAGAAACTGGTCAATACCCGAAATGCTGCGGCTGGCAGCCTTCGTCAGCTCGACCCCCGGATCACCGCCAAGCGCGGTCTGAGCTTCATGGCCTACAACCTCATCATGGACAACGGGCCGGCCGACCAGGAGGGCATCCTGAATTGGCTCAAGGGGCAAGGCTTCAAGGTCAGCGATGAGGTGGAGGTCGTCAAAGGGCTTTCGGGTATCCAGTCGAGTTTCGAGCGTATGGCCGAGATCCGCCCCAATCTCGAGTTCGATATCGACGGCACGGTCTACAAGGTCTTGAAGCATGAGCATCAGCAAGTGCTTGGTTACTCGAACCGCGTTCCGCGCTTCTACATTGCCTACAAGTTCCCCGCCGAGGAGAAAAGCACCGCCGTCCTGGGCATCGACGTGCAGGTAGGCCGCACGGGCGCCTTGACCCCGGTGTGCAGGCTGGAGCCGGTTTTCGTGGGCGGTGTCACCGTCAGCAACGTCACACTCCATAATCTCGACCAGGTGCGCTTAAAGGACGTTCGCGTGGGCGATACGGTCATCGTGCGCCGGGCCGGCGACGTCATTCCCGAGATCGTGGGTAGCCTGAAGGACATGCGCCCTGCTGAGGGCCTGCCGGAATGGGAAATGCCCGAGCATTGCCCAACCTGCGGCTCTGCTGTAATCAAGGTGAATGCGAAGCACATCTGCACCGGCGGGGTGTCCTGCCCGGACCAGCAGCTCTATCGTATTGTCCATTTCGCTTCCCGCGGTTGCATGGACATCGACGGTCTGGGCGAGTCGACCGTTGTCCAGCTGATTGGCGCCGGGTTGATCCGGACCATTTCCGACCTCTACGCTCTGCAGCCGGAGCAGATCGCCAACCTGGAGGGCATGGGCAAACGCTCCGCCAAGAAGTTGGTCGACGCGATCCAGGGCTCCGTCGGACGCCAGCTACATCGCTTTATCGCAGCTCTTGGCATTGAAGAGGTTGGGTCCGCCACCGCTAAACTTCTGGCCCGCAGCTTTGGCACCTTCGAGGCCTTGCTGTCCGCCACGGACGAGGAATTGCTGGCACTTCCCGATGTTGGGCCGGCGACGACAGCATCGATTCGCGGTGCGCTGACGGATGCCCATTTCGGGGATGAGGTCCGCAAGTTGGCCGCACTCGTCAATCCGGCACCGGCGGACAAGCAGGCAGAGGGTCCCCTGACTGGGCAGTCAATCGTACTGACCGGCAAGCTGCCTAACCTGGAGCGAGATGAGGCCAAGGCCATTATCGAGAGCCTGGGCGGCAAAGCATCATCGTCGGTGTCGAAGAAGACGACGGCGGTGATCGCCGGCGAGGAAGCCGGACAGAAGCTGGCCCAAGCCAAGGAGTTGGGGATTCCGATCTACGATGAATCCTGGCTACTGGCCCTGGATGCCAGCACGCCGAAGGCTGAGAAAATCGACTTTGCGAGCATCGAGGCCGAACGGGTGAAGGCTGAGATTGCCGCCCGCCCGAATCCTACGTGGGAATCAAGGGTTGCAGTTGAGGATACGCCGGTAGTGATCGGGGCGCTGCGCGCAGCCGGCTTGCCGGTCGGAATTCCCGGTGACGAGAGTGCGGACATCATCTGCGTCGTCGAAAACTCGCCGATACCCAAGGCCCTTATCGCCTGCCCGAACGGATCGGTCTTCCGTTTTGAGCCGACGGTGTTTGAGCCGAGTTTCTGGGCCTTTGCGACTCGCAACTACTATCTGGTCACGGGCAACATTGCCGACCGCACCGGACTGGCGGAACGGGCCGGCGTCGACATGGGCAGCAACAAGGTGTCCGGCCGTGCCCTGTTGCGCGCCAAGGCAGATGGCCCGAGTGGCATGACACTCGAGCAGTTGCTGGAGGCTGTAGGCGTTGTGAAGGAGCGAACTCCCGAACTCGTCCAGGGCTCGCTGTTTTGATTTAACCAAGACGCTTCAGCCGGCCTTTTTGCCAAGAACGAGGTATTCCAGAAACGCCTGGCCCGCATCTGCAAAATGCTCCTTGGGGCAGATACAGAATTAGGAAATTATCGTACGCTAGGCAAATGTCATTTGGCGCGACGGTCTCTTGAGTGCCCTCAGCGGTCATTGGCCGGTATTAGAAGCTGTCGTTCGCCAAGAGCATGCGAACAAACAAGCTGCCGCTCGTGTTCCTGAACTCGGTTTCTGGGTCGAGCGGCTGCAATCCCGATAGCACCGGCCATTGGATGCGCTAACCTCTATTTCGGCCTCCGGCCACAAGCCGTCGCTGACAACCTCCTCAAAGCAGACCTTGGGATGGCAACTTCAAACCAATTGCCGCCATTCAACTGCCACCTCTGAGCCGAAGCCCGGAGGTGACTCGTCGATTACGCTGATTTGTTCACCTTCGGCAACGGCACCATGAACGGCTGGCCAGGTTGGCTACACCCGGCATCACAACAGCGGCCGGGTTGCTTGTTCTTGGTGATAGCCCGGTTGTCCTCAGACAATACCCCACGGTCCAACAGGCGCTCGACTAGTTCCACCTTGTTGCCGACTGGATAGTTGCGCCAGATTTCCTGTTTCAGCGCAGTCGGAGAACCGCCGCCGTGCAGACTAATAAGGGAGTACCAGCCCCCTTGATACGAGGCCGTCAAATCCTCAATGAAACGCGACACCTCGATACGCTTGTCGTACGGGACGTTCGGGTTGGCACGAAGCACTTCCGCCAGCGTTGCGGCAGTGGCCGGGTTATGGTCTTCGTCCGGTCCGGGCAACGCAACGATAAGGCCGCCAGAGACCTCATGCGCCAAACGGTGCATGTCGTAAATCTGGGTCGAGAGCAGTAACTTGCCGATATTGGAATACACCGGTTCCGGCATGAAGGTCTTTGAGTACGGGTCTTGAACCGCGTAGACACTGGCAGCCACACCACAGGCATAGAACCCCTCGGTAATCTTGATGAGTTCGACCATTGGGTCGCGCAGGTTGGCCTTCTTGTCAGGGTCGAGACCATTGGCTTCGCACATCAGCGCGCCAGCGCCAATAAGCAGGTCACCAAAGCCAGCTCGCGCACCAATACAACTATGACGGTGGTGGGTCGCATAGTTATAGGTGACATCACCCGAGAACTCCCATTCCCCGGCCAGGAACACCCTTTCCCAAGGCACAAAAACCTTGTCGAAGATAACCACGCCGGTTGCCTGACCATACTTGCGCGAGAACAGCGGTGCGCCATGTTCTGGCTTCTCACCAGGGCGCCCGGCCGGGCGAGAGACAATGGTGATACCAGGCGCATCGACCGGCACCGCACAGCAAACCGCAAAGTCCGCATCGTCCTCACGCATATTGCGGGAGGGCATGACCAGAAACTCATGAACGTAGGGGGCCCCTGTCACAATCGCCTTGGTGCCAGTGATGACGATACCTTTCGCGTTGCGCTCAACGATATGGACGTACACATCCTGGTTGAGTTGCTGATTGGGGCGCTTGCTGCGGTCACCCTTGGCATCAGTCATCGCGATACCCAGCGTCAGGTCTTCATCCTGCACTTTCTGGAGATACGCGGCGAACTTGGCGTGGTTCTCGGTCGAACCCTTGGCATCGTCCATCTTGCTGACAGCCTGCAAGATGCCATTGAGCGCGTCATGCGCGAGATAACGCTGTGCGCAGCCGGTTTCCTGGCAGAGGACGCGGATAGCCTCGAGCTTGTTCAGCAGGTCACCCGCCGACTCATCGATATGCAGCATCCGGTTAATCGTTTTGCCGGATACCGTCTGCTTCGCGAGCATCAACGGCGTGAGGGCAGGGTCATGGGCAAAGTCGTAGGTCACGGCCAAGGCATTGATACCGGGCTGAAGCGAAGGCGCATCAACGACCGATTCAATCAGTTGCCCGTCGACATAGACTGTCGGCTTGTACTTTCTCAGTGACTCCCGAAACGCTTTGCCATCCATCAACCCCGTGGTGTTCGTAGCAGCCATAATCTTTCCTCTCGATTGCATTGTTTATCAAATTGAACACTGTTCAATTTAAATGGCAGTGTAGAATTTGGTTTATGGATAAGTCAACGGTAATCCGGAAAAGCAGCCCCAGAAAAAGTGGCACCACCGCTGAATCGCGTGCAGTTCGAGAAAGCACGCTCAATCAGGCGCGGCGGTCGCTCATCCTGGATGCGGCACGCTCAGCATTTTTTGAGTTGGGCTTGGATGGCGCGAGTTTGCGGGAAATCGCCAAACGGGCGGGCTATACGCCAGGTGCCATTTATAGCTACTTCGCCAACCTCGAAGAGATTTATGGTGCCCTGCTCGGTGAGTCCTTGCTGCGGCTCAATCAGGTGGTCGAAGCTGCCAAGGGAGGCGGTGGTTCGTCATCAGCTATCGACTTGCTTCGCGCCAAGGCCAAAGCTTTCTATGCCTTCTACCGTGACAATCCCAAGGAACTGGACTTGGGCTTCTACCTGTTTGATGGCATGAAGCCCCGAGGTCTGACCCCCGAACTTAACCACGAATTGAACGAACAGTTGATGGCCGCACTACGGCCGGTTCAATTCCAACTGGAGTTCTTGGGATTGAGTACCGAGCAGGCCGTTATCGAGACGAGTGGGGTGTTCGCCCATATCGTGGGCGTTCTCGTGCTGAACAACACGGGGCGTATCCGCCTATTCAGACAGAATCCAGACACGCTTTTCGAACGCTACATGGACTCGCTCCTAAGGCGTTTGCCACCGCCTCTTGCATAACTCAGGGCCGCCAGCTTGGCGGCCTTTTTCATTACCGGTCCCGGAATCAATACGACATCAGGTGTTGCACACGCCAATAAAATGAATTACGGTTCACTCACTGAATCAATATTCACTTCATTATGGCCTACCGCAAAACCGAACGCGTCGAAGCGCGACTTGCCGACAACCGCCAACGCATCCTCGATGCTGCCCGGGTACTTGTTTCAGAGGGTGGCTGGGCGGAAGCCCAGGTCAGCCATGTCGCATCCGCTGCTGGCGTGGCCACCGGTTCGGTCTATCGTTATTTCCCCTCGAAAGCGGATTTGTTCGTCGAGGTGCTGTCGGTTGTCTCTCAGCGCGAGGTCGATGTCCTTGAGGCCATCGCCGAAAACGACGACTCTCCTTATCAAACGCTCCATGCGGCGGTATCCGCTTTCGTGGAACGCGCCATGCGCAACCGCCGTTTGGCTTATGCCTTGATTGCCGAACCCTGCGAAAAGGAAATTGACGAAGCTCGCTTGGTTTATCGCCACGCCATCAGCAAGCAAATCATGCGCATCGTAAGTGAAGGACAGGAGCACGGTGACTTTCGCGCCGACCTCGACCCCAGCATTGCCGCCACCGTCATTGTCGGCGGCTTCATGGAAAGCCTGATTGGCCCGCTCTCCCCACTCAACGCCGATTTCGAGGGTTCAGGCACCCAAGACCCTGAGGCCGTGCATGCCCTGGCCGGCCAGATTGCCGATGTGTGCTGTGCCGCCGTGGCCCAGCACAACAACGTCACGTCACTCATCAACAAACAAAGGAGACAAAAATGAACGCCCCGATTCCAGCAGAGACGGTTAAGGCAGCCGCCGACCGTTTCTCAACCCACATCGTTAAAAACCAGGCGGCCATGCCGACAGGATTCAATGCGTTTAGCGACGATGTGGTGTTGAAAGCAGCCATCGAACGTGAAGCGCCGTGGGCCGCAACCAAGTGTTCCGCCATTGGCGGTCTTGCCGGGGACGACAGGATTCAGGAACTGGCCCGCCAGGCGAATCGCAACATCCCCGAACTGAAGACCCATGACCGTTTTGGCAACCGCATCGACTGGGTGGAGTTTCATCCGGCGTGGCATCAATTGATGTCTCTGGCGTGGCAGCATGAAGTACCCACACTGTCGTGGACGGCCAAGGAGAAGCACCCCCACTATGCGCGGGCCGTCTTGTCTTACCTGTGGAACCAGGTCGAACAGGGGACGGGATGTCCGACAGGGATGGCCTATGCTTCTTACGCTGGCTTCTGCCACGAACCGGCCCTGAAGATTTGGGGCGAGAAGTCGCTCGGTACGGTGTATGAGAACAGCCGCCGTGAAGTGGCTGATAAGCCGTCCGTCGTTATTGGCTATGCGATGACCGAGAAACAGGGTGGTTCGGACCTGCGTGAGACGCAAACTACGGCGGCCTTCTCGCATACCGCTGATTACCACGGTGCCACCGCGCACTGGTACGAACTGACCGGCCACAAGTGGTTCTGCTCGGTCCCGCAGTCGGATGGCTTTTTTACGCTGGCCAAGGTCAATGGTGGCGTCACCTGCTTCTTCCTGCCGCGCACGCTGCCCGATGGCAGTTACAACCGCTTCTTCATTCAGCGACTCAAGGACAAGGCCGGTAACCGCTCCAATGCCGGTAGTGAAGTGGAATACAGCGGCACAATGGCCATTCGCGTTGGCGAAGAAGGACGCGGGTTACGGGAAATCCTGTCGCACTCCCACCTGACTCGTTTGGACTTTGCCGTAGGCTCGGCAGGACTAATGCGCCAGATGCTGACGCTGGCGCTGAACCACACCACCACCCGTGGCAGTTTTGGGTCCAGCCTGGCCAAGCGGCCCATGATGGCCAACGTACTGGCCGACATGGCCGTCGAAGTCGAGGCTTCTACACTGATGGCTTTGCGTATTGCCAAAGCGACGGACTACCTCGAGACCAACTCCCAAGAAAAGGCATTTGCGCGGGTGACAACGCCAATAGCGAAATACTTCAATTGTTCTCGCGTTGTGGCAGTAGCCAACGAGGCACTGCAATGCCATGGCGGCAACGGCTTCGTGGAAGACGGTCCGATGGCTCGGTTGTTCCGAGAGTCGCCATTGAACAGCGTTTGGGAGGGTACGGCCAACATGATGTGCATGGACGTTCGCCGTTCCATGTTGAAAGATGCCATCAGAGGTGGCCCCGCGCAGTTGGACAGAAATTTGGTTTTCTTAAGTGAGTTCTCTGCGGGTTAAGCCGCTGCGGCGAGCAGCGGCTGGTTGAAGTAAGCCGTATCCGGGGTTTGCCCGTCAAGCGTTG
>WBUO01000508.1 GCA_008933675.1 Dechloromonas sp.
TGAGCTCGCGGTAGGCGGCGGGCGTCAGGCCGTTGGCGCGCAGGAAATTTTCATGGAAGCCGGACAGGCTCTCGAAGCCCGCGCCGAACGCGATGTCGCTGAGCGGATCCGTCGTGGTGGTGAGCTGCCGTTTCGCCGCTTCGAGGCGGGCCCGGGTCAACAACTCCGCGGGCGTGGCGTGGTAGTGCTGCCGAAAAAGCTCGAAGGCGCGGGTCGGGCCGAACCCGGTGCGGCGCACAACGGCGCGGGTGTCGGCGAAGTTGCCCGGGCGGGCGCGCAGTTCACCGACCACGGTCTCGATCGTCTCGAGCACGGGGTCGGCCCCGCGGGCGAAGTCGTCGGGGTGGCATTTCTTGCACGGCCGCAAGCCGGCGGCGCGGGCGGCCTCGCAGGAAGGGAAGAACCGCACGTTCTCAGACAGCGGCTTGCGCGCCTTGCATGAAGGCAGGCAGTAAATGCCGGTCGTGAGCACACCCGTGAAGAAGCGGCCGTTGTAGGCCGCATCGCCGGCCAGGAGCCGGGCATACATCTGGGCGTGACTCATGCGCATGGGCGGAAGGTAGCAGGTGGTCGGGCGCCTGTCGTCCGCATAATTTCGGTGCAATTTCTTTTTCGACAGTCCCGTGGTGCTGCGCAGGCTCGGGTTCACCTATGCCGACCACCTATGAGACTCTCCGCGCCGACATCATCGCGGCCATGAAGGCCCGCGATTCCGTCACGGCCACCAGCCTGCGCACGGCGGATGCCGCGATCCAGCGCGCGGCCATGGACCAGAACAAGCCGATCGAGGAAGCACTGGTCGTCGCCACGCTGCGCAAGGCGGTCAAGAATCTGGCCGACGCCAAGGAGGAGTTCGCCCGCGGCGGGCGGGCCGACCTCGTGACCGCCAACGAGAACGAGATCCGCATCCTCGAGAAATACCTGCCCAAGGGTCTCGATGCCGCCAAGCTCGAGGCGCTCATCGTCGCCGCGATCGCCGAGACGGGCGCGCAGGGCAAGAAGGAGATGGGCAAGGTCATCGGCGCGCTGAAGAAGCACCCCGATGCGGGCCTGATCGACTTCGCCCAGGCCAGCAAACTCGTGCAGGCCAAGCTGCCGTGAGCGGGGCGCTCCTCGGCCACGGCGACTTCCGCTATCGTCCGGTCCCGGGTTGGGGCGTCCTCGATGCCCGCACGCCGGTGAACCATTGCCACGGCCTCGCGCAGGACCGGGCGGGCCACATCTACCTCCTCACCGACCACACGGCCAACAACGTCATCGTTTTTGACCGGCAGGGCCGCCTCGTCGGCAAATGGGGCACGGATCTCCCGGGCGCCCACGGACTTTCGCTGGTGATCGAGGGCGGACGGGAAGTGCTTTACCTCACATGCACGCTCACGCATCGCGTGCGCAAGACGACGCTCGCCGGCACGGTGCTGCAGGAATGGGGCTGGCCGGACTTCACCGGCAAGTACGCGCAGGCGAAAGACTATATGCCGTCGTGGACGCTGCATCATCCTGACGGCAGCTTCTACGTCCTCGATGGCTACGGGAAAGACTACATCCCGCACTATGGGGCGGATGGCACCTTCAAAGCCCTGCTCGGCGGACCCGAGGGTGACATCGGGCACTGGGGTCCGCATGGCGGGCACATGGACGCGGGGCCCGACGGGACGCCGACGCTCCTGATCGCCATGTGCGACCGGCAGCACCTGTTGCGGTTGTCGGCGGATGGACGGATCCTCCAGCGCATCGACCTCCCCGGGAGCAACCCGCGCATGTTGCGCCGCAGCGGCAGCCATTGGTTCTGCCCGCACATCGGCGACAACTGGCCGGCCGATTTCGACAGCCGCGGATATGTCTCAGTGCTCGATGCGAGCCTGCGGGTGGTCGCGAACATCGGCGGCACGGAGCCGCGCTATGATGATAACGGGCAACTTCAGCCGATGCAGCACGTGGGCGAGACCTTCATTC
>WBUO01000509.1 GCA_008933675.1 Dechloromonas sp.
TCGGGGCACTGCCACCGGCCTCCTGTGCGTCCAGCACATCGCACAGCCAGCCCGCGAGCTGTTCGCATTCGGCCACGCCGAAGCCGCGGGTGGTCACGGCGGGCGTGCCGATGCGAAGACCTGACGTGACGAACGGCGAACGTGGATCGTTGGGAACGGAGTTTTTATTCGCTGTGATGCAGGCATCGCTCAATGCAGCGTCTGCATCCTTGCCCGTGTAGGGCTTGGCGGACAGGTCAATGAGCATCAAGTGGTTGTCTGTGCCGCCGGAGACAATCTTGTAGCCTCGCTGCTGGAGCAAGGCGGCCATCGCGCGGGCATTGGTCACTACCTGGCGCTGATAGGTCTTGAACTCGGGGCGCAGCGCCTCCTTGAAGGCCACCGCCTTGGCCGCGATGATGTGCATCAGCGGGCCACCTTGTATGCCGGGAAACACCGCGGAATTGAGCTTCTTGTAGAAGTCGTCGTCCTGCCCTTTGGCGAGAATGATGCCGCCGCGCGGGCCGCGCAATGTCTTGTGGGTGGTGCTGGTCACCACATGGGCATGAGGCAACGGATTCGGGTATTCGCCAGCCGCCACCAGGCCGGCGACGTGCGCCATGTCCACCCAAAAGATCGCGCCCACCTTGTCAGCGATGGCACGCATGCGGACCCAGTCCTTGTGGCGCGAATACGCGGAAAAACCGCCGATCAGCATCTTCGGTCGCGTTTCCAGCGCAATCCGTTCCATCTCGTCGTAGTCGATCAAGCCCGTTTCAGGGTCAAGACCGTAAGGCACGATCTTGTAGTGCCGGCCCGAGAAATTGGACGGGTTGCCGTGGGTCAAGTGGCCACCCTGGGCGAGGTTCATGCCCATCACGGTGTCGCCGGGATTGGTCAGCGCCAGGAACACCGCCGCGTTGGCCTGAGCGCCGGCATGGGGCTGGACATTGGCGTAGTCGCAGTCGAACAATGCCTTGACCCGTTCAATAGCCAGCTGCTCGGCCACGTCCACATACTCGCAGCCACTGTAGTAGCGCTTGCCAGGATAGCCTTCGGCGTACTTGTTGGTGAAAACCGAGTTCTGGATAGCCATAACCAGCGGGCTGGCATAGTTCTCGGAAGCGATCAGTTCTACGTGGTCTTCCTGACGAAGTTCCTCATGCGCAATTGCCCGAGCCAACTCGGGGTCAAATTCGCTTAGTTTCAGAGAGGTGTCGTACATGGGATTTGTCCTATGTTTTGGATTGCTTGGGATTAATCATTTGCGCCTGCTCAGGCAGGTCTTTATCCAGTTCCTGGCACACATCGCAGATCAGGTCGCCGGCCTCGACCAACACCTCCTCCGCATCGTGTTGGCGGTAGTTGGATGGCAAGTTCACGATGCGAGTCCCTGTTGCCGGGCGCTGTCCGTCAGCACCGCACCATCCACGGCGGTCTCCGACAGGAGACGGGCGACACGGAGCACGATGTCGTCGATTTGCAATTCATCACAGATCAGTGGTGGCAAGAGCCGGATGGTGGTATCACGGGTCACGGTGATGAGCAGGCGCCGTTCGGACAATGCACGCCCGACCAGTTCCTTGCAGGGCCGATTCATCTCGATGCCAACCATCAGGCCCAACCCTCGGATAGCGATGACATCCGGGTTTCCATTTAATGCCTTGCGCAACCCCGCGAGCAGGCGCTCGCCAAGCAATGCGGCACGCTTGGGCAATTCGTCCCGCGCCATGATGTCGAGTACCATGCAGCCCACCCGGCAAGCCAGCGGATTGCCGCCAAAAGTCGAACCATGCTGGCCTGGTGAAAAAAGATCGGCAGCCTCCCCGCGTGCCAGGAACGCGCCGATAGGCACGCCATTACCCAGTGCCTTCGCCACCGTCATGACATCAGGGATGATGCCGGCGAGCTGGTGGGTAAACCAGGCCCCGGTGCGCCCCATGCCGCACTGGATTTCATCGAGCATAAGTAGCC
>WBUO01000136.1 GCA_008933675.1 Dechloromonas sp.
GGGCTGGTCGTCGAAGCCATCATCGAGAACCTGGAAGCCAAGCAGACGCTGTACCGCGACCTCGAAGCCATCGTCGGTCCGGATTGCCTGTTCGGCACCAACACCTCGTCGATCTCGGTGACCGCCATCGGCTCGGCGCTGCAACGCCCGGAGCGCCTGGCCGGCCTGCATTTCTTCAACCCGGCGCCGCTGATGGCGCTGGTCGAGATCGTCTCCGGCCTGGCCACCGAGCGCGCCGTGGCCGAAACGCTGTTCGCCACCGCCGCCGCCTGGGGCAAGACGCCGGTGCATGCCAAGTCCACGCCCGGCTTCATCGTCAATCGCGTCGCCCGTCCCTACTACGCCGAGGCCCTGCGCCTGGCCCAGGAAGGCGCCGCCGATTACGCCACCATCGACGCCGTGCTGCGCGAGGCCGGCGGCTTCCGCATGGGGCCGTTCGAGCTGATGGACATGATCGGCCACGACGTCAATTTCGCGGTGACCAATTCCGTCTGGCGCGCCTTCTACAACGATCAACGCTTCCTGCCCTCGCTGATCCAGCAGGAACTGGTCGATGCCGGTTTCTACGGCAGGAAGACCGGCCGCGGCTTCTACGACTACCGCGAGGGCGCCCTGCGCCCCGGCCCGCAGACCGAGGCGGCGCAGGCTCCGGCCGGCAAGATCACGGTGTTCGGCGAATCGGCGGCTGCCGAAGCCCTGGCCGAGCGCCTGGAAACCTGCAGCCTGTCGTTCTCCCGCGCCCCGGCCAGCAGTGACGGCAGGGTCGCCGAGATCGGCCGCGCCGTGCTCGCCGTCACCGACGGTCGCAGCGCCACGCAGCGCGCCGCCGAGTCGGACGTCGCCAACCTGGTGCTGATCGACCTGGCGCTCGACTACGCCAAGGCCAGCCGCCTGGCCGTCGCCGTCGCCGAACAGTGCGAACCGGCCGCCGCGGCGGCCGCGATCGGCCTGCTGCAGGCCGCCGGCTTTGCCGTCTCGCGTTTCCTCGACGTGCCCGGGCTGGCGGTGATGCGCACCGTCGCCATGCTCGCCAACGAGGCGGCCGATGCCGTCAACCAGGGCGTCTGCTCGGAAGCCGCCGCCGACCAGGCGATGCGCCTCGGCGTCAATTACCCGCATGGCCCGCTGGCCTGGGCCGATCAGGTCGGCGTCGCGGTGATCCGCGACGTGCTGGCCCACCTCGGCGCCAGCTACGGCGAGGACCGTTACCGCATTTCGCCGCTGATCCAGCGCGCCGTTTTTGCCGCAAGGAACATCCATGACTGAAGCCAAACTCTCCCCGGCCGAGGCGCAAGCCCTGGCCGACGCCACCGCCGCCGCGATGTTTTCGCGCGACCGCGCCGCCCAGGCGCTGGGCATCAACATCGTCCGCGTCCAGCCGGGCGCCGCGCTGCTCACCATGGCGGTCCGCTCCGACATGGTGAACGGCCACCACATCTGCCACGGCGGCATGATCTTCAGCCTCGCCGACACGGCCTTCGCCTACGCCTGCAACAGCTATAACCGCAATACGGTGGCCTCGGCCTGCCACATCGACTTCCTGGCCCCGGCCCGCGAAGGCGAAGTGCTCGAAGCCGAAGCCGTCGAACGTTCGGCGGCCGGGCGCACCGGCGTCTACGACATCACCGTCCGCGTCGGCGGCCGGACCATCGCGCTGTTCCGCGGCAAGAGCTACCGCATCAACGGCGAAGTCATCGCCGGCCTGCAACAAGCCGATCAACAGGCTGCCTAAGCCATAAACCCACAGAGGAGACAATCATGACCGTCAAGAAGCCCCTGCCCGGCGACCTCGAGCCGATCGAAACGGCCAGCCGCGACGAGATTTCGGCGCTGCAGCTGGAGCGCCTGAAGTGGTCGGTGCGCCACACCTACGACAACGTCGCCCCCTACCGCGCCAAGTGCGAAGCCAAGGGCGTGCATCCGGACGACCTGAAGTGCCTGGCCGACCTGGCCAAGTTCCCCTTCATGACCAAGCTCGACCTGCGCGACCACTACCCGTTCGGCCTCTTTGCCGTGCCGCGCAACAAGCTGGCCCGCCTGCACGCCTCCAGCGGCACCACCGGCAAATCGGTGGTCGTCGGCTACACGAAGAACGACATCGACAACTGGGCCACCGTCGTCGCCCGCTCGATCCGCGCCGCCGGCGGCCGGGCCGGCGACATGGTCCATGTCGCCTACGGCTACGGCATGTTCACCGGCGGCCTCGGCGCCCATTACGGCGCCGAGAAGCTGGGCTGCGTCGCCGTGCCGATGTCCGGCGGGCAGACCGAGAAGCAGGTCCAGCAGATCATGGACTTCAAGCCGGAGATCATCATGGTCACGCCGTCCTACTCGCTGGTCATTGCCGAGGAGTTCGAGCGCCTGGGCATCAAGCCCGAGGAGATCTCGCTGAAGGTCGGCATCTTCGGCGCCGAACCCTGGGGCGAAGGCATGCGCGGCGAAATCGAACGCAAGCTCGGCATCGACGCCATCGACATCTACGGCCTGACCGAAGTCATGGGCCCGGGCGTCGCCAGCGAATGCATCGAGACCAAGGACGGCCCGGTGATCTGGGAAGACCATTTCTACCCCGAGATCATCGACCCGGAAACCGGCGAAGTGCTGCCCGACGGCGAGGAAGGCGAACTCGTCTTCACCTCGCTGACCAAGGAAGCCTTCCCGGTCATCCGCTACCGCACCCGCGACCTGACCCGCCTGCTGCCGCCGACCGCCCGCGCCTTCCGCCGCATCGGCAAGATCACCGGCCGCTCCGACGACATGCTGATCATCCGCGGCGTCAACGTCTTCCCGACGCAGATCGAGGAAATGATCCTGCGCGACAAGCGCCTGGCCGGCAATTACCAGGTCGTCGTCACCCGCGACGGTCACCTCGACAACCTGGAAGTGCGCTGCGAAGTGCAGCGCGAGCTGTCCGGCAAGCTGTCGCCGGCCGACATCCAGGCCATCGGCAAGGAACTGCAGCACCGCATCAAGACCATCATCGGCGTGTCGACCAAGATCACCGTGATGGAATTCGACGCCATCCCGCGCACCCAGGTCGGCAAGGCCAAGCGCGTGCTCGATGAACGCCCGAAGCAGAACTGAGGATAAAAAATGACCCAAGCTTTTATCTGCGACGCCATCCGCACCCCCATCGGCCGCTACGGCGGCACGCTGGCCGCCGTGCGTGCCGACGATCTCGGCGCCGTGCCCCTGAAGGCGCTGATGGAGCGCAACCCGCAGGTCGACTGGACGCGCGTCGACGACATCATCTACGGCTGCGCCAACCAGGCCGGCGAGGACAACCGCAACGTCGCCCGCATGTCCGGCCTGCTCGCCGGCCTGCCGATCGAGGTGCCGGGCACCACGGTCAATCGCCTGTGCGGCTCCGGCATGGACGCCATCGGCCTCGCCGCCCGCTCGATCAAGTCCGGTGAAACCGACCTGATGATCGCCGGCGGCGTCGAGAGCATGTCGCGCGCGCCCTTCGTCATGGGCAAGGCCGAGACGGCCTGGTCGCGGCAGGCGGCGATCTACGACACGACCATCGGCTGGCGCTTCCCCAACCCGCTGATGAAGAAGCTGTACGACACGCATTCGATGCCGCAGACCGCCGACAACGTCGCCGCCGACTTCAACATCAGCCGCGCCGACCAGGATGCCTTCGCCCTGCGCTCGCAGCAGCGCTGGGCCGCCGCCCACGCCGCCGGCCGCTTCGCCGACGAGCTGGTGCCGGTGGTCATCCCGCAGAAGAAGGGTGCGGCATTGATCTTCGACACCGACGAGCACCCACGCCCGGAAACGACGCTGGAGATGCTGGCCAAGCTGAAGGGCGTCAATGGCCCGGAACTGAGCGTCACCGCCGGCAACGCCTCCGGCGTCAATGACGGCGCCTGCGCCTTGCTGCTCGCCTCGGAAGGCGCCGCCGGCCGCTACGGCCTGAAGCCGCTGGCCCGCGTCGTCGGCATGGCCACCGCCGGCGTGCTGCCGCGCATCATGGGCTTCGGCCCGGCGCCGGCGGTCAGGAAGCTGCTGGCGCAGACCGGCCTGACGCTGGAGCAGATGGACGTCATCGAGTTGAACGAGGCCTTCGCCGCGCAGGGTCTGGCCGTGTTGCGCGACCTCGGCCTGGCGGACGACGGCGCCCACGTCAATCCGAACGGCGGCGCGATCGCCATGGGCCACCCGCTCGGCATGAGCGGCGCCCGCCTGGTCACCACCGCCGCCTACGAACTGAAGCGCCGCAACGGCCGCTATGCGCTGTGCACGATGTGCATCGGCGTCGGCCAGGGCATCGCGATGATCATCGAGCGTATCTGAATCCCAGCCCCTAACAACTCAAGCCCCTCGGCAACTCACCCCGGAGAAGACAAACCATGAAGCAATCCCTCAAGAAACTCGCCGCCGGCGCCGCCCTGGTGCTCGGCGCCTTCACCGCCCAGGCCGCCGAACCGATCAGGATCGGCTCGGTGCTGTCGGTCACCGGCCCGGCCGCCTTCCTCGGCGACCCCGAGCTGAAGACGCTGCAACTCTACGTCGACGACCTCAACAAGAAGGGCGGCGTCATCGGCCGGCCGCTGCAGCTGGTGCATTACGACGACGGCAGCGATGCCGGCAAGGCCAACGGCTTCACCAAGCGCCTGATCGATGACGACAAGGTGGACATCCTGATCGGCGGCACCACCACCGGTGCCACGATGTCGGCCGTGCCGCTGGTCGAGAAGGCCGGCATTCCGTTCATCTCGCTGGCCGGCGCCGTGGTCATCGTCGAGCCGGTCAAGAAATTCGTCTTCAAGACGCCGCACACCGACCGCATGGCCGCCGAGAAGGTCTTCGAGGACATGAAGAAGCGCGGCATCAGCAAGGTCGCCCTGCTCTCCGAAACCTCCGGCTTCGGCGGCTCGGGCAAGAAGGAGACCGAACTGGTCGCCGGCAAGTACGGCGTCACGCTGGTCGCCAACGAAACCTACGGGCCCAAGGACACCGACATGAGCCCGCAGCTGACCAAGATCAAGAACACCGCCGGCGTCCAGGCCGTGTTCGTCTTCGGCCTCGGCCAGGGTCCGGCGATCGTCACCAAGAACTACAAGCAGTTGGGCATCACGCTGCCGCTGTACCAGTCGCACGGCGTCGCCTCCGACGAGTTCCTGAAGCTGGCCGGCCCGGCTGCCGAAGGCGTCCGCCTGCCGTCGCCGGCCCAGCTGATCCCGGAGAAGCTGCCCGCCAACGACCCGCAGAAGGCGGTCGTCACTTCCTATGCCAACGCCTACAAGGCGGCCTGGAAGACCGACGTGTCGACCTTCGGCGGCTATGCCTACGACGGCCTGATGCTGGCCGTCGACGCCATCAAGCGCGCCGGTTCCACCGACAAGACCAAGGTCCGCGACGCACTGGAAGCGACCAAGGGCTTCGTCGCCACCAGCGGCACTTTCAACATGTCGCCGACCGACCACATGGGCCTCGACCTCTCCGCCTTCCGCATGCTGGAAGTCAAGAACGGCGACTGGAGTCTGGCTCAGTAAGTCATCCCGACAAGACAACGACCCCGGCGCCACGGCGTCGGGGCAACCCCAGGAGAAAACCATGTATACGCAGTCATTCAACGTTCCCGACGGCGCCGGCAAGACCGTTCCGCTGGCACCGTCCACGGAAGACCCGGCGCTGCAGGCGGCCTTCGATGCGCGCATCGACGCCGACGGCCGCATCGAGCCGCAGGACTGGATGCCCGAGGCCTACCGCAAGACCCTGGTCCGCCAGATCAGCCAGCATGCCCATAGCGAAATCGTCGGCATGCTGCCGGAAGGCAACTGGATTTCCCGCGCTCCGTCGCTCAAGCGCAAGGCCATCCTGATCGCCAAGGTGCAGGACGAGGGCGGCCACGGCCTCTACCTCTATTCCGCCGCCGAGACGCTCGGCACCAGCCGCGACCAGATGCTGGAAGGCCTGCACAGCGGCCGCGCCAAGTACAGCTCGATCTTCAACTACCCGACCCTGACCTGGGCCGACGTCGGCGTCATCGGCTGGCTGGTCGACGGCGCCGCGATCATGAACCAGGTGCCGCTGTGCCGCTGCTCGTACGGCCCCTACGCCCGGGCCATGGTGCGCGTCTGCAAGGAGGAATCCTTCCACCAGCGCCAGGGCTACGAGGCCCTGCTGGTGATGATGCAGGGCACGGCCGAACAGCGCGAGATGGTGCAGGACGCCGTCAATCGCTGGTGGTGGAAGTGTCTGGCGATGTTCGGGCCGCCCGATGCCGACAGCCCGAACAGTGCGCAAGGCATGCGCTGGGGGATCAAGCGCGTCTCCAACGACGAACTGCGCCAGAAATTCGTCGACGCCACGGTGCCGCAGGCCAGGGTGCTCGGCGTCACGCTGCCCGATCCCGACCTGAAGTGGAACGAGGAACGCCAGCATTACGACTACGGCCAGATCGACTGGAACGAGTTCTGGGAGACGGTGAACGGCAACGGTCCGTGCAACAAGGAACGCCTGGCCACCCGCGTCAAGGCGCACAACGAAGGCCAGTGGGTGCGCGACGCCGCGCTCGCCTACGCCGAAAAACAGAAAGCTCGCAGCATCAAGGAGGCAGCATGACCACCGCATTGAAGGAATGGCCGCTCTGGGAAATCTTCGTCCGCAGCAAGCAGGGCCTCGAACACAAGCACTGCGGCAGCCTGCATGCCGCCGACGCCGCCCAGGCGCTGGAGATGGCGCGCGACGTCTACACCCGCCGCCAGGAAGGCGTCAGCATCTGGGTCGTCGAATCGAAGGCGATCACCGCTAGCAACCCGGACGAGAAGGGGCCGCTGTTCGACCCGGCGGCCGACAAGATCTACCGCCATCCGACCTTCTACGAGATTCCGGAAGAAGTGGGGCACATGTGATGAAGCCGGCCATCGACTATCTGCTGCACCTCGCCGACAACGCCCTGGTGCTCGGCCAGCGCAACGCCGAGTGGTGCGGTCACGGGCCGATCCTCGAGGAGGACATCGCGCTGTCCAACGTCAGCCTCGACCTGATCGGCCAGGCCCGCCTGCTCTACCAGCTGGTCGCCTCGCTCAAGGGCGGCAACTGTACCGAGGACCGCCTGGCCTATTTCCGCGACACGCACGAGTTCCGCAACTACACGCTGCTCGAACTGCCGCACCACGGCCCGCTCTCCGGCTACGCCCAGAGCAGCATGGATTACGGCACGACCATCGTCCGCAACTTCCTCTACAGCGCGCTGATGGCGCTGCTCTGGGAAGCCCTGGAAAAGTCGGCCAATGCCGACCTGGCGGCGATTGCCGGCAAGTCGCTGAAGGAAGTGCGCTACCACCTGCGCCATTCGCGCGACTGGCTGGTCCGCCTCGGCGACGGCACCGACGAATCGCATGCCCGCGTCCAGGCCGCGCTCGACCATCTCTTCCCCTACACCCAGGAGTTCTGGGCGCAGAGCCCGGCCGAAGCACAAGCCATCGCCGCCGGTATCGGCGTCGATGTGACGACGCTGCAGGCCGACTGGGATGCCATCGTCGATGCCGCGCTGGCCGAGGCGACGCTGGTGCGTCCGCCGGTCGGCGGCTACGTCACCGAAGGCAAGCAGGGCATCCATTCCGAGCACCTCGGCTTCCTGCTCGCCGAGATGCAGAGCCTGGCCCGCGCCCATCCGAACGGCAGCTGGTAAGCCGATGACCGCCCCCATCGAGGCCGCCTGGGCCGCCCTGGAAGAACTGACCGATCCGGAAATCCCGGTCATCTCGCTGCGCGAGCTGGGCATCCTGCGCGATGTCCGCCAGGGCGCCGACGGCCTGGAGGTGGTCATCACGCCGACCTACAGCGGCTGCCCGGCGATGGGCCAGATCGAGGACGACGTGAAGTCGACGCTGGCCAATGCCGGCATCGCCGCCCGCGTCGTCACGCAACTGGCGCCAGCCTGGACCACCGACTGGATGAGCGAGGAAGGCAAGGCCAAGCTGCACGCCTACGGCATCGCCCCGCCGCACCAGACGCCGGCCGGCAGCAATGTCGTCCGCTTCATCGCCAGGCCCGCCAGGGCCGAGACCGTGCCCTGCCCGCTTTGCGGGTCGGCCAACACGGTGGAGTCCTCACATTTCGGGTCGACGGCCTGCAAGGCGCTGTACAAGTGCCTCGACTGCCAGGAACCGTTCGACTATTTCAAGCCGTATTAAGTACCGGAGCCCCAAGCAATGTCAGCCCTCCGTTTTCATGAACTCACCGTCAAGCGTGTGAACCCCGAAGCCGCCGGCTCGGTGGCCGTCACCTTCGACATCCCGGCCGGCCAGCGGGAAACCTTCAGTTTCCAGCCCGGCCAGTTCCTCACGCTGCGCAGCCGTATCGACGGCCAGGACGTCCGCCGCAGCTATTCGATCAGCAGCCCGCGCAGCCGTCTGGCCAGGGCCGGCGAGCTGGAAATCGGCATCCGCCCGGTCGAGGGTGGCGTCTTTTCCAACTGGGCAGCCCAGACCCTGAAGGCCGGCGACCGCCTCGACGTGATGCCGCCCGACGGCCGCTTCACGGTCAAGAAGCAGCGCGCCATCCACCGCGTCGGTTTCGCCGCCGGCTCGGGGATCACGCCGATCCTGTCGATCGCCGCCAGCACCCTCGAAGAACAGCCGAACGCCAAGTTCACGCTGGTCTACGGCAACCGTCGCATGTCCAGCGTGATGTTCAACGAGGCCCTGCAGGACCTGAAGGACCGCTACCGCGACCGCCTGACGCTGATCCACATCCTGTCGCGCCAGGCGCAGGAAGTCGATCTGCTGCAGGGCCGCATCGACGGCGACAAGGTGCGCGCCATCATCAAGGCCCTGCTGCCGGTGGCGAGCATGGACGAAGTCTTCATCTGCGGCCCGGAAGCGATGATCGAGGCCACCGAGCAGGCGCTGCTCGATGCCGGCGTGCCGGCCGACCGCGTCCATACCGAGCGTTTCACCTCCGGCCCGGCGCAGGCCGCCAAGATCCAGGCCGATACCGACGCCGCCCCGCAAAAGCAGGCCGCCGCCAAGGACATCGCCCTGACCATCGTGCTCGATGGCAAGGAACACGAGCTGAGCATCGGCGCTGACGAGCACGTGCTCGACGCCGCGCTGGAAGCCGGTCTCGACCTGCCCTTCTCGTGCAAGGCCGGCGTCTGCTGTACCTGCCGCGCCAAGGTGCTGTGCGGCGAAGTGGTGATGGACAAGAACTTCACGCTGGAAGCCGACGAGATGGCCCAGGGCTACGTGCTGAGCTGCCAGGCCCGGGCGACCACCAAGCAGATCACCGTCAGTTTCGACGACCGCTGAGCATCCCGCCGACAACCCTTTCCTCCCTGCAACAACTGCACTTGGGCCGCCCTCGGCTCCCTCCGGGGGCGGCCACTTTTTTGGAGCGAGACATGACACAAGTGGTACTGAGCGAAGTCATCGGCAAGGTCGGCCTGATCCGCCTCAACCGGCCGCAGGCGATGAACGCGCTGAACGCCGAGGTGATGGCCGGCATCGCCGCCGCCCTCGACAGCTTCGAGGCCGACGAGAACATCGGCTGCATCGTCATCACCGGCAACGAGAAAGCCTTCGCCGCCGGCGCCGACATCGGCGCGATGAAGGATTACGACTACATGCACGCCTACAAGAACGACTACATCACGGCGGGCTGGGAGCGCATCAAGACCACGCGCAAGCCGGTGATCGCCGCCGTGGCCGGCTTTGCCCTCGGCGGCGGCTGCGAGATGGCGATGATGTGCGACATGATCTTCGCCGCCGATACGGCCAGGTTCGGCCAGCCGGAGATCAAGTTGGGCACCATGCCCGGCCTCGGCGGTTCGCAGCGCCTGCCGCGCGCCGTCGGCAAGGCCAAGGCGATGGACATGTGCCTGACCGCCCGCATGATGGATGCCAAGGAAGCCGAGCAGTCGGGCCTGGTCGCCCGCGTCTATCCGGCCGAGCAGTTGCTCGACGAGACGCTGAAGGCTGCCGCGACCATCGCCGCCTTCTCGCTGCCGGTGGTGATGATGATCAAGGAGTCGGTCAATCGCGCCTACGAGTCGTCGCTCAACGAAGGCCTGTTGTTCGAGCGCCGCGTCTTCCATTCCACCTTCGCACTGGAAGACCAGAAGGAAGGCATGGCCGCTTTCGTCGAGAAGCGCAAGCCGAGCTTCAACAACCGCTGACCCGGCCGCACCGTGCACCTGTTCGTCGACATCTCCAGCCACGGCTTCGGCCATCTGGCGATCGCCGCGCCAGTGCTCAATGCCCTGGCCGAACAGGTGCCCGGATTACGCCTGACGCTGCGCAGCGGTTTGCCGCCCGCCAAGTTGCGCCAGCGTATCCGGCCCCCGTTCGAACTGCTCGCCGGCAGCAGCGATTTCGGCTACGTGATGGTCGACGCGACGCACATCGACCGCGCCGCCAGCGCTGCCGCCTATCGCCAGGCACATGCCGGCTGGACACAACGCGTCGCAGCCGAGGCGGGCTTTCTCGCCGACCTGCAGCCCGACCTGGTACTCACCAACGTCAGCTATCTGCCGCTAGCCGCTGCCGCCCAGGCCGGCATTCCGGCCGCCAGCCTGTGTTCGCTGAACTGGGCCGACCTGTTCGCCCATTTTTTCGCCAATGAGGAC
>WBUO01000137.1 GCA_008933675.1 Dechloromonas sp.
CCGCGCCGCGGAATCAGCATGGCCTCGCCGCCGACATCGACAACGGTGACCGGGCGCGCACCGCGGAACAACCACTGATCCGGGATGCGAATGACCGTTCCGGGCGCTATCCGGTAGGGATCGCGGATGCCATTGTGCTCGACCAGGGCATCGACCATGCCCGGCTTCAGGTGCTCGAAGGCAATGCTCCAGGGGTTGTCGCCCGGCTTGAAGGTGTACTCGACTTCCTGCGCCCCGGCCGCGGCGAACGCGAGCAGGGAGACGGCGGCGAGCAGCAACCGGGAACGCCGGCGGCGCCCCTGTCCGGGATTTCGGATGGCGCTCGGCGCCGCTAGTCCAGCCGGAAAATCCATGGTGCTCGCCCTCGCTTGCATGATCGCATCCCGTTCGTGGCTCCGGCGGCAACCGGGATTGCCTGGCTGCCGGTCGGCCGGTCGCGACGGACAGGCTGACAGCTGGATTGTCGCCGACCTCGGGCCGGGTTTCCAGAGGCATATATTGGCGACAGCGCGACTGCCCGCCGGCGAGCGGGGCGGTGGCATGGCCGTGTTGATCACCCCGCCAGGAAAACGCGGATCACCCGGATTCACCCTGCGAGCTTGGCCGTCAATTCCGGGAAGGTGCCTGAGGCAGCAATGCGCTGTACCGCCGCAGCGAAATCCTCTGCCGGTATCGGCCGCGAAAAATGGTAGCCCTGGCCGAAATGACAGCCGATCGCCCGCAGCATCGCCAGCTGCTCGGCATTCTCGATCCCTTCGGCGACGACGCTCAGCTGCAGGCTCGAAGCCATCATGACCACCGCCTCGATCATCACCCGGTCACTCGCCACCCGCCCCATGTCGCGCACAAAGGCACGATCGATCTTGATCGTGTCGACGCGGAGCCGCTTCAGGTAAGCGAGCGATGAGTAGCCGGTACCGAAATCGTCGAGATAGATGTGGAAACCCGCTCGGCGCAGGCTGTCGAGCCAGGCCAGGGTGGCGGCCGATTCGCCGAGCAGCGAGCCCTCGGTGACTTCCAGACCGAGACGGTCGTGCGCGATGCCGTGACGCCCGGCAGCGGCGATCACCCGCTCCGGCGTCAGACCATCCGGTATCTGCCTGGCCGACACATTGACGGTGACACGGGGTGCCAGTCCCCCGGTCTGCCAGGCGGCGAGTTGCCGGCATACCGTTTCCAGAGACCACAGGCCGAGCTCGTTGATCAGCCCGCTCTGCTCGGCCAGCGGTATGAAACGATCGGGCGGCACGGCACCGCGCACCGGGTGCTGCCAGCGCATCAGCGCCTCGGCTCCGAGCACCTGCCCCGTCGCCAGATCGACGATCGGCTGGTAGTGCATCCGCAGTTCGTCGCGTTCGATGGCCATCCGCAGGTCGCTGGCCACGCTGTGCCGGTCCTCGACGGCCTGGATCATGCCCGGATCGAACAGCCGCCAGAGTCGCCCCCCCTGACTGCGTGCCTCGTTGAGAGCCAGTTCGGCATTGCGCAGCAGGGTCGGCAGTTTGGTACCGTCGCGCGGGTAAAGGGTTGCACCGATACTGGCCCCGAGGCATGTCTGCTGTCCGCTGACGGTGAAACGCTCGCCCAGACTGGAGAGTATTCGCTGGCAGATGGCGTCGAGGTGTTCTTGATTGCCGATATTGCGCAGCACGACCGCAAATTCGTCACCGGCAATCCTCGCCGTCCAGTCCGACTCCTTGACGCAGGACGATATCCGCGCGGCAAAGCTGGCCAGCACCCTGTCCCCGGCCGGAAACCCCAGGGCGTCGTTGAGCTGTTTGAAGCCCTCGAGATCGATTACCAGCAAGGCGAACAACTGCGCCGGCCGGTCATTGATCTGCTCGTTCCAGTATTCCTCGAATCCCAGCCGGTTGGGCAGGCCGGTCAGCATGTCGGTGAACGCCATCCGTTGCGCCTTCAGCTCGGCGTTGCGCCGCTCGGTGACGTCGATCAGGATGCCTTGCAGCAATCCGTCGCCAATCGGCGTCAGCGACAGGTTGACCCAGCGCCGCGGCATCAGACCCTGCTTCAGCTCAAGGTCTTCGGCCACGGCAAGGTTGCCCTCAAGGCAACGACGCAGCATGGCCGGCAAGGCACTGTCGTCGGCCCAGGCGAGCTCCCCCAACGAAACGGCCATCGGCCGGTCGAACAGCGGGCGTGGCAGCCCGAGCAGACGAGCCAGGGCATGGTTGTAGGAAGTCATGCAGCCGGCCGCGTCGGCGATGAAGATGCCCGATTCCGCCTGTTCGAAAATTCCGCGGTACTTGCGTTCGTCAATCTCGTGCTGGCGGTTCAGGCGCCGTTCGTTCTCGAGGGCGCCGAGCAGACGTGAGCTCAAGGCATTGATGTCGCTGACCAGCGAGCCGAACTCGTCCCGCTCGCAACCCTCCGGCGGAACCAGCTGCTCGCCCCGTCCGGGATCGATGCGGGGCAAACGGCGCGACATGACCGAGATCGGCAGGACGACCTGACGCCAGACCGTCAGTATCAGCGCCAGGGTAACGGTGACGATCATCAGCAGCGCCTGCAGTGCAATCTGGCTGCGGGCAGCTGAAACCTGCTCGGCGATGGCCGCGGGGTCCGGGGTGAGGCGGATATGGCCGACCACCAGGGCCGGCGTAAACGGCGAATGCAGTTCGCGCTGCACCATCCGCGCGGCGTCGGGTCGGTCGCTACCCGGATCGTCGAGCCGGCGCTTCAGTTGCGCCAGGCCGCCGTCCGGCGTGGCGATATCGACCCCGAGGACCAGCGAGGAACTCAGCAAGCCCCGCGCCACCTCCGTCGCCAGTTCGCTATCGCCGACAAAGCAGGCGACGCTCGCCGTACTCTCGACGGTGTCGAGCAACTCGATCAGGTGGCGATACGCTGCCTCTTCCGCCTGGCGCGCAGCGCCGTCCGACATCACAAAGACAATGAGGCCACCGACCAGCAAACTGATCACGACGATACCGCCAACGGTACGGAATAGCAGGCTGCGCTGCCACCAGTCGCGGATCATGGCGGCAACTCGAAAACGACCCGCAGGCGCCGGTCCAGGCGTTCGGCGCGGAGATAGCCGATGGTCTGTGGATCGTTCAGCAGCTCGTCGAGCAATTGCTGCCGGCCGTCAAGCGTACGCGGCGGTCGCGTACGTCCGGTGAACAACAATCGTGCCCAGTAGGCCTTGATCTGGGCTCGCGTCCTGCCGGTTAATTTCTCGTAAAAGACGTCCGCATCGGCGAGCTGGTCGAGCGCCTCGCACTCACCGGCGTGTCGCGCCCCACCGAGGAAATAGCCGATGACCTGACTCCGGTTCAAGCTGCCAATATGGCTGTCCTGACGTACGACAACGACCAGCGACGGCTCGCCCTTCGCCGGTAGCGACAGGAGCAGGAGCAGCAACAGGATCAGCCGCCTCGGCATGGTGGACATCGCCTAGAAGATGAAATCGAGCACGACGGATATGACCCGCGTCCTCCCGTTCCAGTCTGCCGTCTCCTCCCGGAAGGGGAAGATCGACGTGGCGCTGCCGCGAATCAGGTCAAGCTGGAACTTGAGATCCAGGTTCTCGGCGAAATCCCAGCGCGCCCCCAGCGAGATCGTCCCCTGGTCTGCATGGCCGTCACGCAGTACCGTGGCCAGCCCGGCATTGAGCGCATCGAATTGCGGCGCGACGCCGTCGGGAATGCCGGGCGACAGGCGCCGTGCCGTGGAGCGTATCCAGGAATAGCCGGCGAATGGCATCACGTCGCCCAGGCGATAGCCCGCCAGCAGATAGCCGGAGTGCCAGTTCTGGAAGGCCCGCGTGGTATGCCGGACACGACTGAACATCAGTTGTGCCAGCCAGGGGCCGTCCTCATACACCACGCCGAGCGAATTGAAGCGGCTGCGTGTCCCGTCCAGTTCGATTGCTCTCGCTGCTTGCGCCGCCTGAGGAAAGAATGCGGCTGCCTGGCGAAGGCCGCTGCTCAGCTCGTCGATCGGCAGATCGCCCTTGAAACGGATTTCCGAAGAGCTCAGGCGTACCGTCCACGCGCCGCGTTGCAGGCTGACGCTGCCACCGAACATGCGCGACCCGGAAATATCCCAGAGACGGTCGGCCAGCGGCAGTTTCTCGTCAAGCAGGCCGGCATGCAGACGACCGGTGACGATCGCGTCGCCCAGGGGCAAACTCAGCTGGAGATCGCCACCATCGATATGCGTGAACGGCAACACCCCGAAGAAATCCGCCGACGGCCTGACCGGCAGATAGGTGTAGCCGACCTGACGGGAATCGGCATACAGATAGAAATCCGTACCCAGGCGACCGAGCCGCAGGCTGGCGAAACTTGTCGGATCGAAACGGGCGAATGCCCAGGCAAGCTCCGGCGAAAAATCGCCATCGCCGTGGTAACGACTCAGGGCCTGCGCGGTCAGCGCGAAGCGATCGTTCAGTTGCCAGTTGCCCTGCACGCCGAGCAGGCTGTCGACCTTGCCCGACCACTGACCGCGACTGCCTTTGGGCTGGGTCAGGTCGCGGACGAAAGCAGCATCGTCTGAACTTGAACGGGTCAGGCCCAGTGTTCCGAAGCCGTTGATACTGAAGCGGCTGTCGCCTTCCTGCGCGATCAGGGAAAGCGGGAGGATCATGACAACCAGAACGACAAGAAGGCGTATCGGCCGCATGATCATCAAGATCACCGCCGGCCGCCAAGCATCGACTTCAACTGCCCCTCGAGTGAAATCGCCACGCCGGAGAGTACTTTCTGACGCTCGCGATAGCGCCCCATGATCTCCTGGCGTGTCAGCGACGACGGCCTTGCGGCATTGTCGCCGTCCCCGGCGCTGTAAAGCGGGCAAGGGCCTCCGCGCCGGTTGCGTCGCCATCCTGAAATGTGAACCCGCCCCTGTGCCAGAAGCGACTCCATGTACCGGGCATTCTTGATCGTGTTCGCAGAAATGCCCGCAATGCCGGCAATTTCGCGGTAGTCGAGGTGGTCGTGCGACTTCAGCACGGCGACGATCCTCGCCATGCCGCGCGAATCCCGGTCTTCGGTCATGAATTTGGGACGTGGGCAATCCGGACCGGAACCCGGGGCGTAAAGCGGCGTGGTGAAGCCATTGTGGTTCTTCAACCACCCCTCCACCCGGATCAAGCCCATTTGCCGCATCTTCTTCAGGTAACTGCCGCCCTCAAGGGTGGTCAGCGCGACACAGGCATGTACGGCGATCTCCCGGACCGACAGCGGACTCCTCGACCACAGCGCAGCCAGGATGCGCTGCATGGCGGGTGTCAGCCGTTCGCCGGATAGACTCAGACACCGGGCCTCCACCGTCGTCGCTCCTTCTTCCCTGTTGGCTGGCGACATCGATGCCTCCGTTCAGGATCAGACGCGGAATCGTGAAACGGCCGCCTTCAACTGCAGCGCCGTCGCATCCAGGGTTTCCGCCGCCTTCGAGGTCTCGTGGGCAATGGCGCTGGCCTCTTCGGACTGCGTCGCGATCTGCTCGATCCGCATGGCCACATCATTGGAAGCGCTGGATTGTTCGCGCAGACCGCTATCGACTTCGCGGATGACATCGGCAACCTGCTGCGCCATGCTGCGCAACTGGGCGATCGATTCGCCCGCCTGCTGCGCCAGGTCGACACTGCTGTCGGCGAGGCGGACCCCCTGGGCGACGCCGCCGACGACCTGACCGGTCGACTGCTGGATGGCATGAACCATCGTGCTGATCTCGCCCGTGGAGATGGAGGTCCGCTCGGCCAGCTTGCGCACCTCGTCGGCGACGACGGCAAAGCCCCGGCCGCTCTCGCCGGCACGTGCCGCCTCGATCGCGGCATTCAGGGCAAGCAGGTTGGTCTGGTCGGCAATGTCACGGATCACCGAGACGATGCTCGATATCTTTTCCGATTCGCTCTTGAGCTCTTCGATCTGCGTCGCCGCGTCGCGCACCACATCGGCAACCTTGTGGATGCTGGCGACCAGCTGGTGGATCGCCTCATGCCCCTGCGTCGCCTGGTTGTCGGATGCCGCGGCAAGGCGTGCCGCCTCGCCGGTGCTGTCGGAAACATGGTTGATCGACACCGTCAGTTCCTCGACATTGGCGGCAATCGCCGAGGCCGCCGAACTCTGGATCGTGGACGATTCGTCGATCATCTCGACGGAGTGCTTGAGGGAGCTGGACGACTCGATGACCCGGGCAGCGCTCTGCAGGGACTCATTGATCGCTTCGCGCAAGGATTGCTGCATCTGGGCGACCGCCCGCAGCAGATCGCCGATCTCGTCTGCCCCCCCGGCCGGAACGGGCACCGTCAGATTGCCGCCGGCAATCCTTTCGGTCGCCTCGACACTCAGATCGAGCTGGCGCCCCATGCGCTGGGCGATGATGAAGGACACCAGCAACGCCATCAGGCTGCCGATGATCAGGCCGGCGATTGCCCCGTTGCGGCCGGCATCGAGTTCGTCGCGCGCCTTCTCGATATAGCCTTTCGTCGCCTGGCGCTTGACCTCGGCCAGCTCATCGACCCGGTCGCGCAGCTGGTTGGCGGTCGTCACCCATTCGCTCCGGCGCAACTCCTGGGCCCCGGCTTCGTCGCCCGAACTCGCCCGGGCGACGGCCTTCTCGACACTGGCCTTGTAGGCATCGGCGGCGGCGATGGCCTGGCGGAAGAGCTCGCGCTCCTTGTCGCCGGACAGCAGCTTTTCGTAGTCGGCGAATGCCGCACGCAACATGCCGTCGAGTTTTTCCATGTCCTGGGCCAGCTTGTTCTTGGCCTCGGGCGTCGCCGGCAGCATGTATTCCAGGCTGCGCACGCGGTAGCGCAGGCGCAGTTCGCTGATATCGGCGGCAGCCTTCAGGGCCGGCACTTCCTTTTCAGCAATGACGTCAACATCATCGTGTACCGAGTGCAGTTCGAACACGGCAAAGACGATCGCGGCAATCAGAATGCCGCCGCTGGCGACGAAATTGACCATCAGCTTCTTGCGAATCGAGAAATTGTCGAACCAGTTCATGACCCCTCCAGAGATAGCGAAATGCATGCGCTGTCCGGAACGCGATCCCAGGCAAAACCTGTCGAACCCTGTCGCTCCCGCGATTCATGCTTCGCTGCACTCTATCGGATACGGAAAAAACAACCATCCCCGTTTCTGGGTAGGTATTTCTCCGGATCGTCAGGCCTTGATCAGCCCTTCGCGGAGGGCATACTGCGTCAGTTCGGCAATGGTACGGAGGCCCAGCTTGGCCTTGATGTTCTTGCGATGCGTCTCGACGGTGGCGCCGGCGATCCCCAGCACAGCGGCAATCTCGGCCGTCCGCATGCCGCTGGCGATGCAGCGCACGATCGACGACTCGCGTGCCGTGAGTGTCGGCACCCCCGGGCCCGTCGCCGTTCGCACGGCCTTCATGGCATCCGCACACAAATGGGTCTCCCCCGCCATCACCGCCCGGATGGCCGCCACCAGATCGTCGATCCCTGCCGACTTGACGATGTAGGCGCCGGCCCCGGCCTGCAGCATCGCCTCGACAAAGAACCTTTCGGCATAGCCGGAGAGGGCGACGATTCTCGGGGCAGGAATGCGCTGGCGCAATTGACCGGCCAGCTCGATCCCCCCGATATCCGGCAGGCCGATATCGAGGATGACGACATCCGGATGCCGGGCATCCACCATCGCCAGTCCCTCCCGCCCGCTGGCCGCCGTTCCGACCAGCGTGATGCCGGGAATGCGGGCCAGTTCAAGCTGCAGCGCATCGAGAAACATCCGGTGATCGTCGATCACTGCGACACGGATCGAAGTCATGCGTCATTCTCCCCGGCCACCGGCAGCCGCAACGTCACCCGCGCCCCCTGGGCGGGCCGGCTGGCGATCTGCAGATTGCCATTCATGTAATTCATGCGTTCCCGGATGCTGGCCAGACCGAAGCCTCCCCCGGTCGTTGAGCCCTGTCCATCCTGGAAACCCCTGCCCTGATCCTCGACCACGATGACCAGTTCAACCGGCGTTTCGACCACGCTGATCTCGGCCTTCCCCACGCCGGCATGACGTGCCACGTTGATCAGCAGTTCGCGGACGCAACGGAACAGTATCGACGCGTGGACGGGGGCCAGCCACCGGCACGCAGCGCCTTCCGCGTTGACCCGGACCTCCAGGCCATAGGCATCCCCCATTTCGGTGGCCAGCCAGTAGAGCGCCGGCAACAGTCCCAGTTTGTCGAGGACGGGCGGTGACAGCTGGCTGGTCAGCGAACGCACGCGCGAGCTGGCATCGCTCAGGAAGATGTCGAGCTGACGGGCCAGGGACAGACGCTCGCCATCCCGGCACAAGCCGGCGAGCGCATCGAACTTCAGCCTCACCACGTGCAGCAGCTGGCCCAGATCGTCGTGCAAGTCGCGGGCGATCGCCCGCCGCTCGCGCTCCTCGGCCAGAGCCATTTCCACCGCCAGCCGGTTGAGTTCGGCCGTACGCTGGAGAACGCGCTGCTCCAGCAGCTCATTGGCCTCCTGCAGCGCCAGCTCGGCCTGTTTGCGCTCGGTGATGTCGCGCCCTACCGATTGCACTTCATACAGTTTGCCGTCGGCGTCGAAGAAACCCCGATTGATGAAATGCATCCAGTGCTCTGTCCCGGCACCCGAATACACCCGGTTCTCGACCGTCACCACGGGATTGGCCGGCGACAGCCCGGCCAGCCTGGCTTCGATCATCGGCAGGTCATCGGGATGGGCAACCGGGTGCCAGCATTTGCCGATCAGTTCCTCGGGCTGCTTGGCGAAGAAACGGCAATAGACCTCGTTGGCGTACAGACAGGTACCGTCTGCCGCCAGGCGGGAAATCACATCCGTCTGCGCTTCGAGGATGCTCCGGTAGCGCTCTTCCGTCTCGCGCAGTCGCCGCTCGACTTCCTTGAGGGCCGAGATGTCGCTCACCAGGACGAAGAACCCGCGCACCTCGCCGCCCAGCCAGTCGGGGATGTAGTGCGTCAGGCCGGTCCGGATCGTCGTGCCGTCCGGACTGGGGATGACCCGTTCGAAGACCTGCGGCTCGCCACGCAGGACCGCTTCGATGTGGGGCAGATTGGCACGGTAGCGCGCTTCGCCAATCACCTCCCGGATATGCATGCCGGGCGTCGTCGCCGGATCGATGCCGAACCAGTCGCGATAGGCGTAGTTGCCGAAACGATTGCGCAGATCGCGATCCCAGCAGCCGATCAGGGCCGGCATGTTGTCGAGGAGCGCCTGCAGCTCGTGCTCACGCTCGCGCAGGTGGCGACTGAGCGCCGCCAGGCGCAGCGTGAGGGAGCGCTCCAGGGACAGGCTCACGCGGGCTCCTAGACCGTGGTCAGCAGACTCTCGTCCCAGTCCGGGTGCTTGTCGAAGCCGAGCAGGTTGGCGGTGGTCGCGGCGATGTTCGACAGGCCGGCCGTGTCGGTCTGCTTCAGGCCCAGCTGGCCGCCGGAGACGTTGTCGTAGAGGATCAGCGGCACCGGATTCAGCGTGTGCGCCGTCTTCGCCTTGAACGAGCCGTCCTGGTTCTGCGCCGGCGCCTTGGTCTTCTTGTCGAGCTCGTACATCTCGTCGGCATTGCCGTGGTCGGCGGTGATCAGCGCCACGCCGCCGGCCGCGTCCACCGCCGCCAGCAGGCGGGCCAGCGCCAGGTCGACGGCCTCGATGGCCATCGTCGCGGCGCGGAAGTTGCCGGTATGGCCGACCATGTCGCCATTGGCGAAGTTGCAGCGCAAGGTCTTGTACTGGCCGGACTGCAGCGCCGCGACCATGGCGTCGGTGATCTCGGCGGCCTTCATCCACGGCCGCTGCTCGAAGGGGACGACATCGCTCGGCACTTCCTGCCAGGTCTCGCCTTCGAACTTGCCCGAGCGGTTGCCGTTCCAGAAGTAGGTCACGTGGCCGAACTTCTGCGTCTCGGAGCAGGCGAACTGGGCGATGCCGGCCTGGCTGAACCATTCACCCATGGTGTTGCGGATGGCCGGCGGGGCAACCAGGAAGCGCGCCGGCAGCTTCAGGTCGCCGTCGTACTGCAGCATGCCGGCGTAGGTCACCTTGGGCATGCGGACGCGGTCGAACTTGGCGAAATCCGCTTCCTCGAAGGCGCGGCTGATCTCGATGGCGCGGTCGCCGCGGAAGTTGAAGAAGACGACCGAATCACCGTCCTCGATGGTGCCGATCGGCTGGCCATTGTCAGCGATGACGAATTCCGGCAGATCCTGGTCGATGGTGCCGGGGTGCGTTGCGCGCAGACCCTCGACGGCGGCCGTGGCGTTGGCGAACTGCGGCCCTTCGCCGAGCACATGCACGTGCCAGCCCTTGTCGACCATCGCCCAGTTGGCGTCGTAGCGGTCCATGGTGATGTACTGGCGGCCGCCGCCGGAGGCGATGCGGGCATCGAAGCCACCGGACGACAGCTCGGCGAGGAAGGCCTCGAACGGCACCACGTACTCCAGGGCGCTGGTTTCCGGCACGTCGCGGCCGTCGAGCAGGGCGTGGATGCGCACCGTCGGCACGCCCTCGGCCTTGGCCTGAACGACCAGCGCCTTCAGGTGGTCGATATGGC
>WBUO01000138.1 GCA_008933675.1 Dechloromonas sp.
GTGCGCGCGCGCTGAACTAGAACGCTGTCCGGCAAGTGGCGTGACAGGGGGCGGTGTCAGCGGCTGGCCCGGGCCTGTTGGCGCCACCGCCTGTCGGTGGCCGGTGCCTCAGATCAACCAGGGAATGAAACGCCGGGTCCGCCGCATGTAGGCCGCGTATTCGCCGCCGAAGTAGGCCAGGCATTCCTTCTCGTCGGCCAGCGCAGTGAGCAGCAGCGACAGCGTGGCGAAGACGGCGATCGCCGTGCCGACCGGGTTCGGGTCCTGCAGATAGGCTGCCCAGGCCAGGGCGAGCAGCGAGGCGTACATCGGATGGCGGATGTAGGCGTAAATGCCGCTGCTCACCAGGCAGGTGGTGCGCTCGAAGGCGTACAAGGTCTGGTCGGCGCGCGCCTCGGTGGCGCGCCCGCCGCGCACCAGCTGGCTGGCGCCCTGCTGGACGAGCAGGATGCTGAGCAGCATCAGCAGCCAGGAAGCGATCTGGTGCGCCGAAAGCGGATCTTCGCCCCAGGGTTCGTGGTTGAGGATGATCAGGCAGAGGATGGCTTCCCAGGCGAAGAAGCGGTAGAAGCCGTGGCCGCCGGGCGCGCGCAGGGCGCGGCGGGAAAGCCAGAGATTGACGGCGGTACCGGTCAGCAGGGCGATGATTTCGGCCATGGTCCTAGTCGGCAAACGCCGCCGTCAGGGCGGCGATCATGTAAGCGTGGTCGAGCACGCCGGCACTTTCGCGGATGCTGTGCATGGCCCACATCGGCGAGCCGACGTCCACGCTGGCGATGCCCAGGCGGGCGGCGACGATCGGCCCGATGGTGCTGCCGCAGCCGAGGTCGGTGCGGTGCGCGTACTGCTGGCAGGGCACGCCGGCTTTGGCGCAGAAGGCCATGAAGCGGGCAGCGCTGTCGGCGCTGGTGGCGTAGCGCTGGTTGGCGTTGCTCTTGATCACCGGCCCGCCATTGACCAGGGCACGGTGGCAGGGCTCGTAGGCGGCCGGGAAGTTGGGGTTCCAGGCATGCGCCATGTCGGCGCTGATGAAGAAGCTCCTGGCCAGCATCCGCCGCTGGTCCTCGGCATCGAGCCCGGCGCTGGCGGCCAGGCGGGCGACGACATCGGCGACGAAGCTGCCACCGGCGCCGGCGGCGCTCTCGCTGCCGACTTCTTCATGGTCGAAGAGGGCGACCAGGCAGGTGCCGGCCGGCGCTTCGGTAGCCAGCAGGGCGCTCAGCGCGGCGTGGCAGGAGGCGAGGTTGTCGAGCTGGCTGTCGGCGATGAATTCGCCATCGACGCCCCAGAAACTGCCCTTCTGCGTATCCCAGGCGACCAGTTCCCAGGTCAGCAGGTCGGCCGGGGCGACGCCGAGCTTGTCGGCCAGCGGCTGGCGGAAACGCGCCTCGGCCGTCGTGCCGTCGGCGGACACACCGAGCAGCAGCGGCAGTTCGGTCTGCTTGTTGAATTTCAGGCCGCTCTCGTTGACCTCGCGGTTCATGTGGATGGCGAGGTTGGGCAGGCGCAGCAGCGGCGTGTCGAAGCGCACCAGGTGGCTGGCGAAGCCGTCGGCCGTGCGGGCATTGACGCGGCCGGCCAGCGACAGGTCGCGGTCGGCGAAGGTGGCGAGAATCGGCCCGCCGTAGACCTCGACGCCGAGGCGGAGCATGCCGGCGTTGTCTTCGGCCGGCTTCGGCTTCAGGCGCAGGCCCGGTGAGTCGGTATGGGCGCCGATCAGCGTCAGGCCGGCAGCCTTGGCGGCGTCGCGACCGACGATGAAGGCGATGATCGAGGAGCCGCCGCGCACCGTGTAGTGGCGGCCGCCGGGTGCCAGGCTCCACCGTTCGCTTTCCTCCAGGCGGCTGAAGCCGGCGGCCTGCAGGCGTTGTTCGCATTGCGCCACGGCATGCCACGGGCTCGGGCTGGCGTCGATGAAGTCGAGCAGGTCCTGCGCCTGGGCGCGGGCGGCGGCGGGGATGTTCATGCGGTTTTTCCTGGCGGCGGGCAGAGTTCGAGGAGGATCCGGGCGAGTCGCGCATCATAAAGCATGGCGATATGGCCGACCGCCGGCAGTTCGACGTCGCGGGCGCCGGGCAGGCGCTGGTTGTCCTGCGGCATCACGTAGTTGTCGTAGGGGTTGCGCAGGCTGATCGCCGGAATGTTCAGCTTTTCCTGCGCCATGTCGCGCAGCCAGAGCGAGTCCGGAGACATCTCGCGGGCGTTCTGGCCGAAGCCGATGCGGCCCAGTTCGGTGCCGGCATGCGGTGTCGCCAGCGTGATCAGCTGGCTGACCCGGGCAATGCCGTGCCGTGCCAGGTAGGAGCGGCAGACGAGGCCGCCCATGCTGTGGCCGACCAGCGTCACCTGTTTGGCGCCGGTGGCGGTGCAGACTTCCTCGATACGCCGGTTCAGTTGCGGCACCAGCTTGCCGATGCTGGTGTAGGGCGGCGTCAGGCTGACCGTGGCCACCGTGTGGCCGGCTGCTTCCAGGCGCCGGCGGAGCAGCCACCAGACGCCGCGGCTGCAGCCGTAGCCGTGTACCAGCAGGATCGGCCGGCGGCTGCCGGCGGGTAGCCGGTCGGCCGGCATCCACAGGCGTTCGAAGGGCAGCACGACGATGAAGCTGAGCAGGAAGGCCAGATATTCGTCGGCGATCAGGCGCAGGCGGCTGGCGAAACCAAGGGCGGGGGCCGGCGAGGCGTAGGTCGTGGCGAACACCCAGGTCACGGCGTTGATGGCGGCACGCATGCCGAGCACGCCACCGAGCGCCCCGAGAATGGCGGCGCTCCAGTCGGCACCCAGCCAATGGCGACCGATCGCCAGGTACCAGGCGATCTCGATGACGATCCAGATGAACAGGGAGACGGGAACCACGGCGATCCTCAGGCAGCGTTTTCAGGCTTCGGCAGCCAGATGCAGGCGCCCTTCGATTCCTTGTCGATAGCCGCCAGTACGCGCTCATGCTCGGCCAGTTCGTCCGCGCTGGCGCGGCGCACCAGCAGCGGCTGGCGCTGGCGGACCTGGCCGTCGGCGCCGAGTTGCGGACGCGGCGCCGCGTCCGGTTCGATCATCAGCGTGTTCTGGCCGCGCGTCATGGCCAGGAAGACTTCGGCCAGCAGCTCGGTATCGAGCAGGGCGCCGTGCAGCGTGCGGCTGGAGTTGTCGATCTCGTAGCGTTCGCACAGCGCGTCCAGGCTGTTGCGCTTGCCCGGATGAATCTCCTTGGCCATCTTCAGCGTGTCGGTGACGCCGTTGCAGATGGTTTCCACCGGCACGCGGTCGAGGCGGCGCAGTTCGGCGTTGAGGAAGCCCAGGTCGAACGGCGCGTTGTGGATGATCAGCTCGGCGCCGTTGATGAATTCCAGGAATTCGTCGGCGATGTCGGCGAATTTCGGCTTGTCGGCGAGAAATTCGAGCGTGATGCCGTGCACCGCCTGGGCGCCTTCGTCAATCTCGCGCTCGGGGTTGATGTATTTGTGCAGGTGGTGGCCGGTCAGCCGGCGATTGACCATCTCGATGCAGGCGACTTCGATGATGCGGTGGCCATCGCGCGGATTGAGGCCGGTGGTTTCGGTGTCGAGTACGATCTGGCGCATTTCAGTCCTTCTTCAGTTCCTCGATGCCGCGGTTGGCCAGGGCATCGGCACGTTCGTTTTCCGGGTGGCCGGCATGACCCTTGACCCAGATCCATTCCAGTTTGTGCGGGCGGGCGGCGGCGTCCAGTTCCTGCCACAGGTCGGCGTTCTTCACCGGCTTCTTGTCGGCGGTCTTCCAGCCGTTGCGTTTCCAGCCGTGAATCCACTCGCTGATGCCTTTCAGCACGTACTGCGAGTCGGTGTAGACGCGACCGCTGACCGGACGCTTCAGCGCTGCCAGGCCGCGGATGGCGGCGGTCAGTTCCATCCGGTTGTTGGTCGTTTCCCGCTCGCCGCCCCACAGTTCCTTCTCGTGCGGGCCGGCGCGCAGGATGGCGCCCCAGCCGCCGGGGCCGGGATTGCCCTTGCAGGCGCCGTCGGTGAATATCTCGATGCTGTCTTCAGTGCTGGCCATGACCTTCCTTGTGAACGACCGGGCGCAGGGCCTTGGCGGCAACCGCCTTGGTGCGCCAGTTGGGCGTGATCAGGCGCATGCCGTGGGTGCGCTTGATCGCCCGCAATATGTATACGCCGCCGGAGAAACCCCACCAGCGGCGGCCGGCATTTTCGACGAAGTGCCAGCGCTGCAGCCATCGCTGCTGTTCGAGGGGCGGGACATAGCAGCCGAGGGTGCCGCGGTCCACCTCGAAGCCGAGCAGCTTCAGCCAGTCCTTGAGGCGGTTCAGCGACAGATAGCTGCCGTTCCACGGGAAGTCGCCTGAACGGTCGAAGCGGCGCCGCAGCCCCCACAGCGACAGCGGATTGAAGCCGATGATGATGACCTGGCCCTCGGGAATCAGGATGCGCTCGATCTCGCGCAGTACCTGATGCGGATCGTCGCTGAACTCCAGCATGTGCGGCAGGACAACAAGATCAGTGCTGTGCGAGGCGAAGGGCAGGGCGGTCAGTTCGCAGAGCACGTCGGCGCCGGCCGATTCGCTGACCATCTGGCGTAGCGGAATGCGGTTGGCGCGCAGGAAGTCGCATTGCGGCAGGCCGATCTGCAGGGCATTGAACCCGAAGATGCCGTCGACGATCTCGTCGAGCGTTGCCTGCTCCCAGTCGACAACGTAGCGTCCCTGCGGCGCGCGGAGCCAGGCGTCGAGGCCGGGAATTGACATCCGGCGCTGCCCGCTCGATAGTTCCGGCATGTTTGAAGTCTCGTTCATTCCCGCGTTCAAGGACAATTACATCTGGCTGCTGCAGCATGACCGGCGCGCCTTCGTCGTCGATCCGGGCGATGCGGCACCGGTCATCGCGCGCCTCGAAGCCGACGGCCTGGCCCTGGCCGGCATCCTGATCACGCACCATCATGCCGATCACCAGGGCGGCGTCGAAGCGCTGATCCGGCGCTGGCCGGTACCGGTCTTCGCACCGGCCGCCGAGTCTATCACAGGGTGCAGCCACCCCCTTTCCGGCGGCGAGTGCATCGATGTGCTGGGTACGCCGGTACAGGTTCTGGCCGTTCCTGGACATACCCTCGGGCATGTTGCCTACATAGCCGGCGACCGTCTGTTCTGCGGCGATACGCTGTTCGGTGCCGGTTGCGGCCGGCTGTTCGAAGGAACGCCGGCGCAGATGGCGGAATCGCTCGCTGTCATCGCCGCCCTGCCGCCCGCGACGCAGGTTCATTGCGCCCATGAATACACCGAGGCCAACCTGCGTTTCGCGCTGGCCGTCGAGCCGGACAATCCGGCCATCCGGGAGCGGGTGGCCAGGGTGGCCGGACTGCGCGCCGCCGGCCGCTCGAGCGTGCCATCCACGCTGGCCGAGGAGCTGGCGACCAACCCCTTCCTGCGCTGTCGGGAGCCCGGGGTGATTGCGGCCGCAAAGCGTCAGGGAGCTGCAGGCGACTCGCCGGTCGCCGTTTTCTCCGCCATCCGTGGTTGGCGGAACGGCTTCTGATTCTTCGCCGCCGGCAGTCCTGTGCAGCCGCCGATCACCGGCAACTGTTGTCAGCGTTTGCGGGTGAGCTTGGCGCTCACGCCGTCTAGGGTGTCGAGCACCTTGGCGGCATTGAAAGGCTTGACGATGAAGCCGACGGCGCCGTTCATGATCGATTCCTGAACCGTGTCCGGGTCGGCGTTGCCGGTTACCATGACAATCTTCACATCGGGTTGCGCCGCCTTGATTTCGCAGAGCGCCTCGATGCCGTTCTTCTCCGGCATCATGACGTCGAGGCAGATGACGTCCGGCTTCAGGCGGGCGGCCATTTCGACGGCAACGATGCCGTTGCGGGCCTCGCCGACGACGTCGTATTCATGGCCGCGCAGGATGCTGCGCAGGACGGTGCGCATCATGTCGTTGTCGTCCACGATCATGACCGTTGCCCGTTTCTTGCTCATGGCCGGTCAGCCCTCGAGGGCGGGCACGGCCCGGCAGACGCGGTCGCGGCCATTGTGTTTGGCCTGGTAGAGCGCGTGATCGGCAGCGGCGACGAGGCTGTCGGCCGGGTCGTCGAGTTCGGGGACGGCGGCCGCCAGACCGATGCTCAGCGTGACCTTGCCGGAGCCCGAGGCACTGTGCGGAATATGCAGGGCATGCACGGCGTGGCGGATTTTTTCGGCGACGATCAGGGCGCCGCCGATGGTTGTTTCCGACAGCACCACGACGAACTCCTCGCCACCGTAACGGGCGGCCACGTCGGAGCCGCGCTCGAGGCTGGTGGCGATGGCGCCGGCGACGCGGCGCAGGCATTCGTCGCCGGCCTGGTGGCCGTAGGTATCGTTGAATTTCTTGAAGTTGTCCACGTCGCACATCATCAGTGCCAGGCTGCTGGCGTTGCGGCGGGCACGCCGCCATTCGCGGGCGATGTGCTCGTCGAAATAGCGCCGGTTGGCAATGCCGGTCAGGGCGTCGCTGGCCGACAGGCGCTGCAGTTCCTGGTTGGCGATGTCGAGTTCGCTGGCCATCTTGACCAGCGAGCCACGCATCTGGATCAGGCGTTCCATGGCCCTGACCTTGGCGCCGAGCACCACTTCGCTGACCGGCTTGTGCAGGTAGTCGTCGCCGCCGGCCATGATGCCCTGCTCGATGTCCTCGTCCTTGCCGAGGGCGGACAGGAAGATGATCGGAGTCCACTCGCCGTTGCTTTCCTGCTGGCGGATGCGCCGCGCCACCTCGAAACCGTCGATGTCGGGCAGGATCACATCGAGCAGCACGAGATCGGGTCGCTCGGCAGCAAAGCTGCGCACGGCCGTTTCGCCGTCGGCCGCCGGCAGCACCGTGGCGCCGAAGTTCTCGACATACTGGCTGAGGACCATGAGGTTGGCCCGGTTGTCTTCAACGATCAGTATTTTCATGGCCTCTTGTCCGTCCGGTTGCTAGCGGCAGTATTTCTTGAAGAAGAGCAGGCCGGCGACAGCAATGCTGGCCGCCACGAATGCCCAGATGCTGCCGCGGATCAGCGTCTGGCGGGCTTGCTGGCTGGCGCCGCGCTGGCGGAACTGGAAATGGTTCTGGATTTCGCCCAGCGTCATCACGGCGGCCAGGATGAAGAAGATCATGCCGCAGAACAGGAAGATGATGACGCCGTTGGTGAAGTCCCGGCAGGCGTAGGCCGTTACCCGCAGATAGGTGAGAACCGAGTCGGTACGCAGGGCCAGTCGTCCGACCATGTAGGCCAGGAGCCCGAAAAATGCGATCAGGCCAATGCCTGCCCAGGTCTGCCAGCGCTGCAGTTGAGCGAGGCCACGCTTGAACTCTTCGACGATCCAGATCATGAACTTTTGCAGCGATGGGGGCGGGGGCTGTGTGCTAAATTGTGACGGAACAATTTCGTCGGTAGATTAACATGGCAGAAGCTTCAGCAAGCATCCGGAAAGGCGCCTCAGCCCTGGGAATGCTTGTGCGCTCGCCGCGCGCCAGACGTCTCGGGACGTGGGCGGCGGCGATTTTCATTTTGTTCGGACTGTTCGGCTATTTCGCTGGTCCGCCGTTGGTGAAGTCGATCCTGGTCAAGCAACTGGGGCAGCAGCTGCACCGCGAGGTCAGTATCGGCAAGGTGGCCATCAGTCCTTACGCCTTGTCGGCGCGCCTCGAGGGCCTGGCGGTGAAGGCGGCCGATGGTCGGGAAGTCGCCGGTTTCGATGCGTTGCAGGTCAACCTGTCGACCGCCTCGCTGTTCAAGGCGGCGCTGGTGGTCGAAGCAATACGTCTCGATGGCCTGCGCCTTTCCGTCGTTCATGAGGGCGAGGGACGCTACGACGTTTCCGACCTGCTCGACGAGTGGCTCAAGCCCAGCGAGGAACCGTCCGCGACGCCGCGCTTCTCGCTCAACAACATCCAGCTGGTCGGCGGGCGCATCGTCTTCGACGATCGTCCGAAAGCGGTGCAGCACGAGGTCAGCGACATCAACCTGGCCCTGCCTTTCGTTTCCAGTCTGCCCTATCAGGCCGAGATTTTCGTCGAGCCAAGTTTTTCGGCGCGTTTCAATGGTTCGCTGCTTGACCTGAAAGGGCGCAGCAAACCGTTCGCCGGGCGTCAGGAAAGCGAACTCGATCTGCGTATCGACGACTTCGATCTGAGTGGCATCCAGCCCTATCTGCCTGCTGCCTTTCCCCTGCGCCTGCAGTCCGGGACTTTCGATTCCGATTTGCAGATCGTCTTCCGGGAAGTGGCGGATGCGGTGTTCTCGCTCGCCGTTGTCGGCACCGCCAAAGTCTCTGCCCTGAACATCGGCGAAGCTGGCGGTCAGCCGCTGCTTGTCTGGAAGGAACTGGCGGTCGACGTCGAGGAGGCCGATCTGGTCAATCGCCGGATTGCCGTGCGTCGCGTCGCGCTTGAAGCGCCGGAGCTCAGTCTGCGCGTCAATCGCCAGGGCGAGTTCAACGTCTTCGCCGTGCTCGACCGTCTGGCGGGCAGCAAGCCGGCAACCGCGCCGGCAGCACAGGCCGAGGCTGCACCGGCACTGAGCTGGTCGCTGGGGGAATTCGCCGTCGACAACGGACTGGTGCGCTGGCGGGACGAATCCAACAAACAGCCGGTGAGTGGCGAGATCCGTCAGTTGCTGTTGCGGGTGGGGCGGCTGGACAGCCGCCTGGTCGAGCCGCTGACGATTCCCGAGATCAGCTATCAGGTTGATCTTGGCGAGCGTTTCCGCGTGGAGAGGATGAGCGTCAAGGGCATGCGTGTCGATCTGCCGGCACACCGGATCGAGATCGACGAAATAGCCAACAGCGGGACCCAGGCGCAAATGTTGCGCAATCAGGAGGGCGGCATCGAGTGGGTCAGCTCTCCGGTGCTGAAGACTGTCCGCGCCAGTGATGCCAAGGCGGGTGACGAACGGCCGTGGATCGGGCGGGTTGCCCGTCTGGCGGTCGACGATCTGCGTTTCCGTTTCGAGGATCGCAGCACGCAGCCGGTTGCCGTGCAGGAAATCAGCGGCCTGCGCCTGCAGGGGGAAAACCTGAGTAACGAGAAGGGCGGCAAGGGACACCTGAGTGTGGTCGGGCAGATCAACAAGCAGGGCTCACTCAAGGTGGATGGCAGCGTCCAGCTGGTGCCACTCGATCTGGCCCTGGCCGTGGAAACGCAGGCAATTCCCCTGTTGCCGCTGCAGCCGTATTTTGCCGATCGGGTGAATGTGGAGCTGAGCTCCGGGCAGATATCCAGCAAGGGAAGCACCAGTCTCCACCTGGATGGCGACGGCCTCAAGGCCGGTTATCGCGGCTCGGCCACGCTGGGCAATCTGCGTGCGGTGGACAAGGCCAACCGGACCGATTTCCTGCGCTGGAAATCGCTCTATTTCGGTGCCATCGATTTTCGTCTCGAACCGTTGTCGATCCGTATCGGCGAGATCGCACTCAGCGATTTCTTCGCCCGCATGATCCTCAGCGAAGCGGGGCGCCTGAATCTGCAGGATATCGTCCGGCGCCCTGAGGCGGAGGCTCCGGCAGTGGCTTCCGGGACGCCGGCGGTACCGCCGGCAGCTGCTGAGCCGGCGGCACCGCCGGTGCCGATCAGCATTGCCAAGGTGACGCTGCAGAACGGTACGGTCAATTTCTCAGACTATTTTGTCAAACCCAACTACACGGTCAATGTCACCCGTCTCGGCGGCCGGATCACCGGCCTGTCGTCCGTCGACGGAACGCTGGCCGATCTCGACCTGCGCGCGGCCTACGCCAAGTCGGCGCCGGTGCAGATCGTGGGTAAGCTCAATCCACTGGCGGCCAAGTCGTATCTCGATCTCGGCGCCACAGTGAAGGGGGTCGATCTGACCGGGTTTTCGCCCTATTCCGGCAAGTACGCCGGTTACGCGATCGAAAAGGGGCAGCTTTCCCTCGATCTCGCCTACAAGCTGGAGAACAACCAGCTCACCGCCGACAACAAGGTGTTCATCGATCAGTTCACCTTCGGCGAACCGGTGGTCAGTCCGGACGCCACCAAGCTGCCGGTCAATCTGGCCATTTCTCTGCTGAAGAACAATCGCGGCGAGATCGACATCAACCTGCCGATTTCCGGTTCGCTCGACGATCCGCAATTTTCGATCGGGGGGGTGATCGTTCGCGTCATCGTCAATCTCTTCGTCAAGGCAGTGACTTCACCGTTCGCGCTGCTCGGATCGATGTTCGGCGATGGCGAGGAGCTGTCGAAGGTCGAATTTGCCGCCGGTCGGGCTCGCGTCGGCGAGGCTCAGGGCAAGACGCTGCAGACCCTGGCCAAGGCGCTGGGCGAACGCGAAGCCCTGAAGCTGGAGATTTCCGGCATCGCCGATCCGGAGATTGATCGCGAGGGCCTGAAGCGGGTCGCCATGGAGCGTCAGGTGCGCGAGGAGCGGCGCAAGACCGTGCCCGATGAGGCTGCCGGCGCTGGTACAGCCATCCCGGACGAGGAGTACCGGACGTATCTGACCCGTGTTTATAAGG
>WBUO01000139.1 GCA_008933675.1 Dechloromonas sp.
CCCAGCGCTGATCGGTGGCGTTTCGGACATCCTACTGCCCGCCCAAACGCTCGTCGATATCGTCGTTGCGCTCTATGAGACCTTTATCGTACCGATCGAGGCGTCCAGCGAACTGCCGACCCTCCTCGAAACATTTCGGCGTCACATTTTCCAACCCTTCGGTGGCCTGTTTCGAGAGCGCAAAGGGGTTCGGCATCCGCAGGTCTTACGCGCCTTCTTATTGTCGGAGCTCGTGGCAAAAACGCCCAACAGTGTGCGTTGCCAATCGCTGCTCGCTACCTATCCGGAAGGGGCCGAAGGCTACAAGCTGGCCGTTCAATGGTGCCAAGGGATCAGTGCCCCGGCCCCGCAACCTGAAGCCGACCCCAAGGTAGAATGGCTTGCCCAGGCGAAACAGGCGATCGCCGATGAAGACTACGAGACCACAAGCTCGCTCTGTTTTGAACTACTGCCGCTGCCATGGGCCTATAGCGCGCTCTTGCGTTGCGCGGTCGAACTTGACGATGCATCCCTCACACAACAGGTTCTCGAGGTCTGTTTGACCGCCCCGGAAGCCGTTCTTGCGGGCATGACGGACAAGGATCGCCAGCGTCTCGAAAAACTACGTGTACCGGTCACGGCGGCCCCGCCGGCAGCCAATTTGGGTTGGGTCGCGTGGGCCGAAAACGTCCTTGCAGATCCAAGCAGTGCGCCATCAATTGCAGAGTTGCACGAGATGGCAGCTAAGTGGAGTGTGGATGAATACGCACTTAATTCGGCCCGATGCGAAACGTTGGCCAAGCATCTAGGCAATGCGACCGGCGACGCCGAAAAAGTTTTCCGGGAAGCCTTCGCGGTGTTGGTCGACTTCTTCGAGGGGACCGATAATCCGCGACGTGCATTCCAACCAGTCTACTCGACGTTGATCAAAATCCTTGGGTGGAGCGGCAGTCTTTCGCCGGACGAACTCGAGATCGGTGCGCAGTTGATGCGAGCCCTCCTGACAACTGGACTGAGTAAAGCAGCCTACATCGACGTCGTTACTGACCTCGAGGAAATTCTCGCGGCGAACGCGTCCCCTGCGCACTTTGACTGGGGACTCAACCTCGCCGAACTCCTTCTTCTCTACCCTGACCCGGATGAGGGCGCGACAAAACTGCGCTTATTCATGACGGTCGTTGGGAAGTTACGTGCCGCGCCTCACCGCATCACACAGGCGCAACGCATCCTACTGGAGATCCTGGGGCGCGACTATCACTGCCCAGGATTGCTTGAAAACTTTCCAGTCGCCAGTGCGGAAACCGCCACGACGCATCCAGAAACGGGCGGCTATTCCGGTTTAATCGGCATCTACACGCTTACCGAAGGTGCGGGGCAACGCGCCAAAGAGATCTTGCTGCGCATCTATCCGCAAGCCAAGGTGGAACTCAACAGCGATGCGGTGGCAACGAGCCAGTTGATCGCGCTCGCAAAGGCTGCGGATGTATTTGTATTCGCCTGGAAGAGCAGCAAGCATCAAGCATATTACTGCGTCAAAGACGCAAGGCAGGGGAAAGAAATTTTGTTGCCGCTAGGAAAGGGTAGTGCCAGCATTTTGACTAGCATTATCGAAAAAATTGCACGTTTTCAAATTGAATCATAAGCATCTCGCAAGTTCGCTTTCCCGCTCCAAAGATTTGGCTCTATATGGCCCGCGGTGTCGGCATTACCAGTCTGGTGGTCGTCCCGGCCGAGTTCCTTCAGGGCCGGAAGAACTAGCGAATTTTGAGTATTTTGTGGGTCTGTAGCGACAAGTTCCACTTGGTGTTGGCCCGACAAAATGCGATGGCAGACTGAGTATTCGTGGCGATCTCCGGCCCGTCGATCGGTTGGATCAGGTAGTGCTCGAACTCGCAATCGGCGATAGCCTCCGGAAGAAGGTCCTTCTGTGGATACGCGAGTTTCAGTTCGTCGCCCTTGCGGAGAACCCACGGCGCGTTGGCTTTTGGACTGACGCAGAGCCAGTCGATTCCTTCGGGAGCTTCCTGCGAGCCATTCGTCTCGACAGCCACTTCGAAACCATACGCGTGTAGGGCTTTGATCAGGCACGTGTCGACCTGCAGCAGTGGTTCGCCGCCCGTCAGTATGGCGTAGCGTCGATCCTGTCTCTCTGGCCACAGCGAGGCGATCCTGTCCGCCAGGCCGGTTGCCGTATCGAACTTTCCACCGAGAGATCCATCTGTTCCGACAAATTCGGTATCGCAGAACCGGCAGACGGATTTGGCTCGGTCCTCCTCGCGCCCGCTCCAAAGATTGCAACCGGCGAAACGGCAGAACACCGCAGGCCGCCCCGCCCTGCGGCCCTCTCCCTGCAGCGAGTAGAAGATCTCCTTGACCGAGTAAGCCATGTCTACACCGGCATGGTGGGGCCGCCGTCGATTTCGGATACGGAACAGCCGTTTCCGGGAGTCTCGTGCAATTCCACGCGGTACAACGATGGCAATTGGGGCTTGGCGCGGGAGAAAATCCAGTCCGCAACGCTCATCGCGTCGCCATCTGCCAAACCCTGCAGTTCGTAAAGAGGGTGGTGGTCGATGGACTTGAATATGGGATCGAAGATTTCCTTCACCTCCCCGAAATCGATAGTCCACCCTTGGACAGCGTCCAGGGGGGCGTCCAAGTGCAGGCGCAAGGAGTACGTATGGCCGTGTCGTCGGGATCTGGGACTGTCTTCCGGCGCCCGTGAGAACCGGACCGCACTGTCTAGCGTGAACTCCTTCCAAATGCGGTAGCGCTCGCCGTCAAAATTGGCCCCGCAGAATCCCGTTTCGAACACCGTCACCCACGACAGTTCTGGAAGAAGCGGCTTAATCCTGGCCCATATCCAAGCGGCGAGGTTTTCGCTAGTGGGATTGCTAAGACCGTCGATCTCGTTGAGGCAATTGAAATTGAGTTGTGCCTGGAATGGTGCCCAGATCGCTTCCAAATGGTCGTAGTCGATGCCTATGTCATAGCCCTCCAGGTCTTGGTTTGCATGGAGGATGACCTCGAAACCATGCCCATGCATACGGCCGCACTTGTGTCCCGGGGGCACGTTCGGCAGTTGGTGGGCTGCTTGGAACCGGAAACGCCGCCAAAGGTGCGCGTTGCCGTTCCGGTCGAGGTCCACTCCTTGCGTGCCCGTACTCTGTATGGCGACCCTCTGGATGCCAGGCACGCCGATATTCCGACTGATCCAGCGGGCCAGATTTTCGTCAGTCGGGTGCTCTAGGGTGTCGTTCAGGTAGGAGTAGTCCAATTGCGATACGCAATCTTCCAGGCGTTCGCGTAGAGCGTCGGTTTCCCCTCCCGGATACGGCGCGAAACCTGCTGGCACCTGGGCGAAGACGGTGGCCGTGAAGCTATGCCCGTGCAAAACGCTGCAACGGTGGCCCTCGGGGAGCAATTCGACCTGCCGTGCGGCCTCGAATCCGGCCGATGCCAGCGATATGGTCTTCGGAGCGCTCATTGCTTCGATCCCTTTCCGACATATGCCTCGTACCCTACGCGCCTGAGTTCACAGGCCGGGCAGGCCCCGCATCCGTAGCCCCAATCGTGGCACGTTTCGCGGTTGCCTTCGTAACAAGTGTGGGTTTTGTTGCGAATGAGCGCGACGAGCGTGTCTCCGCCTAGACGCTCGGCTAATTCCCAAGTTTGTGCCTTGTCGATCCACATCAGCGGGGTCTCGATGACAAAGCGGGAATCCAAGCCCAGGTTTAGGGCAACTTGCAGGGCTTTGAGCGTGTTGTCGCGGCAGTCCGGGTAACCGGAATAATCGGTTTCACACATGCCGCCGACGAGAGCTTTCTGGCCTCTCCGGAAAGCGATCGCTCCTGCCAAGGTGAAGAACAAGAGGTTGCGGCCCGGTACGAACGTGTTGGGCAGTCCAGATTCCGCGAATTCGATGCGCTTCTCCGCCGTCAAGGCGGTATCGCTGATCTCGCCCAGCAAGCCCAAGTCGAGAAAGTGGTCCTGTCCGAGCTTCCTGTCCCAGGCGGGAAACGCTACCCTAAGTTCCTCGATGAAAACATTTCGGCATTCCAACTCGACCTTGTGGCGTTGGCCGTAGTCAAATCCCACTGTTTCCACCGTGTCGTACTGTTCGAGTGCCCAGGCCAGGCAAGTAGCCGAGTCCTGGCCGCCCGAGAACATGACAAGTGCAGACTTCATTCGGTCACACCTCCGCCATCTTTTCTAATGCTCGCAACTGTCGCTTGACCGTAGAAACCAGATGACGCGTCAGGAGATCGATGTCGGAAGGGGTGTTTTGGATGGAGTTCCAAGGGAATATGTGTCCATCCATGTTCCACGAACCTGAAGTCCACGCCGTGAACGGTTTCAAGATTTCCAAAGCCGGCACGAAATCGGTTTTGGCGGCGGCGTTCTGGTTCGCGACGAGTAGATCCATTACGAATCCCATGGCTACAATTCCGGCCCCGTGCCTTAGGCGCGAGACCCGCGGCGTCATGCCGACCCATTCCCCGCCAAATACGTCCGCCACGGCTTCGAAATACTCGTTGATCAGTGCAACGGCCCGGTCTTCCCGGTCCTCGAACCTGACGAACTCCCGCAAGGCGCCGTGGGACGAGGAGTTCATGACGAGTTTCTGCATTGCGGTATCGCTGATCACGCCGCGGGGATTCGTGTGCTGGCGTATCTCGCCGCGCAATGCCCTGCCTCCGGTAAAGTTCAGGCGTTCGACGACCTTGGCGGCGAACCTCCGTGCCGTGTAGCGCTCGGGCAAGCCTTCTACGGAGGGAAGGAGTTCGTAAATGAGCGATTTGGGAAGCGGCCTTGTGCTGTTGATCAGGACGAACTGCTGGCGGAGTTCGTCGTAGTTCTTGCAGACCAGTGCGGAAACGAAAACTTGGAAGCCGGGCTTGTTCAGTCCGGAGAGGGCTGTCAGGCGCTGCTGTCCGTCGACAACAAATCCGGGCGGGCCATCGGAGTCGTCGATACGCACTTCCAGGCGGCCGTTGCCCAAGTCCTGGACGCCGACCCCGTCGATGAACGCGATGATGACGGCGTTTGGCAGCAAGGCGTCTTCCCTCCCGAGATAGTCGCGGATGTCCCGGATATGCGAGGCGATCTGATGGCGTTGGAAGCCTTTCAGGTGCCCCTCGTCCGAACGGCCGACCCGTTCGATTTGCGCGAACTTCAGGACTTCTTCGGGGGAAGCGGCAAATACGAACACGTCGTGGTCAGCGGCCTGTTGGGCTCGCAGAGCCGGGTAGATGTGGACTGTCACGCGCTTCTCTCCAAAGTGTTTTTCAAATGCTGGTGGTAGACGCCGAGATTATGGAAGCCTCGTCGTTTGTTGCGGTTGCTCGAACGGAAGATGATGACCTCGACCCCGACGCTCTGGCATATAGAGCACTTGCAGCGCTTCCAGGGTTGCGACCGCAACGTCCGCTCAATCCGCGTTCTCACGAGCGAGAGGGCTTTTTCGATGCTCTTCGGGTCCTCGCCCTGGCCTTGTAGGAGGTAGTGGTGGTACTCGACCACGGCATCGGCGGTACCTTGCAGGGACCCCATGCCCTTGTCGAAATTGCGCAGCATCGTCAGCGCGTTCTGTTCCATTTTGACGAGGTCCTCCGCTCGGAAGAGGCCTCGCTTAATCCCTTGCATCAGCCTCGTGTTCTCGAGCGCTTGCGGGATCCGTATGGCCGTGTAGTAGTCGAGTCCGCCTTCCTGGTTCTCCAAGTAGTAGTTCGCCTTCTCGTCCTTGAATGCCCGGATGAGCGGCGACGTCGAGTCGAAACTGGTGATTCCGTAACCGGTGAATTGGTGGATATGGTCGGCCTTGGCGAAGCCCAGCAAGTGCAATTTCGGCTCGGGACCGATCTTTCTCCGGATCGTCTCCAGTACCTGCTTGATGGCGTCCACCTTCAGCGGAACCAAGCCCCCGACGGCAAGGTAGCGGTACCCCATCGCCACCAATTCCGCGGAAGCCTCCGCCATGCTTTGCGGCGACCAACCTTGTACTGCACCCAACGGCTCGAAAGGACTGCCCTCTTGGCGGACCAACCCAATGAACTTCCGGGCATTTTCCAAGGTGATTTGGAAACGATCGATGCCATCCACTTGGTCGGGAACGTCAGGATTCGCCAAGTTGCACTCAAAGATCACGTGGTCTGGAGAGATGCCGTGGGTGAACTCAGCGTCGAGATAGAATTCGACCACCTCTTCCGGCAAGAAAGCCGGTTCGGGCTTGTCGGCATATGCGAACGCGCCGCAATCTCCCAAAAGCATCAGGTCACGTAAATTGGGGCCATCGAACCGGAGGAACTTGCGCGCACCGATGCGCAGCAGAAGTTGCTCCTCCGAAGTGGAGTAGCGCACCTTGGATTTCGCTACTCCTTTCGCTTGGCGGACAGCACTCATGGCAACGAGGAGACCGTCGTAGGGTGCGGCGTCCATTATCTCGTGCGCGTAAACGTCGTCCCAGTAGCGCTCGCGGTTGGGGGCTGACCGGTCGCCGATGAAATCGTAATTGGGATCGACGTAATCCTGCGTGTCGGAATAAAGAAACTTCATTGCTCGATTCCAACTGCCGAATAGATGTTTACCAGCGCTGTCTGGAGTTTCCGGATGTCGCGGTGGGTGTTTTCGATCTCGTTCCAGGCTATCCCGAGAGTCTCCCAGGTGCCTTCAGTCCAACGGCAGTACGGGGCTATTTTTTGCAACTCACGCTCAACGGTCTTCGCATCGCCGCCGGGATGGATACGGCCGTAAATTTTGTCCATTAGGACTCCCATCGCCTCAATACCAGCAGAGTGCATCAGACGGCTTTGTCGCGGATCCTTTCCCCATGCGTGGGGAAAGACGGTCTTGACCGCGGTCCAGAAAGTGACAAGCAACTCGTACATGGACTTGATGTCCATTCCGTCTCGGCCGTTCTTGCTCGTCCTGAAAGCGGAGAGGGCGCCAAGAGGGTTGTTCATACTGTTCTTAATCATGCTGATGACGGCCGTATCGGTTATGACGGCCTTGTGCTCACGACCGGCGTCGGATGGCCTCTTGATGAGGTTGTAGAAGGGGGAGTCGGGATCTTGGTCCAGGTGCCCGCATAGTTCCGAAGGGATGCGCCTGGCGCTCAAGTCCCTAGGCAGGAGTACCGACCTAGTCTCGGGCAGCAGTTCGTTGATTAGGCGCGTGGGCAGTGGTCTCGCCTTGTTCACCAGGATGAACTGCTCCCTTTGCACTTCCAGATTGTCGGAAACAAACGCGACTACCGGAACCGCGATCTCCTTGTGCGACGCCTGTGCCAATGCCAACGAGCGTTGTTGTCCGTCCACAATCCAGGCAACGCGACGTTCGTCGCCGTAAATCGGAATGCTCAGGGTTCCGCTCTGCGCTATTCCTTCGTCGCCGGTCGGACGGGTACCGCGTGAGGCCGCGAACCTCACCTCCGGCGACAGCGACAGGATGATTGCGTTGGGGAACAGTACATTTCCCTGGTTCAGGTAATCGACGATGCCTTTCACGTGCGACCTGATCTCCGGCCTTTGGAAACCCTTGAGCGACTCGTTCTCATCCCGACTAACGCGAGATATGTTTGCGACCCGGACGATATCCGAGCCGCGGATGAAGAACGAGTAGACGTCGAGGCCGTCGCCCTGTGTCGTGTGCAATGCCCGGACGACGATTTCGTCGGGAGGGGTTTTCTTCGTCACGATTTGGACTCCGCGTAGATTTCGGTTTCTCTAATTTCCGCTTCCACCTGCCGACGCAATCTGGAAAAGCGCCCTTGTTCACAGGCGACCAGTTGCGTGTCCCTGAGGTGCCTCAGAAGCTTGGCGCTGTTCCCACCGAGTGCCGCCCAGGCCTGGAGGATCAGTCCGCGCAATTCCCCGTCATCCAGGCGCCTGCGCTGAGGAGTCGCTTTGCGTTCTAAGCCCTCGAGCGCGGCAGCGACCGCGCGCGATGCATCGCCGATAGGGAGCAAATGCCCATTCAATTCGGCGACGAAATGCTTCAGCGCCCTCTGCGGGAAGTCCGACCTGGTACCGGCGTATCCGGCAATCGAGTTCAGGCGTTCGTCGTATGGAAGCGAGGGCACGCCGGGAGCCTTCTCGATTTTTTTCCGCCCTGCGGGCGAGGTGAGCACCCGTATCCGGGCGCGATCCCCAGAAGGAAGCGCTTCCAGATCTCCCAGGACCATGTCCAGGTACTCACTTGGTAGCGAAATCAGCACGGTCGCATCTGGATTTTCGCGTAACAACCAACCGAATCCTTTTTCGGCCCCCAATTGGCGCCACCATTCCGACTTCGAGGCCCCGAGGCGGGCAAGCGTTACTGCGAGTTCCGTTCCTTTTCCCGACGCAGACATGTCGTATCCGGGAATCGATTCGTCCGCCCCCACGAGTCCGATGCCGGCCGAGACTATGAAAAGCGGCGCGCCGATATCCTGGCTTACATTCCTGGCTTCGAGGATTGAGCGTCCGACATACAATCGCCCCGCCTGCAAGCGCAATGACTGGGCCGCGAGAGAAGTCCGCCAGTCCTCGACGACCTGGCGGATGCAACTCCCTTTCGGTGCGAAGGGCACGAGGGGCATGCCAGCCTTTTTCCGGGCCGTGCAGTTGGTAACCACGACGAATTTATTGCCCATCGGATGCTCTGGTAATGCAACTTAAGTGCGACAGAATTTTACACGAAAGCACAAAATAACTGCAGGACGATCGCCGAGCGATCTATAAAATAACTACAAACAACCGACAACCCCGATATGGAACCTCGCGAACGATATCCGTTTGCTACACTTCGGTCGCATCTTCCTTGGCCAAATCCCTCAGACCGGTGCTCCCAACTTTTCTGCCCACGCAAATGGAATTTGACACACCCGACCAGCCTGCCACTTGTTCTCCAGCCCTGGCTACCCTGGAAGACGTCACGGAATTCGCGCGCATGGTATTCGCGACAGCGGATTCGGTTCATGCGGCATTAAAGCGCTTGTCGACATCATCCGCGAAGGATCCGGACCTTGGTTACTCTGTGCTTACCGAGGAATACGCCATTCGTGCCAGGGCGAACATCCTGCTGAACGACTCGGCGCGACACACGGTCACGAACGTGGGATTCACCCAAGCCAACCTCCGGAAATTCATGGGCTCAATGGTTAAGCAGATCGAGGAGTGTGCGTCCATGGCTGATTTGCTATCCACCAGTACCGACTTGATCACATTCGCATCTGCCGTATCCTCAGGCAACTCGAGGATTCTTGAGGTTCTCGCGCTGGCTTTCGGCGTGGTTGGCGCCGGCCAACCCTCCGGAGCCTCATGCCAGTCGAGGACTTATTCAGCGCCTTCCTGCTCGGATGCGAACTACCGTTGACTGACTCTTTGCCGTCATAGGACTTTTTATAGGTCAGCGGCGGTTATGGCCGACTTCCTGCTCGGTCAAAGCCGACCTTGAATCTCTGGGCAAAATCGGGCAGAAATGCGTCGGAATGCCCGCCGTTTGGTTGTCAATGTATCGCCCCAACTTTTCTAGACACTCTGCAGCCAATTGAGGCCTTCCTGACCACGACATTGTATCCACCGTCGCAACACGACTCTGAACACCAGTGGACTGCTAACACAGCCCACTGGTGTTCAGAGTGACACTGTTTTTCTGTTGCACGTACCCCTGCTATAATTTGGCCCACGCTTCATCCAAACCCCATTCTAGAGTCATGGGGGCACAAATGGGGGCACAAGAAGTTTTTGTTACACTAGAACCATTGGTGCGCAACGATCTTCACGATTTGTTCGATGCAGGCTCGGGCACCAGTACTGAATTCAAGCGGCTCTCCCTCCCGGAGAGCCGTTTCCGCTTTTGCCTCCCGGAAAACTGCCCATGTCGTTGACCGTCGACGACTTCGACTTCCCCCTGCCGCCCGAACTGATCGCCCAGCACCCGGCCCCCGAGCGTACCGGCAGCCGGCTGCTGCATGTCGCCGGCAACGGCCATGCCGACCGTCTTTTCACCGATCTGCCTGCTCTGCTGCAGGCCGGCGACCTGCTGGTGTTCAACGACACCAAGGTGATCAAGGCGCGCTTCTTCGGCGTCAAGGAAACCGGTGGCCAGGTCGAGATCATGCTCGAGCGCATCGTCGATGCGCGCCACGCGATCTGCCAGATCCGCGCCAGCAAGGCGCCGAAAACCGGCTGCCTGCTCCGTCTGGCCGATGCGTTCACGGTCCGGATGAGCGGCCGCGCCGGCACCGACGGTGATTTTTTCGCCCTGGAGCTGGTCGACCGTGACAACTTCTGGGAACTCGCCGAAACCTACGGCAAGCTGCCGCTGCCGCCCTACATCGCGCATCCGGCCGAGGGCGCCGACGAGACCCGCTACCAGACCGTCTATGCCCGCGAGCCGGGGGCCGTTGCGGCACCGACCGCCGGCCTGCATTTCGA
>WBUO01000140.1 GCA_008933675.1 Dechloromonas sp.
TGCGCCGCCAGGGCGCCAGCTGCCGTTACATGGGCATAGGCCAGGGCGGCCAGCCACTCGTCGCGCAAGCGCAGATAGCAGCCGAGCAAGGGCAGTACGACAGCCAGCAACAAACCGGTCAGGAAAGGAACGAGAAACAGCTCAGACCACATCGGATATCTCCATGGCCACCACGCGCTGACAGGCCGCGGCGACGAATCCGGCATCATGGCTGACCACCAGGATGCCGGCACCGGCCGCCGAGCGCTGCCGCAGGGCGAGTGCCAGATGGCGGACGCCGGCGGCATCGAGATTGTTGGTCGGTTCATCAAGGAGGATCAATTCGGCCGGAGCAGCCAGTACGGCCCACAACGTCAGGTAGTGACGCTGGCCGCCGGACAGGCGATCAAGGCGATCGTCCAGGCGTTCGCTCAACCAGGGTGGCAAACCCGCCATCGACGCACCGGTCAGCGCGAGCAGTTCGCGCCCCGACAGGGGCAAGCCGTCCACCGGCGGCACCTCCTGGGTCTGCAAGGCCAGGCGTACGCCATCGGCAATCTCCAGTTGCCCGGAACAGACGCGCGCCCTGCCGGCAATGGCAGCCAGCAGCGTCGTTTTGCCGACACCATTGGGGCCGGCAAGACCGACGATCTCACCGGCCGCGACCTGCAGGCTGACAGCCGGAGTCGCCGGCTGTAGCCAACCGGCGACCAGGCAATCGGCGCGCAGCAGCAGGCTCATCGCAAGGCCTGCAGCAGACGCTGCAGCGTGTCGTCGAAGAGACCGGCCAGATCGCTTGCTGCCGGACTGCCGCCGACCGTGTAAGGCAGCATGACTGCCGGCATGCCGCTCTTGCCGGCCACCCACTGGCTCGCCGCATCGCTGTTATAGGCCGCACGCAGCACCATCCGTGCCTGCTGGCCCTGCTGTCGGGCCAGCAGGCTCGTCAGGTGGCCGCTGCTCGGCTCGACACCGGGCTTCGGTTCCAGGGTGCCAATTTCGCGCAGACCCAGCCAGTTGCTCAGATAAACAAAGGATTCGTGATGCACGAACACCGGCACGCCGCGCAAGGCGGCTCCCTGCTTTTCCCAGCGGCCGATGGCCGCCTGCCAGCGCCCGGCAAATGTACGAAAGGCCGCCTGATAGGCTTGGGCACGGGCGGGATCGAGCTCGCCCATGCGGACACTCAGCGCTTCCCCCACCTTCAGCACATTGCGCGGATCGAGATGCAGATGCGGATTGCCGGCCGCATGAACATCACCGTGGGCACGATCAAGTACTGTCGGCACATTGAGCAGTTTGACCTGGGCTGCGGCCTCGAAATAGCCGGGGCGACCGGGCTGGATGACGGCATTACCCGAGTCGCGCAGCACCAGCGGCAGCCAGCCGCTCTCCAGCTCCGCGCCGGCAGCCACCAGCAGATCGGCACGGCGGGCCTGGGCAAGCAGCGACGGACGCGCCTCGATGCGGTGCGGGTCCTGCAAGGCGTGGGTGGCGGTGTAAACGGTGACATGTTCGCCGCCGATTTCCCTGGCCAGCGCCCCCCACTCCGGCACCGTGGCAAATACGCGCAAGTCGGCCCTGGCCAGCAGCGAGGTGCCGGCCAGCAGACACAGACAGAGCAGTTTCCTCATCGCCGGTCTCCCTAGAACTTGTGCGCACCATGCGCACCGAGGCTCATGATGTATTGCAAGGTCCACTGATGATCAGTCAGCCCCTGCATCGACTGGTCGCGGGCATATTGCAGACGGACGCGGGAGAATTCGCTCCAGCTGTAGTCAGCCATTGCCGTCGTCTTTTTCGGCCGATAGCTGTCGACAACCAGATTGGCGGCGTTGGCGCCGAAGTTGCGTGAGCCGCTGTCGAGCTGCTCGTAGCGCAGACCGGCGCGCCAGTTGGGCGTGAATTGATAGACACCCTGGGCGTACCAGCCCGACTGACGGGTCTTGTAGGCGCTGGTGACGCTGTCGCCAGCGGCCAACGGGTCGCAGGCATTACCGGCCAGCTCATCGTCGGAACAGCTCAGGCTGCCCTTCTCGCGGCGCTGGAAGTACTCGGTCTGGAACTTGAAGTTGCGGTATTTCGGGTTGCCATCCGGCGCCCATTTCCAGACAAAATCGGCAACCCAGGTCGTCGAGCGACCATCAAAGGCACCAACGGCTTCCAAACCGCCGACATCCTCGAAATGCGCCTCGCGCTCCCTGGCCCGTGTCTTCAGGTAGGAGAGGCCGGCACGCCAGCTGTTGGCCAGCCCGACATCGCCGCCGACATGGGCGAACAGGGCACCGGCACCGGCGCCATTCTTGTTGCGATCGCTGCCCGGAAAATTCGCCCCGCGACCAAGCTCGGCCCCGAATTCGAGGAACAGCGGTGTCGGGGCCAGCCACTTGAATTGCAGGCCGTCCTGGGTGTAGCTGCCGTGCTCGCCGAACAAGGCCTGGTACATCAGCGGCGCATCGGCAAAATCCCAGGCATGCGGATGCTGTTCGTTGAGATAGCCGATGCCGGAACGCCAGCGGCCGCCCTTGACGCCGATGCCGTGGCCGATGGCCAGCGACTGCACCCAGGCCTCCTCGATCTCGACCTCACCGTCGAGCGCGGCAAGAATGGCCTGACCACGCCAGTAGGGATCGATATTGGCTGCCAGCACGAGTTCGGTGTGATCGACCGAGAAACCGCGCTTGCTGATCCCGGCAATGCCACCATGATCGTGATCATGGCCGCCGGCCGGGACGAAGCCGGTGATGCCGCGCTCGGCGACATCCTTCATGTTCTTGTACTGGCCCTGGAGGATCAACGAGACCTCGGGGTTGAAACCACTGGCTGGTGCGGCAGCACGGCTGACCGGCGGTGGTTCGGCAATGGCAGCCGGGCGGGAGGCAGCCTGCTGCTCAGCCGTTTGCAGGCGAGCCTCGAGGGCCGCGATGCGCTGCTCGTAAGCGGCTTTCAGCTGGCTGATCTCGGCACGTACGGCTTGCAGGTCGGCATCGCCGGCCAGGGCCGGCAGCGAAACAAGGGCGCCGGCCGCGGCCAGCACCCAACGGGAGGAATGAAGCATGGAAATTCTCCGGAAAACGGGATGAGCGCCCCCATACTCGGGAGCGTGACAGGAACGACGGATCAGTCCCGGTTTTCCGGCGGCGCGCGGATGGCGTGGGCACTGGCCGGACGGCGCGCCGGAGCGCTAGCCAGGGCAGATTCGAGTACCTTGCCTGCCGCCCCCGCCGCCGCCCAGGTCATGCCTGGTGTGGCGCCCCCCGCCTGCAGACCGCCGAGGGCCAGACATTCATGGCAGGCACCACCATCGCCATCCGTATCGAGCTGGAGCACATCGGCAGCGACGTGTTCGAGGGCATGCGTCAGGGCCAGTTGCTGGACGAACAGCAACAGCAGCGCAAAACCGCAGGCGCGCCAGAAACGGGTTGTCATCATGCCGCTCCCGATAGCGGCGCACAGGCGGCACACACCCCCCGTACTTCGATGTCGACCTGACGGGCGCTATATCCCGCCGGCAGATCCGCCACCGGCACCTCCATCTGCTCCAGGCAGGTGATGCCGCCGCAGCGCTGGCAATGGAAATGGGCATGCGCCGCATGCCGGGCCTGGACGCTGCTCGACAGGAAGCGATAGACGCCGCGGGCATCCAGCGTGCGCTGCGCCAGGCCGCACTCGACCAGGCTGTCGAGCACGCGGTACAGCGTCACCCGGTCAAGGATGCCTTGCGGGCTGTCTGCCAGCTGCTCTTCCAGCTCACTGTGGGTCAGCGCCGCCGTCGCCCGACTCAACACGGCAAGCACGCGCAGGCGCGGCCGCGTCACCTTGACGGCGGCGGCGCGCAACTGGGCAGCAAAGGGATCGGGGGAGATTTCGGGCACGGCGGGAGTAGACCACCGCCACCCCGCAAATGCAACCCTGTTGCAAACAGGTTTAATCGACCTGGACGAGCAAGCCCTTCAGATATTCCCCTTCCGGGAAATTGAGCGCTACCGGGTGATCGGCGGCGCCGGCCAGGCGGCGCACGATGCGGGCCGGACGGCCGGCATCGTGGGCGGCGCCGGCGACGATCTTCTGGAACAGCTCGAGGCCGATGCCACCGGAGCAGGAATAGGTCATCAGCAGACCGCCCGGCTTCAGCAGGCGGCAACCGAGCACATTGATGTCCTTGTAGGCACGGGCGGCGCGCTCGGCGTGGGCGGCTGAGGGGGCGAACTTGGGCGGGTCGAGGACGATCAGATCAAAAGTCCTGCCGGCCTTGCGGAAATCGCGCAACGCCTGGAAGACGTCGGCTTCCAGCCACTCGGCACGTTCGGCCGGCATTTGCGGATTGAGCGCCAGGTTGGCCTGGGCCCGGGCCAGCGCCGGGCCGGAGGAATCGATCGACAGCACGCGGGCGGCGCCGCCGGCCAGCGCCTGCAGCGAGAAACCGCCGGTGTAACAGAAGCAGTTGAGGATGTCCTTGCCGGCGGCCAGCTGGCCGAGCAGCTGGCGATTGTCTCGTTGATCGAGATAGAAGCCGGTCTTGTGGCCGCCCTCGATGTCGATGGCCAGGCGCACGCCGTTCTCCTCGATCACCGGCATGCTGGCCGGCGCTTCGCCGTACAGCCAGCCGGTCGTCGGCTCCAGGCCTTCGAGGCCGCGCACGTCGGAATCGGAACGCTCGTACACACGGGCGCAACCGGTCGCCTTGACCAGCGCACCGACGATGGCCGAACGCCATTTGTCGGCGCCGGCCGAGGTCAGCTGGACGACGACGGTGTCGCCGTACTGGTCGGCGATGACGCCAGGCAGACCGTCCGATTCGGCGTGCAGCAGACGTAACCCCGGCTGGCCGCGCAGTTCCGGCAGCGCCTGACGGCGCGCCACGGCAGCAGCGATGCGGCGCTTGAAGAAGGCATCGTCAACGGACTCGTCGGCCTCGAAAGTCCAGAAACGGGCGCGGATCTGCGATTGCGGGCTGTAGGCGGCACGCCCCAGCGGGCGCAGGTTGTCGGCCAGCACCTCGACCGTGTCGCCGGGCCGGGCGCGCCCTTCGAGGCGACCGACCGAGCCGGCGAACACCCAGGGGTGCGATTGTTTGAGGGCTGAGCGTTCCTTGCCCGGCATCAGGATCAGTTGCGCCATCCGCTTTTCCGTTCTCGAAAGAAAAAAAGCCCCGGTCACCTTGCGGCAACCGGGGCCTGGCTGTACTTCAGCGACTCAGGCGCCCAGGCCCTTGCGATTACGGGCGTGGCACTCGGCAGCGTAGATGACCTTGAACATGGTCTTGCCGTCGCCCTTGAACAGGCGCTTGGTGGACTTGGAGACGCAACGGCGCTCCAGGGAAGAACGGCGGGTGCGGGTGATGGCCATGACTAACTCCTTGATTCCGGCAATTTTTCGAAACCGCGAATGTTAGTCGCCACGCCGCAAAAGGTCAATGCGAAGCGCCAGGCGCTTACCGGCCCGGCAGGCACGATCGATTCATCGCAAACCTTCGCCGCCTGCCGGCCAGGCGCCAGCGGCTTGCTGCCGCGCCGGCCGGGGTGCGGCAGCAGATCAGACCAGGCAGCCAGATAAGGGATACTTCACTTCTGTTTGGCTCTTGGGTGGGCGGCATCGTACACCCGCGCCAGATGCTGAAAGTCCAGATGCGTATAGACCTGCGTCGAGGCGATACTGGAATGCCCGAGCATCTCCTGCACCGCACGCAGGTCGCCGGAGGACTGCAGCACATGCGAGGCAAAGGAGTGGCGCAGCATGTGCGGATGGACATGGCGTGGCAGTCCCTGCTGAATGGCCCGCCGTTCCAGGCGCAGCTGGATGCCGCGATGGCCGAGGCGTTTGCCGAGCCGGCCGACAAACAGCGCCGCCTCACCTTCTGCCGCCAGCGTGTCGCGTCGCGCCGCCCAGGCCGCCAGCGCCTCCCGCGCCCGACTGCCGACAGGCACCAGACGGGCCTTGGCCCGCTTGCCGATGACACGGATCTCGCCTTCATGCAGTACCGTGTCGAGCGCATCGCGATCAAGGGCCGCCAGTTCGGCCAGACGCAGGCCCGACGAGTAGAACAGTTCGAACATCGCGGTATCGCGTGCCGCAAAGACATCATCCGCGTCTTCGGCCGGCGCCAGCAGGCGCCCGGCCTCATCGACCGACAAGGCATTCGGCAGATGCCGCGGCGACTTCGGCGCACGCACGCCGTCGCAAGGATTGATACGCACCAGATCACCCTGGCCCAGCCAGGCGAAAAAGCCACGCCAGGCCGACAGCAGGCGCGCCAGCGAACGGCCGGACAAGCCCTGGCCGTGAAGTTGCGCGACGAAGCGGCGGATGTGATGCACCTGCAGGCGATCGAGCGGCGTATCGCCGGCCAGTTCGCCGAGCCGGCGCAGATCGCGCCGGTAGTTGGCAACCGTGTGCGGCGACTGTCGGCGCTGTTCGGCCAGCACCGCCAGCCAGGCATCGACGGCCGCCGAAGAGGTCATAAAACGCTCTTGGTCACCCGGGCGAGTGCGGCGGACACCATCTCGCCAAGACGTTCGAGATACAGCGTCCCCATGTCGGCATAGAAGCGCTGCGCCTCCTCGCTGCCCAGCGCGATCATGCCGATGGTGCCGCCGCCGTTGCGCAGCGCGATCAGCGCCTGCGAGCGGATATGCGACGCATGCTCCCCGAACCAGGAGGCTGTACCGAAGCCGGCCGTCGACCCGCAGTAGGGGCGACCCAGCGTCTCGGCAAAAACCTGCAGCTCCTCGCTGACGGCGGCGAATTCCGGCAGATCCTCGATGCCTTCCGGCTTGTCCCACAGGCGCAGGGCAACATGCGGCACGGCGAAATCGTCGCGCAAATGAAAGTTGATCAGGTGGATCACCGCCTGGAAGGTCTCCGCGGCAATCAGGCCAACCGCCAGACGATGCACCTTCTCGCTGATCGCGTCGTTTTCCTCGCCGAAGGCGATCAGTTCGGCCAGCTTGCTCTCAGCGGCCCGGTTCTTCTCGCGCAGGCTGAGCATCTGCCGCTCGGCCAGCGACACCGCCCGGCCACCATGTGGATGCGGCACGAAAATCTGCGCCATCAGGTCGGCGTACTGCTCGAAAAAGCCGGGATTATTCTTCAGGTACTCGGCAATTTCTTCAGGAAACATGGCGCTCATAGTTCGATTTCTCCGGAAAACACGGTGACGGCCGGGCCGGTCATCAGCACCGGGCGGCCATCACCACCCCAGACGATGGTCAGCTCGCCGCCGCGCGTGCTGACGCGCACCGGCGAATCGAGCAGGCCGCGACGGATGCCGGCGACCACGGCGGCACAGGCACCGGTGCCACAAGCCAGCGTCTCGCCAGCACCGCGCTCATAGACGCGCAGCTTGATGGCGTGGCGGTCCACGACCTGCATGAAACCGGCGTTGACCCGCTGCGGAAAGCGCTCGTGGCGCTCGATCAACGGCCCGTGATCTTCGACCGGTGCGCCATCGACGCAGTCGACGACCTGCACGGCATGCGGATTACCCATCGAGACGACGCTGATCTCCAGGGTCTCGTCGGCGACATCAAGGTTGTAGATGACCACATCGTCGTCATGCAGAAACGGGATTTCCTGCGGCTGGAAACGCGGCACACCCATGTCGACAGTGACGCTGCCATCGGCTTCGAGGCGCGGCACGATGATGCCGCTGCGCGTTTCGACGCGAATTTCGCGCTTGTCGGTCAGCCCCGCCTCATGGACGAAGCGTACAAAGCAACGGGCACCATTGCCGCACTGCTCGACTTCACCACCGTCGGCATTGAAAATGCGGTAGCGGAAATCGACATCCGGCTGGGTTGGCTTCTCGACCAGCAGGATCTGATCGCAGCCGACCCCGAAGTGGCGGTCGGCCAGATAGCGCAGCTGTTCCGGCGTCAGGGCCAGTGGCTGGCGGATGCCGTCAAGGACGACGAAGTCGTTGCCCAGGCCGTGCATCTTGAGGAATTTGAGTTTCACGAAACGCTCCGCTTGTTGTTCAAAAAAGCATAACAGGAACAGGGCGTTGGCTCAAATTCCTAAAGTTTTTTCTCCATCACGAAATCATCCATGACGAAGCCGCCCCCAATGTCGTCCACGGTTGTCGTCCGCACCGCGAAGCCGTACTTCATGTAGGAATTGATCGCTTTGGCGTTCCGCTTGTTGACCTGGAGGATCACACACGGATAACCGAGCTTGGCAGCGCGGGCAGCCACATGGCCGATCAACTGTCCGCCGACGCCCCGGCGCTGGACATCCGGGTGAATGTAGAGCTTGTCCAGCTTGAACTCACCCTTGTAAATCTCGCTGAAGGCGAAACCGACCCGCCGCTGCTCCTGAAATGCCTGATCGAGCCATTTGTCGGCGTCCTCGAGATCGTCGTACAGCCGCTCGTGACCGTAGCGCTGCTCGAGCATGAAATCGATCTGTTCCTGGGTGATGATGCCAGGATAGGTCGCCTGCCAGATTTCCCTGGCCAGCGAGGAAATTGCCGGAACGTCCGGCGGTGTGACGGGACGGATTTGGATATTCAGGTTGTTCATTTTTGTGAGACCTCTGTTCCCCAGATGGCCGGCTCGCGAAGCTTCTTCTGCCAAGGCAGCCGCTCCGGCAAACGGACTGCCCTTTCTTCGCCCGGCCCGCTCGTGCACGTACGCCAGCCAGACAGCGTCTTACATTCTAATGCAACTGAAACGGCGGCACGACGCTTTTTGCTGCAGCGCACCATCCGCCGATCAGGCACCATTCTCCACCGGCGGCGAATCTGCCCCGCGCGGCTGCTTGTAGCGGTTGTAACCCCACAGGTACTGGGTCGGACACTGACGGATCAGCGCCTCGATTTCCCGGTTGATCTGCTGCGCCCGGTCGATGGTCGAGCCACTCAAGGGCTGACTGGGCGACGAAAAATGGATGCGATAGCCGCGCCCGCCCGGCAGGCGCTCGCCCCAGGTCAACAAGGCAACCGCATCGGTCTCGGTCAACCGGGCAGCCAGTGTCATCGTGTAGGCATAGCGGCCAAAGAACTTCAACCAGACGCCCTCACCGGTCTTCGGCGCCTGGTCCGGCAGCATGCCGACCATCTGGCCCTTCTTCAACGCCTTGATCAGCGAACGGACACCGGACAGGTCAGCCGGCGCCAGATGCAGTTGCGCCCGCTTGCGCCCGGTCAGGATCAGTTCCTGTGCCGCAGCCGACTTCGGCGCCCGGTAGAGCACGGTAATATCGCCGAAGGCAGACAGGTACTGGGCGGTGATCTCGAAGCAGCCGAGATGCGGCGTCAGGAAGACGATGCCCTTGCCGGCCCGCTGGGCCGTCTCGACCAGATTCCAGCCGACCACTTCGATCACCTGGGCATTCGCCTCTTCCAGCGGCCGCAGCCAGATGCGCGCCAGTTCGGCCATCTGCTTGCCGGCCTCCGCGGCCGCGGCACCATGCAAGGCCGGTTCAATGCCCGCCTGCGCCATGTTGCTTCGCAGGTTGCGCCGATAGGTCGGCGACGCCAGATAAGTCAGCCGGCCGAGCCAGCCGCCAAGCAGGTGAACCAGCCACAGGGGCAGGCGGGAGAGAATCCTGAAAACAAAGACCATGCCGCTCCGGGGGTTGATGGCTGCGGGAAAAAGGGTAGCATTATGGGATCGCCGAGTTAAACAGACAACTTGCGGGGCGATTCACAAGTTCTGCTAAAGCGTCACCTGCTCGTGGTCCGAAGCCGGTAACGCCGGATCAAAGGACCACTGGAGCATCCCATGAGCGATTACCTCTTCACCTCTGAATCGGTTGGCGAAGGCCATCCGGACAAGGTCGCCGACCAGATTTCCGACGCCATCCTCGACGCCATCCTGGCCCAGGACAAGCATTCCCGCGTCGCCGCCGAGACCCTGTGCAACACCGGCCTGGTCGTCCTGGCCGGCGAGATCACCACATCCGCCAACGTCGACTACATCCAGGTCGCCCGCGACACGATCAAGCGCATCGGCTACGACAACACCGACTACGGCATCGACTACAAGGGCTGCGCCGTGCTCGTCGCCTACGACAAGCAGAGCCCGGACATCGCCCAGGGCGTCAACGCCGCCTACGACGACAACCTCGGCCAGGGCGCCGGCGACCAGGGCCTGATGTTCGGCTACGCCTGCGACGAAACGCCGTCGCTGATGCCGCTGCCGATCTACCTGTCGCACCGTCTGGTCGAGCGTCAGGCCATGCTGCGCAAGGACGGCCGCCTGCCGTGGGCGCGCCCGGATGCAAAGTCGCAGGTCACCATCCGCTACGTCGATGGCAAGCCGCACTCGATCGACACCGTCGTGCTGTCCACCCAGCACTCGCCGGACATCAGCCTGGAAGACCTGCGCGAAGCGACCATCGAACAGATCATCAAGCCGGTGCTGCCGAAGGAACTGATCAAGGGCGACATCAAGTTCCTGGTCAACCCGACCGGC
>WBUO01000510.1 GCA_008933675.1 Dechloromonas sp.
GTTGTTGACCGTGCCCGCCGTGACATCTTTCGCCACGATATTGAGGCGGTAGCGGCCCGGAGGCAGCGGGATCGACTTTTGGTAAATCGACGACTTCTTGACGTACGCCTCCAGCATCTCCGTGGGTGCTTCCACCGAGACCACATCCTCCAAGACGTTAATTGGCCGGCGAGACATGGAGGTAATGCGTCCGTAAATGTTCACGATCGCCTTCTGAACCCCGTCGCTTGCCTTAAACTGCAGGTCGTGATTCTGGAACTGGACCGTCACGTTGGTCATCACACTCGAATTCGTAACGCGGAGATAGTCCGAGCGAACCACCATCGGGAGCGTGTTGTAGGTGATGCGGGAATCAACCGTCGCTTCAAGATCCTTAAACTTCACCTCTGGCGGTTTCTGGAGAGCTGCGTACTGCTGCAACCGTTCGAACTGGTTCATTCGCTGCGGCAACGGCTGATCTCCGGTACCAAGGCGTGTGCCGTCCGTGCGGCTAAAGCGATCCGCCTTGGTCGACATGCCCATCTCTTCCATCCAGGTCAATCCAGCACCCGGAACGTGAAGTAGCGCGTCCTTCTCCGACGGGTCCATGGTCATACGGAATTCGCCGGTCATGGTCGTATCGACAAACTCGATGATGACGTCCGTGCCAATTCCGTCGATATAGCGATAGCGCCACTTCTGGAACGGATACGTGGACGTGGTGCCGCCGCCCTCTTCCCAGGGCCGGACATAGCTGCCACCGGAGGGGTGGTCCTCGATCTCGTCCGGGGGGCCAAACGTGATGTAAATGCGCCCGCGGTCACTCTTCCAACCGGGGAAACCGGAGGCAAACCGCTCATTCGCATAGGCAATCCGGCGGTAGTGCTCTTCCTTATATTCGTTCTCCACGGAATCCGGGGTCGGGTCGCGACGCCTCCAGAACTGCTCGACGAACTGTTCGCGCTCTTCGTCCGTCGCCAAGCGCTTGAACGCCTGACGTTCTTCATCGGTAATCACATAGGCGACGTCCTCATCGAGCCAGCGCTTGTAGGGCGTCTCCAACTCTTTGCGCAACCGCTCGAGACGCTTCCGCCTATCCTTTTCGCTGAGCGGACGCGCAACGGTTTCCCGGGTTTGCGATGGAGCCTGCTGCGTTTCCTGGGCGAGCGCCATTCCGCCACCCAAGACAAACAGGAACAAGCCGGACGTAGCAACTAGTCGATAAAAACTCATGGAGAGCCGGAGTCCGTATAGATTTTGAACTGTTTCAATTTTAGGTCCTCGATGACAAGGGGTCAAGCCGATACCGGCCGATCCCCCTTGCCTTTGAGGCCCACCGATGTCAGGTTCTGACGCAACAGATGCCAAGCGGGTTGCGCGGAAGCGAGATTGCAGCGCGTTCACAAGGGTCGGCCAAACAAGACACGTAGCCGATTCGATCCGACGCGTAAACGACGTAACACTTGCTAACTTTACCCCCAAAAGGGTTAGACATTCGCCCCCACAAAAGACGGTGTAAATCTACGTATGAGTGATAGTTTGCGATCTACGGGTCCGCGTATACTGGAATTTCTAAAAATGAGAAGGGCCGCAATGAGGCTCTCTGAAAGCCTGTGGGACCCGTGTGAGGTGTTGATGCATTACCCGGGAAGGAAGAAGGATCAGGATGAACGCGCGCACTCTCGGAGTACATGAATCCCTCGGGAGGGTCTTATCGACACCCATTTTCAAACTTAGCGGAAAGAAGCTTCTAGCGAAAGGGCACATTCTCACGGAAGACGACATCCGGCTCCTGCAAGCCGAAGGCTTGGAACAGGTTTGGGTGGCGGAACTGGACGAGGGCGAGATCTCGGAAGATGAGGCCGTGCTTGCCGTTTCGACGAATATGGCCGCCGGCGCGCTTGAGATCCGGCTGGCGGCGGCCATATTCG
>WBUO01000141.1 GCA_008933675.1 Dechloromonas sp.
GTGCTGAATGCGCAGGTTCTCCTCGGCGTCCTTGCGCTCGGTGATGTCGGTATAGGTCGTGATGAAGCCGGTGAGCTGTTCGTCGATGAACAGGGGCTCGCCCTGGACCAGGTGGGTGCGGCCGCTCGGGCGAGTGCGCTCGAAGCAGTGGGGTTCGAATCTGAGCGCCAGGCCGGTGATGCGCCGCACATGCTCTTCCGGGTCGCCGGGGCCGTATTCGCCGCGGCTGGCGGGGATGCGAATCAGGTCGGAGAAGTGAATGCCTTCATAAACCGTTTCCGGGGGCAGTTGGAGCACCTCGATGAAACCCGCATTCCAGACGCGCAGGCGCAGGTTTTCGTCAAAAACACTGATGCCCTGCGGCATGCTGGCGACGACGGCCTGCAAGTAGGCGTGGCGACGACCGGCTTCGGCAGCTTTGGGAGAGAGGACGTCCGGGGTTTGCAAGTTGGCCGCTCAACGGGTTGCAGACTGTTAAATGATAGCCGAAGCCCCTGCTCCGCGGCGGCAGCCGATCAGTATTTTTGCAGCCGGATCTTCCGGGCTGGCCGCGGTTTCAGGCTTTCCACTTGATGGAACAGCCGATTGACGCGGTTTGCCGGGCCGGCCCCTGGCCCGTGGCGGCTATTTCGCACATCGCCGCAAACAGTTCGCGCGGCGCGTCCGGGGCTGCCGCCTCCCGCGCCGAGGCATCGAGCCGGCCACGGTATTGCAGTTGCAAGTCGCGGTTGTAACCGAAGAAATCCGGTGTGCACACGGCGCCAAAGGTCCGGGCAACCTGCTGCGTCGCGTCGTAAAGGTAGGGAAAGGGGAAAGCCAGTTCCTTTGCCCAGCGGTGCATTTCGTCCGGGCCGTCTTCCGGATAGGCGGCAACGTCGTTGCTCATGATGGCGACGCAGCCGATGCCGTGTCCGGCCAGTTCGCGGCAGTCGCGGATCAGGCGGTCGATGATCGCCTTGACGTAGGGGCAGTGGTTGCAGATGAACATGACCAGCAGGCCGTTCGGTCCGCGGCAGCCGGCCAGGGTATGACGCTTGCCGTCGCCGTCGGGCAGGTCGAAGTCGGGGGCGGCTTGGCCGAAATCACACACGGGAGGGTTGAGAGCAGCCATGCTTGTGCACTCCGGATGACATTTCGCCCGATAATAGCACCGATGAATTTGCCCCGTTTTTACTGCCGAGAAGCCCTTTCCCCCGGGGCGCACGTCGAACTTCCCGAGCCGGTTGCCCGTCATGCCGTGCGCGTGCTGCGTCTGCCGCCGGGCGCCCCGATGATCCTGTTTGACGGGCGCGGCGGCGAGTATCTGGCCCATATCGAGCGTATCGAGCGCGACCGAGTTCTGGCCGAGCTGGCCGACTGGCGCGATGTCGAGCGCGAATCGCCGCTGGCGGTCACGCTGGTGCAGGCACTGCAGGCCGGCGAGAAGATGGATTTCACCATTCAGAAGGCCGTCGAGCTCGGCGTGCGCGACATCGTGCCGGTGGAAAGCCGGCGCAGCGTCATGCGCCTCAGCGGCGACCGTGCCGGCAAGCGGGTGGCGCACTGGCAAGGTGTTGCTGCCGCGGCCTGCGAGCAGTGCGGGCGCAACCAGGTGCCGCTGGTGGCGCCGCTGGAGCGCCTGGAAAGCTGGCTGGCTCGGCCGGCCGACGGGGTGTTGCGGCTGATGCTGGCGCCGGATGGCGAACAGGCGCTGGCCGACTTGCCGCCGGCGCAGAACATCCAGCTGCTGATCGGGGCCGAAGGGGGGCTCGATCCGCAGGAGATGATGGCGGCGCGTCAGGTCGGATTCCGGGCGGTGCGCCTGGGGCCGCGCGTACTGCGCACGGAAACGGCGGGTCTGGCGGCATTGGCGCTGATCCAGGGACTTTGGGGTGATTTCAGGGGGGGGTAGGCAATGTTCGAATCGGCAGAACTCGGCCACAAGGTCGACAAGGAAACGTTCAAGAAGGAAGTGCCGTTGTTGCGGGCAGCCTTGCTCGACGCGCAGTACGACATGCTGGAGAAGAAGGAGTTTCCGGTCGTCATCCTGATCAGCGGCGTCGATGGCAGCGGCAAGGGCGAGACCATCAACCTGCTGTATTCGTGGATGGACCCGCGCCATATCTCGACGCTGGCCTTTTCGGCACCGACCGACGAGGAGGCGGCGCGCCCCTACATGTGGCGCTACTGGCGCGCCCTGCCGCCGCGCGGCAAGGTCGGCATCTTCGCCGGCTCCTGGTACTCGCAGCCGATCACCGACCGCATCACCGGAGCGATGCGCCGTTCCGAGCTTGATGAGCGCCTCGACGACATCAACCGCTTCGAGGCGATGCTGGTCAACGAGGGGGCGCTGGTCCTCAAGTTCTGGTTCCATCTCTCCAAGGACGGCCAGAAGACGCGCCTGAAGGCACTGGAGAAGAACCCCAATACCGCCTGGCGGGTGACCAAGGAAAGCTACGATCGCCTGAAGACCTACGACAAGCTGCAGGAGGTGGCAGGCCACGTGCTGCGCGTCACCAACACGGCCAAGGCGCCGTGGATCATCGTCGAGGGCACCGACGACGAGTACCGCTCGCTGACCGTCGGCCGCATCGTGCTCGACGCCATGCAGCGCCGCCTGAAGCAGGAGGGTCGGCAGCAGGTGCCAGTGGCGCCGCCGATCATCCATCCGATCGACAAGAAGAACGTGCTCAGCGAACTTGACCTGACGCAGAAACTGGCCAAGAAGGATTACGAAAGCCAGCTCGCCAAGTACCAGGCCCGCCTGTCCGAGCTGGCGCGCGATCCGCGCTTCGCCAGACGCTCGCTGGTGCTGGTCTTCGAAGGCTCCGATGCAGCCGGCAAGGGGGGCAGCATCCGCCGCATCGGCGCCGCGCTCGACGCCCGCCAGTACCAGATCGTGCCGATTGCCGCGCCGACCGAGGAAGAGCGCGCCCAGCCCTACCTCTGGCGCTTCTGGCGGCATCTGCCGCGTACCGGCCGGGCGGCCATCTTCGACCGCTCCTGGTATGGCCGGGTGCTCGTCGAGCGGGTCGAGGGCTTCTGCACCGAGGCCGACTGGCTGCGCGCCTATGCCGAGATCAACGACTTCGAGCACCAGCTCGTCGAGTCCGGCGCTGTGGTCGTCAAGTTCTGGCTGCAGATCAGTGCCGACGAGCAGTTGCGTCGTTTCAAGGAGCGCCAGGACACCGAGTTCAAGCGCTTCAAGATCACCGAGGAAGACTGGCGCAACCGCGAGAAATGGGATGCCTACGTCACCGCCGTCTGCGACATGGTGGATCGCACGTCAACCGGACTGGCGCCGTGGACGTTGGTTGAGGCCAACGACAAGAATTTTGCCCGGGTCAAGGTGCTGAAAACGGTCTGCGAGCGTCTGGAAAAGGCGCTCAAGGACAGCGACGGAAAATACACGCAAAAATGAGCGAATCCCCCTACGACGAGCACTTCGTCTCCTGGTTCCGGGCCGTCACGCCCTACATCAACGCCTTCCGCGGCAAGACCTTCGTCATCGCCTTCGGCGGCAAGGCGGTGGCCAGCGAGTTCGCCAAGACGCTGGCCTACGACGTCAATCTGCTGGTCAGTCTGGGTATCCGCCTGGTGCTGGTGCATGGCGCGCGGCCGCAGATCGAGGAGGAGCTGCAGGAAAAGAACCTGGAGTCGATCTATCACCGCGGCTACCGGGTGACCGACGCGGCCGCGCTCGACTGCGTGCTCGATGCGGTCGGCAGCGTCTATCTGGAAATCGAGGCGATGCTGTCGCAGGGGCTGCCCAACACGCCGATGGCCAACAGCCGGATCCGCGTCATCGGCGGCAACTTCATCACCGGCCAGCCGATCGGTGTGCTTGACGGCATCGACATGCAGTACGCCGGCAAGGTGCGCAAGGTCGATAGCGAGGGCATCAATGCCCAGCTCGGCCTCGGCAACATCGTGTTGCTCAACTGCGAGGGGCCGTCGCCGACCGGCGAGATCTTCAACCTGCAGATGGAAGAAGCGGCCGAGGCCGTCGCCGTCGCCATCAAGGCTGACAAGCTGGTCTATCTGACCGACAGCCGCGGCGTCACTGCCAGGGACGGCGAACTGCTCGATGCCATGACCGCCGACGAGGTTGCCGAACTGCTCAGTGGCGGCGACTGGCTGTCGCCGGACATCCGCCGCTACCTGCCGTGCTCGGTACGGGCGACGCGGGCCGGCGTCGGCCGCGTGCACCTGATCAGCTTCGAGCAGGACGGGGCGCTGTTGCGCGAACTGTTTACCCACGACGGCGTCGGCACCGTAGTTACCCGCGAATCGCTGGAGAACATCCGCGAAGCCAAGCCGGACGACATCGCCGCACTGATCGCCCTGATCGAACCGATGGAAGAAGAAGGCATCCTGGTGCACCGGCCGCGCGAACTGCTCGAACGCGAAATCGAACAGTTCTCCATCATGCTGCACGACGGCATCATCGTCGGTTGCGCGGCCCTCTATCCGCATTCCGAGGATGAGGCCGAACTGGCCTGCCTGGCCGTCAGTCACGAACACCGCGAGTGGGGCTACGGCGAACAGTTGATGAAGCGCATCGAGAAGCGGGCGCGCAAGGCCGGCATCAAGCGCCTGTTCGTGCTGACCACGCGCACCGAGCACTGGTTCGTCGAACGCGGCTTCAAACTCGGCAAGGTCGACGATCTGCCGGCCAACAAGCGCGACATGTACAACTACCAGCGGCGTTCGAAGGTGCTGTTCAAGACCTTATAATTCCCGCCGTCACCCCCCAATACACGGAGCAACACATGGCACGTACCGTCAATTGCATCAAGCTCGGCCGCGAAGCCGAAGGCCTCGACTTCCCGCCCTACCCTGGCGCCCTCGGCCAGCGCATTTTCGAGAGCGTCTCGAAGGAAGCCTGGCAGCAGTGGATCAAGATGCAGACCATGATCATCAACGAGAACCGTCTGAATCTGGTCGATGCACGGCATCGCAAGTACCTGAGCGAACAGGTCGAGAAGCACTTCTTCGGCGAAGGTGCCGACCAGATCCAGGGTTACGTGCCGCCCAAGGCCTGACCCGGGCCGGCTCCTCGGGGGCCGGCGAAAAGACAGGACAGTGGACAGGACGGCGCCGGTTCACCACGGGCGCCGCATACCTTTCAGTCGGGCATCAATCGCCGGCCGTGAGGGCCAGTTCCGGGAACTGGCGGCGGGCTTCGGCGATCGTCTCGAGCGCTTCCGGGAAGGCAAAGGCGTCGATTTCGTCCAGCAACTTGTCGCCGGTTGCTCCGAGGGCGTTGCGGATGGTCCCGGCGTGTGCGTTGCCGCGCCGGTAGGCTTCCAGATCCGCGGTCTCCAGCAGTGCTTCCAGTTCGCCGATCAGGCGGCGCAGGGCTGCCCAGTCGGTTGCCTGGGCGGCAGCTTTTCCACTCTGCGTCAGGCATCGCCGCAGGCCGTCCAGCAGTTCCTGGAGAAGCTGCCCGACTTCCTCCAGCAGGCTTTGCTGCCGGGATTCATCCTGTCCTTCCTTGAGCGACGATTCGAGCCGGGCAGCCGCCTGCTGCAATGTGCCCGCCCCGATATTGCCGGCCACTCCTTTCAGCGAATGGGCGATGATGCGGGCAGTCTCGCGCTCGCCAGCGGCCAGCGCCTCACGTAGCCGTTCGATATCGTGCCGGTGCTGGTCGCCGACCATTGTCAGCAGATGCAGGTAGTGGCCACCCTTGCCGCGGACTACGTGGAGGCCGGCATCGACATCGAGCCCGGGAACCGAGCGCAGTTGTTCGAGCTGGCCGGCCACGTCGTCCGCCCCGGCAACTTCCGTCGCATCATTTGCCGTCACCGTGGGTGTCAGCCATTTGAGCAGCCGGGCATGGAGGATTTCGGGGGCGACCGGCTTGACCACGAAATCGTTCATGCCGGCCGCTTCGCAGGCACGCCGGTCTTCGGCAAAGGCGCTGGCTGTCATGGCGAGGATCGGTATGCCCTGCCAGCCGGGCAGGCGGCGGATGGCACGGGTCGCTTCGTGGCCATCCATCTCCGGCATCTGGATATCCATCAGCACCAGATCGTAATGGCGCTGGCTGGCCATATCGACGGCCAGGCGGCCGTTGCCGGCGATGTCGGCACGCAGGCCGACGGCCTCCAGCAGGTCGACGGCGACCTCCTGATTGACCGGGTTGTCTTCGACCAGCAGGACGTGTTTGCCCGAATGCCGCTGACGCAGTTCGTCGCCGGCGTTGGCCGGTGTCGCCGTCGGCGTTTCGGGAAGCGGGCCGGTGCCGGGGTGCAGGCGGGCGGTGAACCAGAACAGGCTGCCGCGCCCGGGTTCGCTGTCGAGACCGGTCTCGCCACCCATCAGCTCGGCCAGGCGCCGGGTGATGGCCAGGCCGAGGCCGGTGCCGCCGTATTTGCGCGTGGTTGATACGTCGGCCTGTTCGAAGGCCCTGAACAGTTGCGGAATCTTGCCGCGGGCAATGCCGATGCCGGTGTCGCTGACGGCGAAGCGGACGATCAGCGTCTGGCCGTCGGCATGCAGCAGGCTGCTGCTGAGCCGGATATGGCCACGTTCGGTGAATTTGACCGCATTGCTGGCGTAGTTGAGCAGGGCCTGGCGCAGCCGGGTCGGATCGCCGTTCAGCCAGGCTGGGACATTGCCGCGATCCAGTTCGACCTGCAGACCCTTGGCGCGTGCCGGCTCGGTGATCAGGCCGGCGACGTGATCGAGCACATCGGCCAGCCGGAAATCCGTGTGTTCGATCTGCATGTGGCCGGATTCGATCTTGGAGAGATCGAGAATGTCGTTGATCACCGAGAGCAGGTGCTGGGCGGCGCTGTCGACCTTGGCCAGGCGGGCGGCCTGCTGGGCGGTCGGGTTTTCCCGGGCGAGCAGGTGGGTGATGCCGAGAATGGCATTCATCGGTGTCCGGATCTCGTGGCTCATGTTGGCCAGGAAGGCGCTCTTCGCCTGATTGGCCGCCTCGGCCTGCGCCATCGCCAGGCGGAGCTCCGCGGTCCGCTGGCGGACTTCGTGTTCGAGATCGCGGCTGTGGCGGTCGAGCGCCTGCTGCAGCCGCTTCTGCTCGGTGATGTCCTGCTTGATGGCGACGTAGTGACTGATCTCGCCGTCTTCCCGGCGGATCGGGGCAACGATGGCGAGCTCGGAATATTCGCTGCCGTCCTTGCGCCGGTTCTGGAACTCGCCCTTCCAGGTCCGTCCTTCGCCGAGGGCCTGCCAGAGTGCCTGGTAGGTTTCGGCCGGGGTGTGCCCGGACTGCAGCAGCCGGGGATTGTGACCGAGGGCTTCTGCCAGCGTATAGCCGGTGGCTGCCTCGAAGGCGGCATTGACGTACTCGATCTGGCCGTCGAGATTGGTGATGACGATGCTCGCCGGGCTCTGCTCGACGGCTTGCGACAGCTTGCGCAACTGCTCTTCGGCCTGCTTGCGGGCGCTGATGTCATGGACGATGGCGTAAAGGTAGTTTTGCTCGTCGATGCCGATCGGTCCGTAGAACGCCTCGACATCGCGTACCCGGCCGTCGGCCATGCGCTGGCGGACGAACAGCGGCGCCAGGTCGCCCTGGCGCAGGCATTCTTCCAGCGCCGGATCGTCTTCCGGCGGAGCGTCGGCCAGCTGGCGGATCGACATGCCGGTCAGCTGCCCGGCCGGCCAGCCATAGAAATCGCAGGCGGCCGGGTTGGCGTCGATGATGCGGCCATCTTCCGGCGCGATGATCAGCATCGGCGTGTGGCTGTTGTCGAACAGCGCGTGATAGCGGGCTTCGCTGCGACTCAGGGCGACTTCGCTGAGTGCCATGGCCCGGGCCTTTTCGGCGATCCGCCGGCGGAGCAGGGCGTTGCCGCCGAGAGCCAGTGCCAGCAGCAGGAAGAGGGCGGCGATGCCGAGCCACACCTGGCGTGGTATGCCGCTCAGCGGAGGCGGGCCCATCCAGCGTTCGATGGTCGTGAAATAGGGCGACGCCGGGTCGTTCAGCCAGCTTTCCAGATGACGGTCGATGGCGGCCAGAACCTCCGGGTGGCCGCCCTTGCGCGTCGCATAGAACAGCGTGGTCGCCTGGAACATCATCGGGGTATTGCTCAGGCGCAGGGCCGGTGCATGTTTGTCGCCGAAGAAGCGATTGGCCGCTACGGCATCGACGGCGCCGCTCGCCGCCAGATCGAAGCCGGCCCGCAGCGAAGCGACCGGCACCAGTTCAGCGCGGACGCCGAAACCGGCAAGCAGGTTGGCCAGATAGTTCTGCTGGACAGAGCCGTCGAGTACCGCAATCCGCTTGCCGGCAAGATCGGTGAAAGTGTTGATGCTGCTGCCTTCCGGCCGGTAGATGCTGGACCAGCTATGCAGCGCCGGTATCCGGTGGAAATCGTAGGTGCGCGCCCGTTCTTCGGTGAAGGCGAGGTCCGGCAGCAGGTCGATGCTGCCGTCGCGCAAGCCGGCGAGACATTCCTGCCAGGCGCAGGGAACTGCCTGCAGGCTCCATCCCTCGCGACGGGCTATCTCGCCGAGCAGGTCGCCGAGGATGCCGCTTGCCTGTCCCTGTGCATCGAGCTGCAGCTTGGGTTCGTTCGGATAGACGCCGACGCGCAGTTCGCGCACCTCGCCGCGCGCCGGCAGGGCGCAACCGAGCGCCAGCGCCAGGGCGATGGCAAGGAAGCGGCGGGCCGGCGATTGATGGTCGATGATGGAAGGCGCTTTCAGGGCGCTGGCCGGCGATTCTGCCGGCAGCGTGTTGCGGTGAGGGCGGGATGGCACATTGTAGGCCGATGGTCCGGCGGCAGAAAGGCATCGCCGGAGGCGTGCGGACAAAAAAATGCCCGGCGGGGCCGGGCAGAGCGGAGAGTTTCCTGATCGTCCTGTCAGGTGGATTTACGGCTTTCGTTGCCGGCGACCGGTGGCTGCCGGGCGGCTGAGCAGCGCTTCGCTGATCTGGTGGACTTCCCGTCCGGCCAGGTCCACGGTTTCGTGGGCGGCTTCGCTGATGCCGTGCAGGGTCTCCTCGCCATGTTCGAGTGCGGTGCGCCAGGCGCGCAGCGAAACGGCGATCTCCCATGGACTGAGGCGCGCGGCCCGGCGAATGCCGGCGAAGACAACACCGTCGAGCACACGGATCTGGGCTTCTGCATTCTCGATCAATGCCTTGTGGGCGTCGCCGGCGATGCGGCAGGCTGCGTCGAGCAGCTGACTGTGGCGGGCGCCTTCCGCCAGCCAGAGGTCGGCGGGATAGGGGCTCATCGACGCGAGGCGGGCGCCGCCTTGCTGGAAGGCCTCGCGGCCGGCGGTGGAGAACAGTTCATGCAGGCGCTGGCCGGCGTTCAGGCAGGCTGCTGTCAGCTCCAGCGCATGTAGCGCGGCCTGTCGGCGGCTGTCGGCAATTTCCTCGGCGGACAAGAACATCGGCGGCTCCCGAAGGGTGTGATGCGCCGCAGTCTAGTCCGCCGTTGTGACAGCCGAATGACGGCCGCTTCGCGGCATCAGCCGATGCGGCGGACGCCTTCGCTGGTGCCGAGCAGCAGTACATCGGCCGGGCGGACGGCAAAAAGGCCGTTGGTGACGACGCCGACAATCTGGTTGATCTGCGTTTCCAGGGCCTTCGGGTCGCTGATCGAAAGGCCGCCGACATCGAGAATCAGGTTGCCGTTGTCGGTGACGAAGCCGGTCCGCAAGACCGGTTTGCCGCCCAGTCTGGCCAGTTCGCGGGCGACATGGGCGCGCGCCATGGGGATGACCTCCACCGGCAGCGGAAACCTGCCCATGACATCGACCAGCTTCGAACCGTCGGCGATGCAGACAAAGGTGCCGGCCACGGCGGCGACGATTTTCTCGCGCGTCAGTGCGCCACCGCCGCCCTTGATCATGTTGAGGCCGGCATCGACTTCATCGGCGCCGTCGACATAGACCGGGATGTCATCCACGTCGTTGAGATCCAGAACCGGGATGCCGTGCCCCTCCAGGCGCTTGCGGGTGGCTTCGGAGCTGGCGACGGCGCCCTTGTAGCGATCCTTCAGCGGCGCCAGGGCATCGATGAAGAAATTGGCCGTCGAGCCGGTGCCGACGCCGATGATGCTGCCGGCCGGGGCGTTGGCCGCCACGTAATCGGCTGCGGCCTGGGCCACGGCCTGCTTGAGTTCGTCCTGGGTCATGCGGGTCTCTCCTGGGGAAGCGTTGTTGCCCGCCATTTTACCTGTCAAAAAAGTTTAACTTTCAGCGGCGCCCGAAAACACTAAACTGCATATACGGTTTTTAAACAAGGAGAACACGATGACCGAAGAAAAGACAAACGCTCAGGAAAAGTCTGTGGCCAGTCCGGCCGGCAAGCCGTCCGC
>WBUO01000511.1 GCA_008933675.1 Dechloromonas sp.
GTACACCTCGAACCAAAGCGACTCGTCTGCGTCGTCCGCGATGATCGCGGCGAGTGCGTGCGACATATTGCAAAAGAATGAATTGAGTTCGAGCTGGCGCCCCTCACTGACGGTTGAGAGATGCAGGATTTCGACTTTCGGGCGGATAGCAGACTTTCCCATGAGCCCTAACACCTTATGTCTTTGAACTTCCCTACTGTAGTGGCCGAGAACCCGGCGTGCGCGCCCGATAACGCCTCGGTGTAGCCGCACCGTAATTCAGCAGGGGCCGCACGCCGGATCTCGCGCCCTGCGCCCGGACAGTTGATCGAGGTTTCCCTCGAACTGATAAGCGTGGGCCTCGGGCGCGATGTTCTCGACAGGCCAACTCTAGCGGAGAAGCGGGCATGACGGCAGTGGGAATCGACGTAGGCAAGGCGTCACTGGATGTGGCCATCGATGGGGCGCCCGGGGTGGCGCGTTTCGCCAATACTGCCGCCGGGATCGGCAAGCTGATCAAACGGTTGAAAGCGGTCGTCGAGGCGCGGGTGGTGGTCGAGGCGACCGGTGGCTACGAGGACGCGGTGCTCGATGCCTGCTGCGATGCCGGCCTCTGGGTGGCCCGGATCAACCCGCGCCAGGCACGGGATTTCGCCCGAGCCACCGGTGAGTTGGCCAAGACCGATGAGATCGATGCGCGGCTGCTGTGCCTGCTGTCGCGGTTGTTCGCTGGGCGACTGCGCCGCTACGAGGCGGCCGCCCCCTGGCAACGCGACCTGCGAGGCTGGTTGAGGCGTCGCGGCCAAGTCGTGACCACGCTGCAGGCGCAGAAGCAGCAAGCGGCCATGGCGCCGGCCACGATCGGCAAACTGATGGCGCGTACGGTCGCCGCGCTCCGGCACGAGTTGGCCGCCATCGATCGTGAGATGAAGGAACTGCTGGATGAACACCTGACGCCGGCGCTGCGATCCTCCAAAGGTATGGGGCCGATCTTCCAAGCCACGAGCCTGGCGCTGTTGCCCGAGCTCGGCACGTTGACGCGGCAGCAGATCGCCAAACTGGTCGGTGTGGCTCCGATGAACCGCGACAGCGGCCAGACGCGAGGCAAGCGTAGGATCCGCGGAGGTCGTGCACCCGTACGTGTGGCGCTCTACATGGCCACCTTATCGGCCGTGCGCTGGGATCCGGTGATGAAAGCGCACTACCAGCAACTGCGCGAACGCGGGAAGGTGGCCAAGGTCGCCCTGGTGGCCTGCATGCGAAAGCTGCTGACGATCGTCAATGCACGGCGTCGCGATGAGCTGATGGCAGGAGCCTCGATGGCGGCCTGACCATTCATCGGAAGACAGTTGCTGAGTTAAGCCGTGCCGCGAAGCGGCATCGGCTTGAACGAATTGTTAGACCTGCCAGCCGTGGAACTGGAGTCGTCCATCTGAAACTCTACCGGGACCTGATGGCGGCAAGCCTGTGGTTGTTGTGGATAGCGCCATTGGGAGACAGCAGCAAGTATTGCCTCGTCGTACCCGATGGGCTGACCAGAACTACGCCCCACGGGGCGCCACTCCGCAGAGACGATGGTGGGTGACTGCACATGCCCAGATGGGCTGACGACAAAAGATACCTGCGCTTTGCCCGTGAACTCATTGTGCAGCTTGGGTGATAGCTTTGGTGGAACGGTGGAAGTTGGAGCAAGCTCGGACGCACATGCTGGCGTGGGTTCAGCAGCAGAACATGCGCTTAGCGTGAAGCTAAGAGACAGAACCAGCACGTTGCGAATTGCTCTCATGGCAGGTCTAACTACCTAGTAGACCCCAGAATGGGGTGATAGCGCCGAGTATTCAGCCGTCTGCCGAGGTGCGTCAATACCATTCTCCTTGTAAATCAATGAACTGGATCGCCGCTTGCTTGA
>WBUO01000512.1 GCA_008933675.1 Dechloromonas sp.
CTCTCCGCCATGGTCACGGAATTTTTTTCCAGGTTTTCCTGCAGCCCCTGCAATTGCTTCGCCATGCGCTGCAAATCCTGATCACGCTTGGCGAACTCACCTTCCAGCTTTTTGGCAGCCTTTTGGGCAGCTGGCGCGTCGCGGAAGATACGCTGCGTGTTCACATAACCCACTTTCAGTTCGGCGGCGTAAGCACCCGTCACGAACAATGCAGACATCAGCGATGCCAGGACAACGGATTTGACTTTCAACTTGATACTCCTGAATTAAAACGTAGTGCCCATCTGGAACTGGAAGACTTCGGTCTTGTCGGTATCTTTCTTGTTCAACGGCCTGCCGATACTGAACTTAAGCGGACCAATCGGCGAAATCCAGGCAGCAGATAAGCCCGTTGAATAGCGCAAATTGGCAAATTCGACCTTCTCGTCACTACCATATACCTGACCACCGTCAACAAACCATCCCATTCTGAACGACTTGTCCATGCCGGGCAAACTCCACAGCAACTCGGCATTGCCGATAACGCGACGATTACCTCCCAAGCGGTATTGGGTCGTCGTCGAAGGATCGGTATAGATCGGGCCGAGGGATGAGGCCTTGTAGCCACGAACCGAGGTCACACCGCCTGCGTAGTAGTTCTTGAAGAAAGGCAGGCCGGATGCGCCGTAACCATTTGCCATGCCATATTCACCATTGAGCATCAGGGTGAACTTCGAATTGAGCGGCACAAAATGCTGGAGCTGGTAACTGGCGCGGTAATACGTCAGATCGCCACCCGGCAGGGCAACCTCCAGCGAAGCACGCTGGAAAGTACCCTTGGTCGGGAAGAAGAAGCTGTCCTTGCCGTCGCTGGCCCAACTCAGTGTCAGAGGGACCGACAGATTGGTTTCCCCGAATTTGGTGACGTAATCCTTGTAATACTGCGGCGTTTGCGTATACGTCTTGATGCTGGTCGAGTCGAGGCCAAGTCCGACACCGATCGACTCCTTCTCGCCGATCGGAAAACCGAAACGGATCGCCCCCCCTGTCGACGACGACGAATAATATGCCAAGGTCGTCGAGGTAGTATTGAACGTGCGATGGTAGATATCGAAGCCTTGGCTCACCCCATCCTGCGTGAAGTAGGGGTTGGTATACGAGAATACATAGGTTCTGTAAGTCTTGGCCGAATTGACCTGGATCGCGACGTTATTCCCACTACCCATGAAGTTGTTCTGTGCGATCGAACCGGAGAGGATAACCTTGTCGGTACTGGATGTACCCAAGCCAAGCATCAGGTTCCCTGTCGGCTTTTCAGTGACATTGACATTGACGTCGAGCTGGTCTGAGGTACCACTGACAGCCGGCGTCTCCACGGCCACTTCGGAGAAAAAGCCCAGTTTATCCACGCGTTGCTTGGATGCCGTCACCTTGTCTGCGTCATACCATCCGCCTTCCATCTGACGAATTTCGCGGCGAATCACCTCATCGCGCGTCTTGGTGTTGCCGGTCACATTGACGCGACGCACATAGACCCGCTTGCCCGGATCGACAAAAATCGTGAAGGCGACCTTGTTCTTTTCCTTGTCGATCTCCGGTGCTGCGTTGACGTTTGCAAACGCATAACCTTCCTTGCCAAGCCGGTCACTGATGGCCTTGGTGGATTCGTTCAGCTTTTCACGCGAAAACACCTCACCCGTCTTGATCTTGAGCAGTTTTTTCAGCTCATCTTCGGAAAGGGTGAAATCTCCGGCCACCTTGACCGACGAAACCTGATAACGGTCCCCTTCGGCAATATTCACCGTGATATAGACATCCTGCTTGTCAGGAGAGATCGAGACCTGAGTCGATTCGACAGCAAACTCCAGATAGCCCTGGTTCATGTAGAAGGATTTAAGCTTCTCAAGGT
>WBUO01000142.1 GCA_008933675.1 Dechloromonas sp.
TCGATTGCCTGGCCGCCGGCCATGCCGCACGAACCGCTGGCGTGGGCGAGCAGGGCGATCATCTCGAGCTGGCGCTCGCCGAGTGGCTGGCTGGCGAGCAGTTCGAAGGCCAGCGTCTGCAGGCTGGCGCCGACCAGCAGCGCAGTCGGCTCGTCGAATTCGACATGACAGGTCGGCCGGCCGCGGCGCAGCACGTCGTCGTCCATACACGGCAGGTCGTCGTGCACCAGCGAATAGGTATGGATCAGTTCGACCGCGCAGGCGGCCACGTCGAGGCGTGCCGGATCGGCGCCGGTCAGTTCGCCGGCGGCGTGCGCGAGCAGCGGGCGGACGCGCTTGCCGCCGGCCAGCGTGGCGTAGCGCATGGCTTCATGCAGGCGTTGTGGAATATTGTCGGCGCAGGGCAGGTGGCAGGCCAGCGCGGCTTCAGTGCGGGCCTGGGTGGCGGCCATCCATTCAGCGAAGGGCGTGCTCACTGGTTCTCCAGGGTGTTGCGGTCGACGTCGCGGATTTCGCCGTTTTCGATGATCCGGATCTGTTCCTCGGCGTTGCTCAACTGGGACTGGCAGTGCTTCATCAGTTCCATTCCGCGACGATAGGCGGTGATCGAGGCTTCCAGTTCGAGCTGGCCGCCTTCCATGCTGGCGACGATGGCCTCGAGTTCGGCCAGCGCCGTCTCGAATTTCATGTCGTCGATCGGGGTCTGATCCATGGCGTCGGGGGTCGGGGAAACACGCGAAAATACTCCATCACGGGGCGCCCGGTCAAATTCTCGGGGTAAAATCGCGCTTTTAACCCGCTGGAGGCTTGGAATGTCCGACATGGCGACGTCGTCCCGGTTGGCGCCCGCAGTTTCCCAACTGCCGGTGGACTGGTATTTCGATGAACGGATTCACGCGCTGGAGAAGAAACTCATCTTCGATGCCGGTCCGGGCTATGTCGGTCACCAGTTGATGGCCCCCGCGGGCGGCGACTATCGCACGCTCGAGTGGAAGGACCACGGCCAGATGCTGCTCAACGGCGGCACGGTCGGTCCGAATGCCGGCCTCTGGCAGATGTCGAACGTCTGCCGGCATCGCCAGGCGATCATGCTGCAGGGCAGCGGCAAGCTCGAAGGGCCGGTGGTCTGCCCGATCCACCGCTGGACCTACGAGCAGTCGGGCGAACTGATCGGGGCGCCGCACTTCCCGCAGAATCCCTGTCTGAATCTCGACAAGGTCAGGCTGGAAAACTGGAACGGCCTGCTGTTCAAGGGGCCTCGTTCGGCCAATGCCGACCTGGCCGGCATGAAGGTCGCCCGCGACCTCGATTTCACCGGCTACAAGCTCGACCACGTCGAGATGCACGAGTGTAATTACAACTGGAAGACCTTCATCGAAGTCTATCTCGAGGACTACCACGTCGTTCCCTATCACCCGGGCCTCGGCAACTTCGTCACCTGCGACGACCTGACCTGGCAGTTCGGCGACTGGTACTCGGTGCAGAAGGTCGGCATCACCTCACTGCTGAAGGATTCTTCATCTTCCGTCTACAACCGCTGGCAGAAAGTCGTCCGCGAGTACTACGGCGACCGTGGTGAGACGCCGCCGCAGGGCGCCATCTGGCTTACCTACTACCCGAACATCATGGTCGAGTGGTATCCGCATGTACTGGTGGTGTCGACGCTGATCCCGATGGGCGTGGACAAGACGATGAATGTCGTCGAGTTCTACTACCCGGAAGAAATCGTCGACTTCGAGCGCGAGTTCATCGAGGCCGAACGCGCCGCCTACATGGAGACGGCGATCGAGGACGACGACATCGGCGAGCGCATGGACCGCGGCCGCAAGGCGCTGCTGGCCGAGGGCAAGAACGAGGTCGGCCCGTACCAGAGCCCGATGGAGGACGGCATGCAGCACTTCCATGAGTTCTATCGGCGGATCATGCAGAAGGAAATCGAGAGCCGCTGATCGCCGGTCTTCGCCAAGGGTGCCGCGGTAGAATCCGGCGCCCTTTTCCTTTTTTGCGAGTCCGTCGTCGATGCAATCACTGTGGATGCTGGTTGCCAGCCTGCTGTTCGCCTGCATGGGCGTTTGCGTCAAGTTTGCAGCGGAGACGCATTCGGCAGTCGAAATCACCTTCTGGCGCAGCTTCATCTCGCTGCTGCTGATGTTTGTCTTGGTCCGCCTGCGCGGCGTTTCCCTGCAAACGGCCCACTGGCGCTGGCAGGTGATGCGCGGGGCCGTCGGCTTTGCGGCACTGTTCTCCTATTTCTACGCGATCACACTGCTGCCGCTGGCCACCGCAGTGACGCTGAATTACACCTCGGCAATTTTCCTTGCGCTCTATCTTGCCTTGGCTGGCTGGCGCATGCAGCGCGGCATCCTCGTCGCGCTCGCTATTGGCCTGGCTGGTGTCGTCCTCCTGTTGCGTCCGACGCTGCAGACCGATCAGCTTTTTGGCGGCCTGGTCGGCCTGGCTTCTGGTGTTCTCGCCGGCATGGCCTATTTCAGTGTGCGCGAACTGGGCGCCCGTGGCGAGCCGGAAACGCGCACGGTGTTCTATTTTTCGCTGGTGTCGTCGATCGGTGCCGGCATCTGGCTGTTGTTTTCGGAATGGCATGCAGTTGATGCCGACAGCGCCCTGTTGCTCTTTGGCGTCGCCGCCTTCGCCACGCTTGCCCAACTGGCGATGACTCGCGCCTACTCGCGCGGGAAGACGATGATGGCCGCGGCACTGGCCTACAGCACTGTGATCTTCTCCAGCCTGTTCGGCATGCTGCTCTGGGGGGAGGTACTTGGTACCTCGGCCTGGGCAGCGATTGGCCTGATCATCCTGTCCGGCATTGCCGCCACGCATTTTTCCCGTGCCAGCCCGGTGGAGCAGGATTGATTGGCGTTAAACTGAGATAAACAACAACGGAGTCACATCATGATCGTTATCGACCATCAAGCCAGCCGTGTCAGTGTTTCGGTTTTCGGCGAGTTTACGTTGCCCGACTACAAGGAATTCGAAGAAGTCGTCAATTACAAGGTTCGTTTCGCAGGACCGGTTGATCTCTATTTCGACCTGACGCAGATGGCAGGGTTGACGCTGGATGTGGCCTGGGAGGAGGTCAAGTTCTCACGCGCGCACGCCAACGACTTCAACCGCGTCGCTGTTGTTACCGACAGCCAGTGGGTTACTTGGAGTGCCTGGTTGTCGCAAACCTTCGTCAATGCCGATGTCGAGGTGTTTGACAGTGCCGAAGAGGCCAGGCTCTGGCTGGAGCAGGAGGCGACGGCTTGAGCTACGGCACGCTGGTCGACGCGGCGACGCTCGCTGCGCATCTGGGCGATCCTGCCTGGAGGATCATTGATGTCCGGCATCAACTGGCCGATGTTGCCTATGGTGAAACCGCCTACGCGGCCGGACATATTCCCGGGGCAGTCTTTCTGCATTGCGACCGTGACCTGTCCGGGCCGCTGACCGGTCGTAACGGCCGCCATCCACTGCCCGATCCGCAGCAACTGGCCACCCGCCTGAGCTTCTGCGGCATCGGGCCGGAGACGCAGGTGGTGGTCTACGACGACAGCCAGGGCATGATTGCCGGTCGTCTGTGGTGGTTGTTGCGCTGGCTGGGCCATGAGCGCGTAGCCGTGCTCGACGGTGGCTTCCAACTGTGGCAGGCCGCTGGCGGCAGTCTTGACGATGCTATCCCGCACTGGCCATCGGCTGCTTTTGTGCCGGCCATCCGCGATCTGGCGGTTGATGCCGACTACGTCAGTACTTTCCTGCAGACCTCGCGCATGCATCTGATCGATGCGCGCAGCCCGGACCGCTTCCGCGGCGAGAACGAGACGATCGACCCGGTAGGCGGACACATACCCGGCGCCTGCAATCGCTTCTTTCGCGACAACCTGCAGGCCGACGGCCGTTTCAAGCCGGCTGCCGAACTGCGTACCGAATGGCTGGCGCTACTTGCTGGCCAGCCCCCGGAACGGGTGGTGCATCAATGCGGTTCGGGGGTGTCCGCCTGTCACAACATTCTAGCCATGGAAATCGCCGGCCTCTCGGGATCACGCCTGTACGGCGGTTCGTGGAGCGAATGGTGCGCGGATTCGGCTAGGCCGGTAGCTGTTGCCTGAGCATTTTGAATGCAGGCGGGCGATTGCCTCCGTGAGGCTTTGGCGCCAACGCTTGCTTCTCCCTACCTGATCGCCTTACCTGGCGGCAGGTTTGTCATGTATGGCTTTGACGGTATTTTCAGAGGAGATTCGGTGTTGCTGGATGGGCGCTGAAGATCGCTCCGGATTGAATATGCTGGATCAATCAATGTGCGAGCTGTCTTTATTAAGTCTTTAAAATTCTGTTGCGGATGCTCTTCTTTCTCGGGCATGTCTGTCGGGAAACTTTACAGCGGCTTTCGTGCGTGTTTTTTTTGTCATAAAAATCATGGTCTTGCTTGTTTGGCATTGATTGTGCTTTTGGTGATCTGTCTTAATCCAATCTTCGGAGATAAAACATGAAAGCACATTACAAGAAGCTGGCTGGGGTGGCCTTGCTTGGGTTTGCATTGCCGATGAGCGCACACGCTGTGGCGACCTTGCAGAATGGTTATGTTCTGGCTGGCGTCAGTGACGTCGGTACGCTCGGCTCGAATTCGAATACGCCTCCGGGTATCCTGTTTGACAAGACGGGCACCTCGACTTATGGCGTCAACGACTTCCTGACACCTGGTACGCCCTTTGAGGGTTTCTACCTCACGACGGGCAATGGTGGGGCTTATGGGAACAACAATTCCGGTGGTAGTAGTTTTGCTTTCTCGCTGACGCAGAATTCGGCTACTTCCGTTACTGCTGTTGGCACCTCTTCGGATGGCCTGTTTGGTATTTCACACCTCTATTCATTGACCACGCTGGGTGGTCGCTCGGTGATCTCCATCACGACCACTCTGACTAATCTCGGTAACGAGGCGGCCAGTGGTCTGCGTTTCCTGCGCACGCTTGATCCGGATCCCGATGTCAATGCCTTCGGGTCCTATTACACCGAAAACGTAGTGCTTTCCGACAGCGAGGCTTGTGGTACGGGTACGCAGTCCGGTCAGACGATTTGCATCTATACGACGAGCGGTCTGGAGCACAAGGCCGGTGTCAGTTCGCCGTGGTCAACCAGTCCTTCCGATTACCTTTCCGGTGTTGATGATGGAGATGGTGATTATGCGATCGGTTTGGCCTTTGCTCTGGGTTCGCTGGGCGCCGGTCAGAGTCTGACCTTTGACTATGGCTATGCGCTGGGTGCTTCGCGCGATGATGCAACCGGTCGTGTTCCGGAGCCGGGTAGTGCGCTGCTTGTTGCTGCTGGTCTGTTTGGTCTGGCTCGCACGTTGCGTGGCAAGCGCGCCAAGGCTTGATAGCCCTTCCTGCCAGGCTTGTCTGGCAGAACTAGAAACCGCCGGATTTCCGGCGGTTTTTGTTTTCAGTGGCTAGAACGCCAGCTTTCTCAGTGCCCATCGGGCGTGTTCGCGAACCAGTGGTGATGGATGCTCACAGTGCCTTTGAAGCGCACTTTGTGATTCTGCGTTGGCTGGTCCGTTGCCCAGTGCAACAGCAATATTGCGTAGCCAGCGCTCGTGGCCGATACGACGGATCGGGTTGCCGGCAAGACGTTGTTCGAATTGTTCTTCCGTCCAGGAAAACAGCTCGATCAGGCTGGCTGTATCCAGTCCGTGACGCGGTGCGAATTCGCGGTCGCCGAGTTGGGCGAAGCGGTTCCATGGGCAACAGAGCTGACAGTCATCGCAGCCGTAGATGCGATTGCCGATCAGTGGGCGGAATTCTTCGGGAATTGGCCCGGCGAGTTCGATCGTCAGGTAGCTGATACAGCGTCGGGCATCGACGCGGTAGGGGGCAACGATGGCGGCGGTCGGGCAGGCGTCCAGGCAGGCGGTGCAGCTGCCGCAATGTTCGTTGACCGGGGGGTCGGGAGGTAGCGGCAGATCGGTGTAGATCTCGCCAAGAAAGTGCCAGGAACCTTGCTTTGACAGTAGCAGGGTGTGTTTGCCTCGCCAGCCGAGGCCGGCCTGGGTGGCATATTCGACCTCCATGACCGGTGCTGAATCGGAAAAGACCCGGTAGCCGAATGAACCGATCCGTTCGCCGATGGCATCGGCCAGTTTCTGCAGGCGGCTGCGTACGACCTTGTGATAGTCCCGCCCCTGCGCATAGCGGGAAATGGCTGCCTGCCCGGCCGGCGGTGCCGGCAGGTCGTGCGGCAGGTAATCGAGTGTCGCAGAGATCACGGTCACTGTGCCCGGTTGCAACTGCTCTGGCCGGGCGCGCAGTTCGGCATGACGGGCCATATAATCCATTTCGCCGTGGTAGCCGTCGGTCAGCCAGGTGCGCAGGCGATCAACGGCCGGGCCCGGGTCGGCGCGTGCCACGCCGATGGCCGAAAATCCCAGTTTCCTGCCGGTCTCGCGGATTTCTTCCCGGAGTGCCGTGTAATTCACCGTGGAGTCCTGATTTTGCATATTCCCGATGTTACCGCTGTTTATCAATTGCCCGACGAGGCTGCCACCCAGCGTTTCGGCGAATTGCTGGCGCCGCGCCTGATGGCTGGCCTGGTTGTCTATCTCGAGGGGGACCTGGGGGCAGGGAAGACAACCTTGGTGCGGGCGCTGATTCGGGCGCTGGGCCATCGGGGGCCTGTGAAGAGTCCGACCTATTCGCTGGTTGAAGTTTACGTAGTTTCGAGCTTATACTTATATCACTTTGATTTTTATCGTTTCGAGTCACCAGAGGAGTTTCTCGATGCGGGTTTTGGCGAATATTTCAATGACAGCACGATCTGCCTGGTCGAATGGCCGGAACGTGCTGCGGGCTGTGTCCCGGCGCCGGATATCCGCTTGCGTCTGCGCCACGAGGGGCGTGGAAGGGTGCTTGAAGCCTTTGTCGATTCGCCGGAAGGCTTGCAATGTCTAGAAGGTCTGGCCTCTGTCTGGGGCGCCGGCAACTCCTCCGCTACGCCGGTGCCTCGCTGATTCTCTCGGTGACGCCGCTGGCCGGCGCCGTCGGCAAGCAGCCGTCGGTGCTGGCGGTACGTGTCTGGCCGGCCGCTGACTACACGCGCGTGACGCTCGAGCACGAAGGCGAGTTGAAGTTCAAGCATTTCCTGATTGAAAACCCGGATCGACTGGTTGTAGACATCGAAGGGGTTGAGTTCAACAGCGTGCTCGACAGCCTGTCCAGCAAGGTGGCAACGGACGATCCCAACATCAAGTTGTTGCGTGCCGGACGCTTCAAGCCGGGGGTTGTGCGTCTGGTCATGGAGCTGAAGGGCAAGGTCAATCCGCAGGTGTTTACCCTGGCTCCGGTTGGCGAGTATGGACACCGTCTGGTTCTCGACGTCTATCCGCTGAATCCCCCCGATCCGTTGATGGCATTGCTGGAAGGTCGTGAAGGTGCTGTCGAACCGTTGAAGAACGAGCAGGATTTTCCGACCGGCGACAACAAGCCTGGCGCACCCGAGGTTCACACGGCGAAGAAAACCGGCAAGCCCGTGGTGGACCGGTTGGTGACCATTACCCTGGATCCGGGTCATGGTGGCGAAGATCCGGGGGCGATTGGCAAGGGCGGAACCTACGAAAAAAATGTGACGCTGGAGGTTGCCAGGCGCCTGAAGCGACGTATTGATGCCGAGCCCAACATGCGGGCGGTGCTGACCCGCGACTCCGACTTCTTCGTGCCGCTGAATGTCCGGGTACAGAAGGCCCGGCGCGTCCAGTCCGATCTTTTCCTGTCGATTCATGCGGATGCGTGGATCAAGCCGGATGCTCGCGGCTCTTCGGTTTTCGTTCTCTCAGAGCGCGGTGCATCAAGTACCCAGGCGCGGTTGCTGGCTCAGCGCGAGAACGAGGCCGACCTGGTTGGCGGCGTCAATATCCGCTCCCGCGATCCTTTCCTGGCACGGACGCTGCTCGATCTTTCGCAGACCGCAACGATCAACGACAGTCTTAAGCTGGGCAAATACCTGCTTGGTGAGTTGGGGTCGATCAATACCCTGCACAAGAATCATGTCGAACAAGCGGGATTTGCCGTATTGAAAGCTCCGGATATCCCCTCGGCGCTGATCGAGACAGCGTTCATCTCCAATCCAGAAGAGGAACGCCGGCTCAATGACGATGCCTACCAGGAAAAGCTGGCCGAGGCCATCGTTCGTGGTATCCGCCAGTACTTCATCAAGCATCCGCCGGGCCCGAAGGCGCGGCCATCGGTCATCGGCTAGAACAGCTCGACTTCGCCGCCGACAAATTCCTTGGCGGTCAGCAGCTGTCTGGCCACGAGGTCCTCGTAGCAGTCGATGCGGTTTCGCCCCTGGCGCTTGGCGAAATAAAGGGCTTCATCGGCGCGATCAATGGCATCGGCCGGTGTGTCATGCGGTTGCAGGCGGCTGAAGCCGATGCTGACGGTGACATGGCCGACGCGACTGAATACCTGCTGGGCAATCTGGCTACGGAAGCGTTCAAGTGTTGCCAGGGCCGATGCGGGGTCGGTGGGCTGAAGCAGGGCGACGAATTCCTCGCCGCCAAAGCGAAACAGCTGATCGTCGAAGCGGAAGGCCTGGCGCATCACCTGGGCGACCATGATCAGGACTTCGTCGCCGATCAGGTGGCCAAAATTGTCGTTGACCTGCTTGAAATGATCGATATCGCAGACGGCCAGCCAGTGGCTGGCTTCGCTTGAGCTGCCGCGTCGTCTCCTGGGGTGGGTTTTGCCATTGCCCAGCAGTTCGTCGCTGGCTGCCTTGCCGAGCAGTTCGAACAGGTGTTTGTCGAAGGTCTTGCGGCTGGCCAGGCCGGTCAGCGAGTCGCCTTCCCCGTAATCGAGCAGGGCAATGTGATTGCCGAAATATTCGATCAACCCCATCAATGCCACCCGCTGGTCGGCCGAAAATTCGTCGAGCAGCACCAGGTCGATCATGTAGCTGGGTTCTTCGCGCCGGATGATGGGAAAGACGATGCGATGCGAACCGTCATCCTGCCGTTCGAGCACGGCGGAGGCTTCCAGGCGGCAGCGCTGGAGTAGTTGGTCATGCTCGACACCCTGGCAGTGCTGGCGATCCGGCAGGTAGGCATTGCGCAGGAACGGACCGTCCGGCCCGAAGCCGGCGCAGGGGAAGAAGATGGCCTTGTTGCGTCCGGTGAAACAGCGATGGATGGTCGCCCGCAGCGGATGGAACAGTTCGGTGAGCGCATCGATCATGGCCGAGTTGATTTCGGTCCGGTCACGGCGTGCCGAAATCTTGACGACATGGTTGATCAGATCGAGCATCCGCTGGCTGTGAGAGGGATTACAAGCGACCGATTATAGCGAAAGTGCCAGCGATGATTCCGGCTACAGGCAAAGCCTTTCTGCTCGGGCAAGCGGCCATGTGCGGCGGCCGTTATAATTCAACGTTTTTTCAAGCCCAAACCCCATGCGCGTTTTCCGCGGTCATACGCGTTCCGTTCCAGCGCCGGTTGTTCTCGCCATTGGTAATTTCGATGGTGTGCATCTTGGTCATGCTGCGCTGCTCGATCAGTTGGTCCGGGCCGCGCAGCGATTGCAGCTGACGCCGGCGATCCTGACCTTCGAGCCGCACCCGCGCGAGTTTTTTGCGCCGGCATCCGCGCCGGCACGGCTGACGACGCTGCGTGAGAAACTCGAGTTGCTGGCTGATCTGGGTGTCGAGCAGGCAATGGTTTGCCCGTTCAATGCAGCATTTGCCGCCCTGAGTGCCGATGCCTTCATCGAGCAGGTGCTGTGTCATGGATTGCGGGTCCGCCACCTGATCATTGGCGACGATTTTCGTTTCGGCTGTCGCCGGCAAGGTGATTTTTCGCTGCTCCAGGTGGCTGGCCGACGCTGTGGTTTTGGCGTCGAGGCCATGCAGAGTGTTGTTGTCGACGGCGAGCGCGTTTCCAGTTCTGGTGTTCGTCGTGCCCTGGCCACGGGTGATATGGCACATGCCGCAAAGCTGCTCGGCCGCCCCTACATGATGGACGGCCAGGTTTCCCACGGTGACAAGATCGGCCGCCAGCTCGGTTTCGCCACGGCCAACATCCGCATCAAGCACAATCCGCTGCCGATGACCGGCGTCTTCGCGGTCGAGGTTGCCGGCCTCGGCGACCAAGCCTTGCCCGGCGTCGCCAACCTCGGCGTCCGGCCGACGGTCGGCGGCACGCGGCCGCTGCTGGAAGT
>WBUO01000143.1 GCA_008933675.1 Dechloromonas sp.
TTGTCCAAATTGTTAAAGAACTTCTCTTTCCGCCGCGCCGTTTCGTTCGATCCGTCAGCAGCAGAGAGGCGAGATTATGAAGAACTTCCTTCAAACCGTCAAGCAATTTCGCTTAACTTTTTTCTCTTCCTCCTCTTCATCAACCGCCGGAAAACCCCGCCGCTGCAGAAGAGGTGCGCATTATATAGATGCTGAACTGGCCGTCAACCCACTTCGGAAAAATAATGAAATAAAAGAAAAATGACAGGGCCTAGATCATTCGATCGACGCATAGCGAACCTCGACGATATCGAGTTCGCGCGGTCCGACCGGACTCAGGAAACGGATGGCGTCGCCGCAACGAGCCTTGATCAGCGCACGAGCCAATGGCGATATCCAGCTAATGCGGCCAGCGGCGGCATCGGCTTCGTCGATACCGACGATGGTATAGGTACTTTCATTGCCTTCACTGTCGGCGACGGTCACCCGTGCCCCGAAGAAGACCTGGTCGTTGTCCCCTTGACGCAGCGGATCGACGACTTCGGCCAGTTCAAGGCGCTTGGTCAGGAAGCGGATGCGCCGATCGATTTCCCGCAGTCGGCGCTTGCCATATATATAGTCGCCATTTTCCGAGCGGTCACCATTGGAGGCGGCCCAAGCGACGATATCAACGATGCGCGGGCGTTCGCGCTTGACCAGTTCTTCCAGTTCGTCGCGCAGGCGGGCGTGGCCCGCCGGTGTTATGTAGTTGCGGGTACCGGCCGGGAGACTGGGCGCTGCCTGCAGTTCTTCTTCGTCATCGCCATCGCCCTCCCGGACGAACGCCTTGTTCATCAGTAACCGATACTGTAATGCTCGACGTCAACGCGAATCAGGTCGCGCCCGAGGATGGCGGCCGTGTTTTTGGCAAACTGTTCCGCCCATGTGCGCTGATTCTTGAAACGCTCTTCGCCAGCATACTTGGCGACACTGAGAATACGGTCAACAGCCAGGATCTTACCGGTCGGGGTGGCCACATCGCACTCGAGTGCAGTGAATTCGCGATCGAACCACTGCCGCGCTTCGTCGGCCGCAGCCCCTCCTGGCACTTTGAACTCGTATTCGCTGTCCTTGCCGAACGACACGATGACGTGATGTTGCATTTGTCTCTCCTCCCATCAATTGTTCGGGCTATTCTAGCAAAACACAGGAAGCCGTCAGGAGTTGAACATGGCCATTCATCCGCTGAGCGATAGCGATATCGATGATATCCGCAGCCAGTTGCACGAACTGCAGTCAGAACACCGTGACCTCGATCTGGTCATCACCCATTTGATCGAAAGCCCGCCACCGGACGATCTACTGGTACGCCGCCTAAAAAAGCGCAAGCTTGCCCTGAAGGATCGCATTCTGCTACTCGAACAGATGCTGGTCCCGGACATCCCTGCATAGACGTATTCAGATGAACATGCCGCGGATCATGTAATAGATCATGGCTGCGAACAACGCCGAGGCCGGAACGGTAATCACCCAGGCAGCGGCAATCTTGAATAGTTGCGAACGCTTGACCAGTTCCTGCCTGTAGACGCGACGCAGCCCCTTGCGCTCGAATTTGGAGAAGTGCGCGGGATCGATCCGCTGTTTCGCCTGCTGCTTGAGCTCCACCAGCATGCGCCCCTTCTCCTCTACCGAGGCCTTCTTGAAGCGCGCCATGAACTCATTGATTGCCTCCCGGTCATCCTCGGTGTGGTGCTGCCGGATTTCCTCTTCCATACGCGCATAGTTTGCCTTGAGATACTCACGGAGGAATCCAACACCGAACACGCCACCAACGGCAATATGAGTCGAACTGACTGGCAAACCCAACTGACTGGCGACGATGACGGTAATGGTTGCTGCCATGGCAATGCAGTAGGCCCGCATTTTGTCGAGTTCGGTGATTTCAGAGCCGACGGTGCGAATCACCTTGGGTCCGAACAGCCACAGCCCAAGCGAAATTCCGACTGCCCCGACAATCATGACCCAGGCAGGAATGGCTGCTGCGTTACGCATCGCCGTGCCGTCCTTGCCCAGCACATCGGCAATTGCCGCCAGAGGACCGACAGCATTGGCCACATCATTCGCGCCATGGGCAAAACTCAACAGCGCGGCCGAAAAGATGAGAGGCAGGGTGAACAGATCATTGACACTGTTCTTGCTGTTGGCGATTCGGGACATGCGAGCCTGGAGTGCTGGTCGCAGGATGGCAAAGGTAAGAATGCCCGCTCCCCCGCCAGCCAGGAGCGCCGTTCCGAAACCGATTTTCCAGACCTTGTTCAGCCCTTTCAGGAGCAGGTAGGCGGTAAAAGTTGCCACCATCACACCGACCAGAATAGGCACCATGCGTACCGCTGCAGCTACCATGTCCTGCTGGTAGGTGATGCTGCGCTTGATCAGGTAGAGGAAACCTGCGGCAAACACCCCTCCGAGCAGGGGTGAAATCACCCAGCTCGCCGCGATATTCCCCATTGTTCCCCAATCGACGATATCGAATCCGGAAGCCGCAACGCCCGCGCCGAGAATGGCCCCGACGATGGAATGCGTCGTGGAAACCGGTGCGCCGACGGCTGTAGCAAAATTCAGCCAGACAGCACCAGCCAGTAGTGCCGACATCATCAACCAGACAAAACTGTCCGGATCAATGCCCTGAGGATCGATGATGCCACTGCGAATGGTGGTGACGACCTCGCCCCCCGCGATGATGGCCCCGGCCGCCTCGCAAATGGCAGCGATCAGCAAGGCCCCACCCAGCGTCAGGGCATGCGAACCCACCGCAGGGCCGACATTGTTGGCGACATCGTTGGCGCCGATATTCATTGCCATGTAGCCGCCGATCATTGCCGCAATGACGAGCAAGACTCCGCCGCGCCCCACTTCAAGCGTCGACGCATAAAGCATGATGCCGACAATGAAGATCAGGCCGACTCCCAGCCTGAAAAGTTCGTTTTGCCCCTTTCTGGTGGCTTTTTCTAGCTTTTTGATATCCCTGAATTCCATGCTGACTCCCGGAAACTGCTTCAAGCGGCGCGTATTGTTTCACACTTATTTCCTTCCACCAGCAGCTTGTCTGCGCCAGCACCGCGACCGGAGCCCGGGCTAAAATGCCGCATGCCCGATTTTCAACTTACCGCCGATGCCTTTGGCGATCGGTTTCTGCTCGACATACTGCCCCTGGCTCGCCCGGCCCGGGGTTACGCCGTACAGACGCTGGGCAGCGATCTGTTGCTCGACCGGACCAGTGGAACTTTCCTGCCCGTCCGCTCAACGAAACTGGACGCGCTGTTCGACAGCTTCGACGCCGCCCACGCCGCCGCCAGCCTCTGGGTAGCTACGCATTGCGCGCACCCTGACGACCACTGCCTGGCGATCGTTCCAGGCACCTACGACGAACTTCTTGAGCGTCATGTACTGATCTACGGCGTACTTGAAGACCATCCCTGACCCGTCACACTCACGGAGCACAGCCATGACACCATTTCACAAGCGCCCGCTCGGCTACAGCAAACTGCTCGTTCCCGAGGTCTGTCTCGGCACCATGACCTTCGGTGAACAGACCGACGAGGCGGATGCCCACCGGCAACTGGATTTTGCGCTTGCCGCCGGCATCAATTTCATCGACACCGCCGAGATGTACGCCGTCCCGCCGCGCGCTGAAACCTGTGGCGCATCAGAAACCATCGTCGGCCGCTGGCTGGCTCGCCAGCAGCGCGAACAGATCATTCTGGCCACCAAGGTAGCCGGCCCGGCGCGCAGCCTGACCTGGATCCGCAACGGCCCGCCAGCAATGGATCGCACCAACATCCGGACCGCCATCGAGGGCTCGCTGCGCCGCCTGCAGACCGACTATATCGATCTCTACCAGCTGCACTGGCCCGAGCGCAACCAGCCGATGTTTGGGCAGTGGCAGTACGAGCCGGACAAGGAGCGCGAATGCACAGGGATTCGCGAGCAACTGGAGGCATTGGTCGAACTGGTGCGCGAGGGCAAGGTGCGCTACGTCGGCGTCTCCAACGAACACCCCTGGGGAATCATGCAATTCGTTCGCCTCGCCGATGAACTGGGCCTGCCGCGCATCGTTTCGACGCAGAACGCCTACCACCTGCTCAACCGGACTTTCGAGACCGGCCTGGCCGAAGTCTGCCACCGCGAACAGGTTGGCCTGCTGGCTTACTCCCCGCTCGCTTTCGGCCACCTGACCGGCAAATATCTCGCCGATCCTGGCGCCCCGGGGCGCCTGACGCAATGGCCGAACTTCGGCCAGCGCTACACCAAACCCAACGTCGCGCCAGCCACACAGGCCTACGCCGACCTCGCCCGCCAGAACGGCCTGACGCCGACGCAACTGGCGCTCGGCTTCGTGCGCTCACGCTGGTTCGTCGCCAGCACGATCATTGGCGCCTCGTCGCTGGCACAACTGCAGGAAACCCTGCCGGCGACGCAAACGCCGCTGTCAGCGGAAATACTTGGCGAGATCGACGCCATCCATCTGCGCTACACCAATCCGGCGCCGTGAGCGCCGCACTGTTTCCGAGACTGGCGGCCGTGCTGGCTGCCAGTGACATCGACCGGAAGCTGGCACTGACCCATACCCTGGCTGCCGACTGGCAGACCGGCAAACTGGACTACCGTGATGAAACTCCGGTCGAACTGATTTGTGGCCGGCCGACGAAGCCGGACCTGGTGCCGCCGAAGCAGGTCACTCAACGCAGCGCGTTCACGAAAGAGGGACGCGCCGGTCTGCTGCATGCCATCACCCATATCGAATTCACAGCGATCAATCTGGCGCTCGATCATGCTGCACGCTTCCGCGGCATGCCCGCGGCCTACTACGGCGACTGGATCAACGTCGCCGCCGAAGAGGCCGAACATTTCTGCCTGTTGCGCCAACGGCTGCAGGCCCTCGGCCACGACTACGGCGACTTCCCTGCCCACGGCGGGCTTTGGGCCATGGCCGAACGGACTGCCGACGATCCGCTGATCCGCATGGCACTTGTTCCCCGTCTGCTCGAAGCGCGCGGCCTCGACGCCACGCCGCCGATCCAGCGCCGCCTGGAGGCTGCCGGAGACGAGGCCAGCGCCCGGGTACTCGACATCATCCTGCGCGACGAGATCGGTCATGTTGCCCTCGGCGATCGCTGGTTCCGCACGCTCTGCAGCCAGCGCGGCTGCGAACCGGAAAGCACCTATCGCGAACTGCTGGCCCGTTTCAAGGCACCGCGACCGCCAGCCCCGATGAATGAGACGGCACGGCTGGCTGCCGGTTTCACCCCGGCCGAACTGGCGGCCCTGACGAAAAAAATGTAGAATAATCAGTTCAATGCGTGATGTATCGCCCGCAGTAATTCCGAGCAGCCCCCGGTTTTGTAGGTTCTTGTGCAGGATTCACCCCATTGATTCATTCCCCCGGCATGGCTGCGTCGGGGTCACTCAGGCCGCCCGACCATCGGGCCAATCCGTCGCCCGCGATAACAAAGCCCAACAGCGACGAGGAAAGGAAACAGCACCATGACGACATCCGTCGACAGCTTTGCCGATCTCGGACTTAGCGACTCGCTTCTCAAGACACTGGCCGAAATCGGCTACGAATCCCCCTCCCCCATCCAGGCCGAATGCATCCCCGTGCTGCTCGAAGGCCATGACCTGATCGGCATGGCCCAGACCGGCACCGGCAAGACCGCCGCCTTCGCGCTGCCGTTGATGGAACAGATCGACGTCAGGCTGACCAAGCCGCAGGCGCTGATCCTGACGCCGACGCGCGAACTGGCGATCCAGGTTGCCGAGGCGCTGCAGAGCTACGCCAAGAATCTGCCCGGCTTCCACGTCCTGCCGATTTACGGTGGCCAGAGCTACACCATCCAGCTGAAGCAGCTGGCGCGCGGCGCCCACGTCATCGTCGGCACGCCGGGCCGGGTCATGGATCACCTGGAGCGCAAGACGCTCAATCTCGATTGCCTGAAGACCATGGTCCTCGACGAAGCCGACGAAATGCTGCGCATGGGCTTCATCGACGACGTCGAATGGATTCTCGAACGGACGCCGGAACAACATCAGACCGCGCTGTTCTCGGCGACCATGCCGGAGCAGATCCGCCGCGTCGCCCAGAAGTATCTGGTCGAGCCGCGCGAAATCAAGATCAAGGCAGCTACCGCCACCGTCGCCGCCATCCGTCAGGTCTACTGGCAGGTATCCGGTATGCACAAGCTCGATGCGCTGACCCGCATTCTGGAAGTCGAGGAGGATTTCGACGCTGCCATCATCTTCGTCCGCACCAAGAACGCCACCGTCGAACTGGCCGACAAGCTGGCCGCCCGTGGCTACGCCGCCGCCGCACTGAACGGCGACCTCAACCAGCAGATGCGCGAACGCGTCATCGAGCAGCTGAAGTCCGGCGCCCTGGACATCGTCATTGCCACCGACGTCGCCGCCCGCGGCATCGACGTGCCGCGCGTCAGCCATGTGGTCAACTATGACATTCCCTACGACACCGAGGCCTATGTGCACCGCATCGGCCGCACCGGCCGCGCCGGCCGCACCGGCAATGCCATCCTCTTCGTCGCCCCGCGCGAGATCCGCATGCTGCGCACCATTGAACGCGCCACGCGGCAACCGATCGCGCCGCTGACCCTGCCGTCGCGCGCCGACGTCACCAACAAGCGCGTCGCCGATTTCAAGGGCAAGGTCGCCGAAGTCCTGAACGCGGAAGGTCTCGACTTCTTCGCCAACATCGTCTCGCAGATCGCCGAGGAGCAGGACATTGGCGTCGAGGAAGTCGCCGCCGCGCTGTGCCAGATGGCCCAGGAAGGCAAGCCGCTGCAGATTCCCGGCGAAGATCCGGTGGCCCGCCCGGCCTTCCGTGACGAACGCCGCCCAGCCAGCTTCGGCGAGCGCGACAGCAAGCCGCGCTTCGAGGACCGCGGCGAACGCCCGCGCTTCGAAGGCCGTGGCGACAAGCCCCGCTTCGAGGAGCGCAGCGAGCGTCCGCGCTTCGACGACAAGCCGAAGCGCAGCGCGCCGAGCAGCGACATGGTGCGCTACCGCATCGACGTCGGCCGTGACCATGGCGTGCAGGTCAAGGACATTGTCGGCGCCATCGCCAACGAAGCCGGCATAGAGAGCCGCTTCATCGGCCGCATCGGCCTGTACGACGAATCGAGCACCGTCGAGCTGCCGGCCGGCATGCCGGCCGAAGCGGCTAACGCGCTGAAGCGCACCCGCGTCCGTGGTGTGCCGATCAACCTGCGTCCGGACGAAGGCAGGCCGGACGCCGGCGGCGAACGCACATTCAAGAAGAAGCCCTACGCCGAACGCTGAGCCAGTCCAGCCCGGCAACAGAAAAAGCCACGGCAACGACCGTGGTTTTTTTTCGCCTGCGCACAAACAAGAATAATTCCTGTTTACAAGCAAGAACAAAAACCATAGCATGCGAATCATTCTCATTAGGCAAATTGAATCATGCGCAGCCTGATTGTTCACATTTCACTGGCCGGCCTGCTGATCTGGTCCGCGCTGGCCAGCCAGTTGCCCACCTGAACGGAGGACCGACATGCCCCATAGCGAACTCTGGGCCGGCGCCCTTAGCCTGCTTCTGATTCATGACGAAACCGGCTGCCCGCATTCGGCACGCCATGCGACCTTGCTGCTCGACCGCCTGTGCGACATGGAAAACCTCGACGAAGAAACGCGGCGTCTCTGCGAACGGGCCAGCCAGCGTCTTCAAACCCAGACCCGGAATGGAGGCAAACATGCTGGCACCGCTTAAGGATCGCAGCGTGATCGAACGCGACGACGGTCAGGACGGCGGTGCGACAGCGCCGCTCTCCGAGTTGCAGGCAGAAAACATCGCCCTGCGCCTGGCATTGCGCCAGGCGCGCCGCAACCAGCGGCGCAACGCCACGCTGTCGGCCCGCCAGACGGTCGCCCTGAACAACGAGATCAGTCGCCTGCAACTGCTCAATCAGCGCCTGCAACAGCAGTGTGACGAGTACGCCTCCGGCCTGGCCATCACCACGCTGGCCCAGCGCCTGCTGGAACTCGAGGCGAACAACGAGCAACTCCTGGCCGCCGCCCAGCAGGTCTGGTACCTGGACAAATCGCTGTGTGCCGCCCACCACGAATGTGAACGGCTGGCTCGCGAACGTGACGCTGCCATCTCTTGCCTGCGCACCGACCTGCCGCACCGTGCCAACTAGTCCGCCAGCGGATCAGCCAGTCCCCCTTCCGGAGAACCCAATGACCGACTACCCATACCATGTTGCCGGCGGCAGTTTCATGGCCCCACCGGGCAACCCGCTTGACGGCTTCCTGGCCAGCCGCAAGGCGACCCCGGAAGACACACCGGCGGCGACACGCGGCTCCCGCCGGCGGCGCCTGTGGGAAGTGCCCCACAAATTTCACTGCCCGATCATCGGCAGCTGTTTCGAGGTTGCCGAACTGCGCAACCTGATGGCCAAGGTCATGCATTTCCCGCCCGGCACGACCGACTTCGTGCTGCATACCACGGCCGTCGGCGCCTGCGAGACCCGCAGCCAGCTTGCCGACCTGCTGCAACGCCAGCTGGAAAAGCGCTTCCAGCATGCCATCCGTCGCCTCGGCAGCCTCCGGGACGTGGAAGCACTGCGCCAGCAATGGCAGGCTGCGGTCCGTAGCGGCAGCGATCTGCCGGCCACGCTGTGGGCCATCTGGACGCATCCGGCCTGCGACCCCACGCTGGAGCACGAACTCTATGCCGACATCCACATGATCCAGCACCAGATCGGCGCCGGCACCCGGACCGACCTGAAAACACTGGAACGCCTGAAGGAAGAAAATCGCCAGCTGCGCCAGCAGCTCGAGAAAACGCAAGGCGAGGCCGAATCGGCACGGCGTGAAAAAGCCGAAGCCACCCAGCAACTGGGCCAGCGCGTCGCCGAACTACGCGCCGAACAAGTCGGCCGCGACGCCGCCATCGCCAACCTGACCGCCCAGCTCGAGCAACTGCGTGAAACCCTGCCCGAACTGCGCGACCGACAGGCGCTCGCCCGGCGCGCCAGCGATGCCGAAGCCAGGCTGACGGCGCTGGATGCGCACGTCGCAACGCAACAGCAGGAAATCGACCGTCTGCGCCAACGCCTGACAGCCATCCAACAGACGCCGCCGAACGATGTGGACGAAGCCGCGCCCGAACTGCCGCCCATGGCACCGGAAACCCTGTCCGGCAAATGCATCCTCTGCGTCGGCGGCAGGGCCGGCGCGGTCGACGCCTATCGCCATCTGGTCGAGCAACGCGGCGGCCGCTTCCTGCACCACGACGGTGGGCTGGAGGAAAGCCTGCATCGCATCGACGGCGCCCTGGCCGCTGCCGATCTGGTCATCTGCCAGACAGGCTGCATCAGCCACAACGCTTACTGGCGGGTCAAGGAACAGTGCAAACGGAGCGGCAAACCCTGCGTCTTCGTCAAGGGCAGCGGCATCTCCAGCTTCGGGCGGGTGGTTGGCGCGGCCTGCGGCATCGGCGACGAAAATGCCGAAGCCTGCTAAGTGTTGTTGACAATCATTCTCACAAATATAGAATGCGAAACATTCTCGTTTGCAATGCAAGGCCATGAACAACAACGCCAAGCCCGCGCCGCCGCTGCCGCCAGTCGCCACGCCCACCCTGCCGGTACGCGTCGACAGCGGTGAAATCCTGCGCGGGGCATCCACCGTCGAAATAGAGCACGCCGGCCAGCGCTACCTGCTGCGTGTCACCCGCGAAAACAAGCTGATCCTGACCAAATAGCCCTTTTCTCTCGTAGCAACACCTTCCCGCAGCCAGCGAGCAAATGCCAGCAAGCCAGGGTCTTTTTCGGCCGGCGCGGAACTTACCGAAGACGCCATGAGTTACGCCCTTTCCCGCCCCTCCTCGACGCAACGCAGCAGCCTGCTGCTCATCGTCATCGGTCTCCATGCCGGACTGTTTCTGGTGATCCTGGCGGCAAAGACCATCGCCCCGCAGATCATGGAAATGCCGATGATCGTCGAACTGCTGCCGGCCCCGAAAATGGAGGAACCGCCGCAGGCCAAGCCCCTGCCGGTGGCCAAGCCGGAGCCGGTGCGCAAACCGCAGCCGACCCCGAAAATTCCGACCCCGCTGCTCGAGACCACGACCAGCGACGTGCCTGCCCCGGCGGCACC
>WBUO01000144.1 GCA_008933675.1 Dechloromonas sp.
CCAAATTGTTAAAGAACTTCTCTTTCCGCCGCGCCGTTTCGTTCGATCCGTCAGCAGCAGAGAGGCGAGATTATGAAGAACTTCCTTCAAACCGTCAAGCAATTTCGCTTAACTTTTTTCTCTCCCTTTCTCCAGGACCCCGGAATAACAAGACGCTTGGCAAGACCAAGCGCCTTGGCTTTCCTGGTTGCGGGGGCAGGACTTGAACCTGCGACCTTCGGGTTATGAGCCCGACGAGCTGCCAAACTGCTCCACCCCGCGTCCGTCAGAGGGGCGCATTATCCGGAGCCATCCTCGAGGTGTCAACGAAAAGCTTGGATTATTTTTACTCTGCAAGCCATTCGATCAAAGTAGACCATTGCTCGACATCACGGCGATGCCTCGCCTTTGGCGGATCGAAAATGGTGGCACCCGCGGCTGCGACATTGACGTAGTTCTGCGTGTTGCGAAGATAGGCCACGATCGGAATGTCGAAATGCTTGAGAAACTCTTCGAGCATACCGGCCGCACGGGTCCTCGGATCGACACGCATGGCGACAATACCGACCTTGCTGCGCTGCCCGCGGACTTCTCCGCGAATCGCGTTGAGAAAATCTTCGGTAGCAGCCATGTCGAAGACCGAGGGAACCAGTGGCACCAGTACCTTATCGGCAACCCGTAGATAATCGTTCAGCTTGTACCCTTGCAAGCCGGCGGGCGCATCGACCACAACCCAGTCAGCCTCTCTGGGCAAATTGGAGGAAATCTGGTTGCCCGCAAAGTACCCGGTGACCGCTGGCAGCACGGAGTCCCGAAAGGCCATCCAGCGCAGGGCTGACTGCTGACGATCAAGGTCACACAAGGTTATCGACTTGCCCTGATTGGCAAAATAACCGGAGAGATTGGTTGCCAATGTAGTTTTTCCGGCACCACCTTTTGGATTTGCTACTAGAACTGCGCGCATGTGAGCTCCCTGAATATTTGTTGTCCGATTATATTCGGCACGCCCAAGGACGTCATAGATGCATAAAATGGCCACTTTATTCTCTGCGTTCAACCATGGTCACCAAAGTCGCCAGCGATCGCCAGGGAATCCAGTCCATCGAGGTTGGGTTCCGGTTGCTCAATGTACTGTCTGCCACAAACCGTCCGATGATGCTGCGCGATATCGCCAAGGGGGCGGGAATGCCCGCCGCCAAGGCGCATCGGTACATGGTCAGTTTTCTGCGCATCGGGATCGTTGAACAGGATCCCAGTAGCGGACGCTATGATCTCGGCGCCTACGCCCTCGAGCTTGGGCTCTCCGGGCTTGGACGACTGGACCCGGTTCGTCTGGCCGGCCCTGTTCTCGAATCGCTTTGCGAGAAAATTCAGGAAACTGTGGCACTGGCGGTTTGGGGGAGCCACGGTGCGACCATCGTACGCATTGTCGATTCCGGATCTCCCGTCACCATTACGCTACGGCCGGGGACGGTGCTATCGCTGACGCGCTCGGCAACCGGCAGGGCTTTTGCGGCATTTTCACGAGCCCCTTATCTCAAGCGGATGATCGATGCAGAACTTCAAACCCAGGCAGCCGAGCAGAAAATTGCCCAAACAACGATTCGCCGCCAGTTCGAGAAAATCCTGACTGAAATCGTCGGCAAGGGCCTGTCCCGTGCCTCAGGCAGTCTGACCCCCGGCATCAACGGGTTCAGCGCGCCCGTCTATGACCATACGGGCGGCATGATCGCTGCCATCACGTCACTTGGTTCAATCGGCGAATTCGATGTCGACTGGGATAGCACGACGGCGAACGCGATGCTTGAAGCTGCCGCAACGCTGTCGCATCGTCTTGGCTTCAACAACAAGAATGCATTGGCATCCCAGACTGACAACGCAAATTAACCGTACGCCCGAACATCAACCTGCAAGTGAGCCACGCATGGACCTCCCCAAGCTTCCCCCTCTGAATCTCGAACAGATCGTCAATTTCTACACGCCGAAGTCCTGGGGCATCAGCGACCCGGCACGGTTCGCGGCACTGATGGAGGAAGCCAGGCAACTGGTTACACCGGGCAGCTATCTGGGCGACAACCTGTTCACCTGGGGCCGGAACAACTCGCTGTTCGAAGACACCGAGTTCCGGAACGCATGGCAGCAGAACATCCAGAATGATGCCGACCAGGCGATTGCCTGGCGACGCTACATCCTCGCCTGCGCCGCCTTCCACTGTGTGCAGCTGGAGGGCGACTTTGTCGAGTGCGGGGTCTACACCGGGACCGGCATCAAGACGGTCATGGACTATCTCGGCGGCCCCAGTTTCCCGAAGACTTTCTGGGGTTACGACACCTATGACTACAACCCGGTCGAAGGACATCGTTTCGCCGGCCAGCAGGAAGGCTTTTTCGAGACCGTTCAGCAGCGCTTCGCAAACTACCCGCAGACCCGGCTGATCAAGGGCTTCCTGCCTGATTCCTTTGCGCAAGGAGCTCCGGAACGCGTCGCCTACCTGCACATTGACCTGAACAATGCACCGGGGGAGCTGGCTGCACTCGAAGTCCTGTTTGATCGTGTCGTTCCGGGCGGCATCATCGTTCTCGACGACTACGAGTGGGCCGGCGTCTATCGCTCGCAGAAAAAGGCGGAAGACCCCTGGTTCGAGGCGCGCGGTTATCGCGTGTTTCCCTTGCCGACCGGTCAGGGTCTGATAATCAAGCGCTGAGAATCAGTTCAGGTCTTCAGACCGGCTTTGCCACCGATTTCACGGCTTGGGCAAAATCCCGGACAAAACGTGGCATGTCGAACAGCGGCGAAGTCTGCCGGGCACCGGAAAGGCGCTGACGCAGCGCCTTGTAGCCCGCCTCATCCGTCGCCAGACTGACTGCACGCTCCTCGTACTCCGCCAGACTGTATGTAATCAGTTCGGGCATTTCCAGCGCCGTCAGCAGGCTGCCAGCCATTCGCGAGGCGAATGTGCGGCCACTCAGCGTAAGAACCGGCAAGCCCATCCACAGCGCATCATTGGCCGTCGTTCCGGCATTGAATGGATAGGCATCGAGGAACAGCTCGGCAGCGGTATAACGCGCCAGATAAAGCGGCGGCGCGACGCGCGGCGCGAAAATCAGGCGTGATGGATCGATGCCGCACTGCCCGGCACGTTCGATCATGGAAGCCTGAGACCATTCGTTATCGGCCAGCAACCAGAGCCAACTGCCCGGAACGCGGGACAGGATGCGCATCCAGCAATCGAAAACTTCCGGCGTAAACTTGTAGTTATTGTTGAATGAGCAATAGATGAATCCCGACTCCGGCAAGCCGCAAGCCGCCCGGTCCGGCAAGGGGGCGACCGGACGACGGCGGTCACTGCTCTGGAAGACATTCGGCAGATACAACGGCGCTTCCGTATAGAAAGGCTTTTCCTCTTCAGGAATCAGGAAACGGTCAGCGATCACGTAATCGATGCAGGGATGACCTGATGTTCCGGGAAAGCCCAGATAGGTCATCTGCACCGGAGCTGGCCGGTAAGCCAGGATGTTCGGACGGGCACCGGAGGTCAGGCCCTGAAGGTCGATCAGCACATCGATTTCGTGGCTGCGGATCAGTTGCGCGGCCGCGGCATCATCGAGCGCATGGATGTGATTGAAATGGTCGAAGGCGCGGACCACACGCCCACGCAACTCCGAGCCGTCGTCACGACTCCAGCAGTAGCCGTAGAGTTCGAATTCCTGACGGTCGAGCAACTCGAACAACTCCACCGTCAGAAACGACACCGCATGCATGCAGAAATCGGACGACAGGAAACCGATGCGCAGGCGGGCATGCCCATAGCCGCGCTCCGGCTTCAGCAACGGAACACGCAGATTGACGCGCTCGTTGACGAAACGCACCGCTGTCGCCAGTTGCAGCCCGGGATCCCCGCTGGCCGATAGCATCGCCAGCGGCGAGGTCGCCTTCAGCACTTCGCCGACGGTCAGGCCATCGATGGGTTGCAAGGCGGGCCATTTGCACTGCTTCTGGCGCAGATGGAACCAGTGCTGGATGACCTTCGGTTGCGCCGGATCGGCCTTCAGACTGGCCGCCAGCTTCTCTTCTGCTGCGGCGAACTGGCGTCGCTCCTCCTGCAGGCGGCCCATGCTGTTAACCACCAGCAAGTACATGTCCCGGTTCAGGTTCGGTCCGACCAGCGGGTGATCCAGCATCGATTGCCAGATGACCAGGGCGTGCTCGCCCCGCCCCTGGCGTTCGAGGACGGTGCCAAGGTTGAACCAGCCCTGGATGAAATCCGGCTTGGCTTCGATCGACTTGCGGTAGGTCGCCTCGGCTTCCGGAAGACGCTCGAGCTGCCCGAGAACGACTGCCAGATTGAACAGGGCGATATGACGCAAGGGGGAAACCGTATGGTTCAGCCAGCGTTGGTAGAGGGTCGCAACGTCATTCAGTCGCGCCGCCCCCGCCAGGCGCTCGGCCAGGGAAATCAGGCTGCCGAGCTCAAACCCGCCGCCCTCGGCTGCCTGCAATGCTGCAGCAAGCTGCGATTCGAGTGTCGGTTGTTCGCCTGCGGGACTTGCCATATCGATCTTTCCGGAAAAATTCATCGGCTCTGCTTACAAAAACAAAGTGCTGATGCGTTTCCGCATCAGCACTTCGAGACTACTGCACCTCAGCGGCTGGTCACAAGATCCAGGCATCCGCTTGCGGCGGCACACCCAGGGCCTCGACCTCCGGCGTCTCGGTTGCCGGCGTGCTGGCCACCTCGCCCGTCGGCGCGGATTCGGCGGTATCGGCCGCCGCTGTCTTGAACCAGACATCGACCAACAGGTTCTGGCTGCCGTCGGTCGTCTGATAACTCGACTCCAGACCGATCCAGTTGCCGTTGTCGATATCCGTCGAAGTGCTCGACTGGACGCTCAGGCTGACGATGTTCAGTGCTGACAGGTCGAACAGCTCATCGGCCTGGCTGGTGCCATCCTGATTGAGATCGCGCCAGACCTTGAGGCCAGCAAAAGCCTCATCGGCCTGATCGATCCTGCCGTCAGCGTTGCTGTCCAGCGAAGCCAGGGCGGCAAAACCATTTTCCGCCTTCGAGCCGTCGGCCAGTACGAAGCTGCTGCCGAACAATTCGCTGCCGTCGTTGATCGTACCGTCACCGTTGCGATCGATGACCAGCAGGCCGTCATCAGCCGCCGCCCAGCCGGTCCTGACTGCCGTTCCGGAGGCATTGAGATCGAACAGCACACCATTGGCCAAGGCAGTCGTTTCGATACCGTCGCCGTCGAGATCGAGCATCAGCGGCGTGGACAAACCAAGTGCCGTCGTCTGCGCCGCCGTCATCGCCGCCAGTTGAGAACCGGTGAAGGCGTCGTGCTGGGCCATGCTGAGGTTGGCCAGCTGGGCAGTGGTCAGCCCCGGAATCGCCCCATCGTCAATCGCCGCGATCTGCGCCGTGGTCATGGCGGCAAAATCGACCGTCTGCATCTTGGCAAGCTGCGTCGAACTGAGCGAAGCCACATCCAGACCCAGCGCGGTAACCTGCGTCGGCGTCAGCGCCACGATCTGGGCCGTTGTCAGTGCCGCCACCTGGGAAGCCGTCAGCGCAGTGATCTGCGCGTCGGTCAGGGCAGCAATGTCGGCCGTCTGGATCGCCTGAATCTGGGTGGTTGTCAGCGCGGCGACATCCACGGTTTCCATGGCAGCAAACTGCTCGGTGGTCAGCGCCACGATCTGGGTTGTGGTCAGCGCCGCCACCTGGCCCGTAGTCAGGGCCTCGATCTGCGCGGCACTCATCGAAGCCAGATCGGTAGCCTGTATCGCGGCAACCTGCTGCGTCGTCAGTGCCTGCACCTGCTCGGTCTTCAGCGCGGCCACCTGTTCGGTGGTCAGGGCGACGATCTGGCTGGTCGTCAGCGCCGCAACCTGACCAGCCGTCAGGGCACGAATCTGCGTGCTGCTCATGCTGGCCAGATCTCCGCCCTGGATGGCAGCAACCTGAGTGGGCGTCAGCGCTTCCACCTGCGCCGTCGTCAAGGCAGCCACCTGCTCCGTAGTCAGTGCCACGATCTGGCCGGTCGTCAGGCCGGCAATCTGGCCCGTCGTCAGATTCACCAGTTGCGTGGTTGTCATTGCCGCCAGATCAGCGCCCTCGATGGCAGCAATCTGCGTCGTCGACATGCCCGCCAGATCCACCGTTTCGAATGCCGCCACCTGGGCTGCCGAAAGCGCCACGATCTGGGCCGTCGTCAGCGCCTGCGCCTGGGCACCCGTCAGGGCAGCAATCTGCGCCACGGTCAGGGCAGCTACATCGGCAACTTCCATGCCGGCGATCTGCTCCGTCTTCAGGGCGGCAATCTGTGCCACGGACAGGCTGGCGACCTGCGCGGTCGACAAGGCGGCAATGGCCGGAACTGTAAGCTCCTTGATGTCTTCCGTTTCCATCGCGGCCAGTTGCGTCACGGTGAATGCCGCGACCTGACCGGCCGTCAGCGCGGCCGCCTGGGTGCTGGTCAGTGCTTCGACCTGGGCTGTGGTCAGCGCCCGGATGTCGGCTGTTTCCATCGCCGCAAGCTGCTGCGTCGTCAGCTGGTCGATATCGGCAGCGACGATGGCCGCGACCTGGGCCGTCGTCAGCGCGACAATCTGCGCCGTCGTCAGCAAGGGCAGTTGCTCGCTGGTCAGCGCGGCAATCTGGCTGGTCGTCAGTGCCGCGATGCTGGCGGTCTTCAGGTAGGGCAGCTGATCGGAGGTGAGCTCCGCAACCTGAGCGGCGGTCAGGGCAGCGACTTGCGCGGTGCTCAGACCCTGCAGGGCTGTCGAAGTCAGTTCGACCAGATCGACCGTCTGAATGGCAGCGATCTGCGCTGTCGTCAGTGCGGCAAGCTGGGTCGAGGTCAGCGCACCGACCTGATCGGTATCGAGTGCGGCAATCTGCGCCGTCGTCAGCGCCGCCAGCTGCGTTCCTGTCAGCGCACCAATCTGGGTCGGCGTCAGCAACTCGAGATCGGCAGTCTGCATGGCTGCCAGCTGCGTCGCCGTCAGCGCCGCAATCTGCGCCGTCGTCAGGATTGGCGCATGCTCGGTCGTCAGCGCGACGATCTGCGCTGTCGTCAGCTTGGCGAAATCGGCCACTTCGATATTGGCGATCTGCTCGGTCGTCATCAATGCGATGCTGGCCGGATCGATGGCGGAAATCTGCGCCGTCGTCAGCGCGGCGATCTGCGCCGTCGTCAGTTTCGGTGCCTGATCGGTGGTCAGGGCAGCGACCTGGGCCGTCGTCAGCGCCGCGACCTGCTCGGTCGTCAGGGCCTGGATCTGCGTGGAGTTCAGCGTCACCAGATCAACCGTTTCGACCTTCGCCACCTGGACGGAGGTCAGTGCCGCGATCTGGCCTACCGTCAGCGCCGCAAATTGTGTCGGGGTGAGCGCAGCAATCTGGGCCGTCGTCAGCCCGGAAATATCGGCCGGTTCGATGGCGGCGATCTGGCCGGCATCGAGTACGGCCAGATCGGCCAGCTGGATGGCGGCCAACTGCGTCGGCGTCAGCGCGGCAATCTGGTCGGTCGTCAGGACGTCGAACTGGCCTGTGGTCAGGGCCACGATCTGGGCCGTCGTCAGGGCGGCAATCTGCTCGCCGCCCAGGGAAACGATCTGGGCCGGCGTCAAGGCCGCCAGATCGTCTGTCGCCAGCGCCTTGATCTGCTCGGTGGTCAGGAATGGCAACTGATCGGTCGTCAGGGCAACGATCTGCGCCGTCGTCAGACTCGGAATCACCGAGGGCTGTAAGGCAGCCAGCACGCTGATGTCGAGCTTGGCGATCTGCGTCGCCGTCAGGGCAGAAATCTGCGCCGAGGTGATGGCGGCTGCCTGGGCAGTCGTCAGTACCCCGACCTGATCGGTGGTCAGCGCCGCCAGATCGGCATTTTCCAGCGAGCGGATCTGGGCTGTCGTCAGCGCGGAAACCTGTTCCAGCGTCAGCGCGGCGACCTGGGCGACCGTCAGGTGAGGAATCATCGCCGTACTGATCGCCACCAGATCGGCAGTCTCGATCGCCGAAATCTGCTCGGTAGTCAGGTTGCTCAACTGGGCCGAGGTCAGGGCAGCCACCTGAGCCGAAGTCAGGGCGGCAATCTGATCCGTCGTGAAGGCCGCCACATCCGCGGTCTGCATGTTGATCAGTTGACTGGTCGTCAGGGCCGCAATCTGGGCGTTGGTCAGGGCAGCCGCCTGCTCGGTGGTCAGGGCCACCAGCTGATCGGTCGCCAGGGCAACGACCTGGGCCGTCGTCAGGGCAGCCACCTGGGCCGTCGTCAGCTTGGCGATGTCGGCGGTTTCGATGCTGCGCACCTGAGCCGTGCTCAAGGCGGCAATCTGCGCCGTCGTCAGGGCCGGAACCTGCCCGGTGGTCAGCGCCCGGATCTGGGTCGTCGTCAGCGACGACATGTCGCCGACGTCGATCGCCGCCACCTGTTCCAGGGTCAAAGCTGCGACCTGCGCCGTCGTCAGCGCCGCCACCTGCGTACCGGTCAGGGCGGAAATCTGGGCGGTCGTCAGGGCCGCCAGATCAGCCGTCTGCATCGCCGTCAGCTGCGTGGTGGACAACGCGGCAACCTGGGTATTGGTCAGGGCTGCTACCTGCTCCGTCGTTAGCGCCACGATCTGCGCCGTCGTCAGGGCCGCCAGTTGCGCGGTAGTCAGAGCGGCTACCTGGGCAACCGTCAGCGCCGCCACGTCGACAGTCTCGATGGCACGCACCTGGGCGGTCGTCAGTGCCGCAATCTGCGCCGTGGTCAATGCTGCCACCTGAGCCGTGGACAAGGCCACCAACTGGGTTGTGCTCAGCGCAGCGACATCGCCGGCATCAAGCGCCATCAGTTGTTCTGCCGACATGGCTGCCAGCTGGGCCGTCGTCAGGCTGGCCACCTGGGCGCTGCTCAGCGCGGTCACCTGTGCCTCGGAAAGCACCGCAATATCGGTCGCCTCCATGGCGGCAATCTGCGCCGGCGTCAGCGCCGCCACCTGGGCGGTACTCAGTGCCGCCACCTGGGCGGTCGTCAGACTGGCTACGACTGCGGTAGACAGCTTGGCCAGATCGGCCGTTTCCATGGCGGCGATCTGCGCCGTGCTCAGTGCAGCGACTTGCGCCCCGGTCAGGCTGGCTGCCTGGGCCGTGGTCAGAGCGACAATCTGGGCAGTGGTCAGTGCCGCCACATCGGCTGTCTGCATGGCAGCGACCTGCGCGGTCGTCAGCGCAGCCACATCGGCCGTCTGCATCGCTTCGATCTGGCCGGTAGTCAGGGCAACGACCTGGGCAGTGGTCAGATTGGCGACCTGAGCCGTCGTCAGCGCCACGACTTGAGCTGTCGTCAGCGCAGCGATATCTGCCGTTTCCATGGCAATGAGCTGGCTCGTCGTCAAGGCTGCGATTTGCGCCGTGGTCAAGGCCGCCACCTGCTCGGTCGACAGGGCCACAACCTGGCCGGTGGTCAGCGAAGGCACATCCGCCACTTCAATGGCACGCAGCTGCGCACTGCTCAGTGCGGCAATCTGGGCATTGGTCAGCGCTGCCAGCTGGCTGCCGGTCAGGGCTTCGATCTGCGCCGTCGTCAGCGCGGCAACATCGGCCGTTTCCATGGCCGCCACCTGGGCCGTTGTCAGGGCAGCCACCTGGGCCACCGACAACAGTTCGACCTGCTCGGTGGTCAGCGCCTGAACCTGGGCGGTCGTCAGGGCAGCCACCTGGGCCGTCGTCAGGGCAGCCAGCTGCTGGGCACTCAACACGGCAATGCCGGCATTGCTTACCTTGGCAATCTGAGTCGGCGTCAAGGTCGCCAGATCGGCCGTTTCCAGCACGGCGATCTGGCCGGTGGTCAGCGCCGCCACCTGGGCCGTGGTCAGCGCCGCCACCTGGGCGGTGCTCAGGGCAATGACCTGATCGGTCGTCATGACGGCCAGATCGGCCGTTTCGATCGCTGCCACCTGGGTGGTAGTCAGGCCAGCCAGCTGCGCGTTGCTCAGGGCGGCAAGTTGCGCACCGCTGAGCGCCACGATCTGGGCCGTCGTCAGTGCCCCCACATCACCAACCTCGAGTGCAGCCACTTGCGCGGGACTAAGGGCCGCCAGCTGGGCGGTCGTCAAGGCGGCCACCTGGGCCGTCGTCAGCGCCGCGATCTGGGTGTTGCTGAAC
>WBUO01000145.1 GCA_008933675.1 Dechloromonas sp.
AGGTGCTGCTGCGCCTGTTCCAGACCTCGCGCCGCTTCAATGTCGAGATCCAGCCGCAGCTGGTGATGCTGCAGAAGACGCTGCTCAACATCGAGGGGCTCGGCCGCCAGCTCGATCCCGAACTCGACCTGTGGAAGACCGCCAAGCCCTTCCTCGAACGCTGGATGAGCGAGCAGGTCGGCTGGCGCGGCCTGGTCAAAACCTTCAAGCAGGAAGCCCCCTACCTGGCGCGCACCGTGCCGCAGATGCCGCGCCTGATCCACCAGGCCCTGGCGCAACCGCCCAAAGCCGATCTGCAGCCGCAGATCGACCGCCTGATCGCCGCCCAGCGCCAGCAGAACCGCTGGCTCGCCATCATTGCCGTGCTGCTCGCCCTGCTGGTCAGCGCCCAGTTCGCCTGACCGGCCATGGCAGCCGTCACGCTCGAAACCTATACCGAGGCCGATGTCGCCGAGTGGTTCGCCACGCGCGACATCACCAAGGCGCGCCCCTACGTAGACCTGGTCCGTGACCTGGAAATCGCCAACGGCCAGATGCGGGCGACGATTCCCGGTTCGGCCAAGGTCCCCTACGTCGCCCAGGCTTACCTGAGCCAGTCGCAGAGCGGCGAAATGATGGTGGTCAGCCGCTGCACCTGCCCGGTCGGCCGCCACTGCAAGCACGTCGCGGCGATGCTGCTGAAGGCCATTCCCGAGCACAACCCGAAGGAACGGGTGAGCAGCAGCGTACTGTCCTGGGTCGAGGACCTGCGCCGGGTCTCGGTCGCCGTCGCCAAGAAGAAGGCACGTCCGGCCGGTGCCCGCCAGCAGCTGTTCTACATCCTGAAGTGGACCGCCGATCGCCGCCATTTCGGTGTCGAGATCCGCAAGGGCAAATACCCGGAAAGCGCCGAGGAATGGTGGAAGGTCGACCGCGCGCTGATCACCCCGCCGCAGTTCGTCGGCGAAGAGGATCTCGGCATCCTGCGCCTGATCTGGGCCGAGCGCGGGCATGAAACCGGGTTGCGCGCCTTCGGCCTGGGGCCGAAGCATGGGGCGGAAATCCTGCAGCGCATGGCGGCCAGCCATCGTCTCTATCCCGAGGACGATCTCGGCCTGCCGCTCGCCGCCGGTGCCACGCGGCCGGCCAGTATCGGCTGGCAGATCGATGCCCACGGTTTCCAGCGTCCCTACCTGAAGCCGGAGCCATCGGCCTCGATGATCATCGGCGTCGCTCCGCCCTGGTATCTCGACCTCAACGAAGGCGAGACCGGGCCGCTCGATGTCGCCGGCAATCCGGCGGTGGTCAACCGCCTGTTCTCGCTGCCGCCGCTGTCGGCCAAGGAAGCGGCGCTGGTTGCCGAGGCGCTGTCCGAACTGGCGCCCGACCTGCCGTTGCCGGCCGAGGATGCCAGCGCCCGCCTGCGTCTGGTCGACGCGCCGCTGCAGGCCATCCTCCAGCTGGAAACCCTGCACACGCACGGCCAGCGTGCCTGGCGCAACTACCTGCCGAGCTTCACCGGCGGTCCTTTCGATGTCGCCCGGGTCATCTTCCGTTATGCCGATACCGATATCCGGCCGGAAGAGAAGAGCGAGTTCATCACCCTGCCGGAAGGCGAGACCGTACGCCTGAAACGCCGGCCGGAGGCCGAGACCCGGGCGCTGCAGGCCTTGCTGGCGAGCGGCATGCAGAAAGTGCCGGGGCACACGCTGCATACCTTCGGCAGCCCGCCGGAAGGTCTCTACGGCCTGGCCGACGAAGGCGCCTGGACGGCCTTCATGCAGGACGGCATCGCCCAGTTGAAGCTGGCCGGCTGGCAGGTCGAGTTCCCCGAAGACTTCCGCCACCACGTGATCGAGGTCGACGGCTGGGAGGCCGAGCTGCACGAAGCCGACAACGGCTGGTTCGATCTCGACATGGGCATCATCGTCGAAGGCGAGCGCCTGCCGCTGGCCCCGCTGCTCGCCGGGCTGTTCCGCCGCGACCCGCGCTGGCTGGAAGCCGGCGAACTGGAGCGCATTGCCGACGACGAAGGCATCGAACTGCACACCGCCTCCGGCAAGCGCCTGCGCGTTCCGGCCGGCCGCATCAAACCGCTGGCGGCGACGCTGATCGACCTGTTCGACGGTTTCACCGGCGGCGAGATGCTGCGCCTGTCGCGCTTCGACGCGCCGCGTCTGGCCGAGCTGACCGATACCAGCCGCTGGCAGTTCCGTGGCCAGGGCGATATCCTGGCCCTGGCCGAGCGTCTGCTGGCGGCCCAGGGCATCGTCGACATCGAACCGCCGGCCGGCCTGCAACTGGCCCTGCGCCCCTACCAGAAAGAAGGCCTGGCCTGGCTGCAGTTCCTGCGCGCGCAGAACCTGTCCGGCATCCTGGCCGACGACATGGGCCTCGGCAAGACGGCACAGACCCTGGCCCACCTGCTGCTCGAACAGGAAGGCGGGCGTCTCGACCGGCCGGCGCTGATCGTCCTGCCGACCTCGCTGATCTTCAACTGGAAGAACGAGGCCGAGCGCTTCGCCCCCAGCCTCAAGGTGCTGTCGCTGCACGGCCCGGAGCGCAAGAGCCGCTTCGCCGAGATCGACACGCACGACGTCGTGCTGACCACCTATCCGCTGCTCTGGCGCGACGCCGAGGAGCTGATGCAGCACAGCTACCACCTGCTGATCCTCGACGAAGCGCAGACGGTCAAGAACGCCCAGAGCCGCAGCGCCGAAGCCGTGCGCAAGATCGACACGCGCCACCGCCTGTGCCTGACCGGCACGCCGCTGGAAAACCATCTCGGCGAGCTGTGGAGCCAGTTCGACTTCCTGCTGCCCGGCTTCCTCGGCACCAGCAAGCAGTTCACCCGCCACTGGCGGACGCCGATCGAGAAGCAGGGCGATACCCAGCGCGCCCGCCTGCTGGCCCGCCGCATCAGCCCCTTCATCCTGCGTCGCAAGAAGGAAGACGTCGCCCAGGAGCTGCCGCCGAAGACCGTCATCGTGCGCAGCGTCGAACTCGAGGGCAGCCAGCGCGACCTCTACGAGACGGTGCGCGCCGCGATGGATGCCAAGGTACGCGACGAAATCGCCCAGCGCGGTTTCGCGCGCAGCCAGATCGTCATCCTCGATGCGCTGCTGAAGCTGCGTCAGGTCTGCTGCGACCCGCGCCTGGTCAAGGCGCTGGCCGCCAAGAAGGTCAAGGAACGGGCCAAGCTCGACCTCTTGATGGCGATGCTGCCGGAACTGGTCGACGAAGGCCGCAAGATCCTCGTCTTCTCGCAATTCACCAGCATGCTGGCGCTGATCCAGCAGGAACTCGACACGGCCGGCATTGCCTACGCCACGCTGACCGGTGACACGGTCAACCGCGAAGCGCCGATCCGCAGCTTCCAGGAAGGCAACGTGCCGATCTTCCTGATCAGCCTGAAGGCCGGCGGCGTCGGCCTCAACCTGACCGCTGCCGATACCGTCATCCACTACGACCCGTGGTGGAACCCGGCCGTCGAAAACCAGGCCACCGACCGCGCCCACCGCCTCGGCCAGGACAAGCCGGTGTTCGTCTACAAGCTGATCGTGCGTGGCAGCATCGAGGAAAAGATACTCGCCCTGCAGGAACGCAAGGCCGAACTGGCCGCCGGCATCCTCTCCGAGGACCACGGCGTCGACCTCAAGTTCGGCAACGACGACCTCGCCGCGCTGTTCGAGCCGCTGCCCGAGTAAGTCCGGACGGCTGGCGCCGCCTGCCGGGCTGCCTTATGCTCGCGTCACCTCCCTCTCTGGCAAAGGATTGTCGATGCTCCGCCTGTTGATGCTGTTCACCCTGCTGCTCGGCAGCACCGCGACCTTTGCCGAAGATTTCCAGGTACGCCAGAAGTTCGCCACCGCCTTCACCGACGCCCGCGAAGCCATCGTCATGGCCATCGAGAATCGCGGCCTGGTCATCAACTACACCTCGCACATCGGCGAGATGCTGCAGCGTACTGGTGCCGACCTCGGCGCCAGCAAGCAGATCTTCCAGCAGGCGGAAATCATCGAATTCTGCTCGGCCAGGCTTTCGCGCCAGATGATGGAGGCCGATCCGCACAACATCGTCCTCTGCCCCTTCGCCATCTCCATCTACACGCTGCCCGGCGAACCCGGCTTCACCTGGGTCGCCTATCGCAAGCCGCAAGGCGTCGCCGCCGCCATCGTCGGCCCGCTGCTGGCGGAGATTGCCGGCGAAGCCAGGCCGTAGCAGCTGCTTGCGGCGGCTGCTCAGGCCATCATCGGCGTCGTATCCAGACGCCGGAGCAGTCCCCGCAGGGCATGGCGCACCGACTGCTCGCGCACGGCGGCACGGTCGCCGGCAAAATGGCAGGTCTGCGCTTCGCAGCCGCCGTCCTTCTCCGCCCAGGCAAAGCTCACGGTGCCCACCGGCTTCTCCGGCGAACCGCCGCTCGGCCCGGCGATGCCGGTAATGGCGACGCTCCAGTTGGCCCGGCTGTGGGCCAGCGCCCCCTGCGCCATGGCCCGGGCGGTCGCTTCCGACACTGCGCCGTGGCGTTCCAGCGTCGTCGCCGGCACACCCAGCATGTCCATCTTGGCTTCGTTCGAGTAGGTGACGAAACCGCGGTCGAACCAGGCGGAACTGCCGGCAATGGCCGTCACGCTCTGCGCCAGCCAGCCGCCGGTGCAGGACTCGGCAGCGGCCAGCCATTCGCCGCGGGCGAGCAGTGCGGTACCGAGGTCGGCCGCGAGGGTTTCGAGTTCATCGTTCATGGCGGGCAATGTTACACCCCGGCCGTGGCTGTCGTCCGAACCGCGCCGGTGGCTTGCCCTTCAGCAACATTCCACGCGGGAGGCAGCGATTTTCACCACCCGCAAGGAGTCTTTTCCCGTCTTTCCCCGCGGCTCTGCGTTGAACGCCGGGGCTCCCCGTTGTCATGCCCGGCGGCAACGCTGCCGGGTCCGTGGGCGAAACGGGTAAACTCCCCGCTTTGCCGCTTTCCCGAATCGCCATGACCTTCGCTTCCCTTGGCCTTGCCGCCCCGCTGCTCCAGGCCCTCGACGCCCTCGGCTACCAGACGCCGACGCCGATCCAGACTGAGGCCATCCCCGCCGTACTGGCCGGGCGCGACCTGATGGCAGCGGCGCAGACCGGCACCGGCAAGACGGCCGGTTTCGCCCTGCCGGTGCTGCAGCGCCTCAGCGAAGGCGAGAAGGCGGCGAGCAACACCATCCGCGCGCTGATTCTGGTACCGACGCGCGAACTGGCCGAGCAGGTGCATGCCAGCTGCCGCCAGTACGGCGAACATCTGGCAGTCAGCACCTATGCGGCCTACGGCGGCGTCAGCATCAATCCGCAGATGATGCGCCTGCGCCGCGGCGTCGATCTGCTGGTGGCGACGCCCGGCCGCCTGCTCGACCTGTTCCGGCAGAACGCCGTGAAGCTGAAGCAGGTCGAGATGCTGGTGCTCGACGAGGCCGACCGCATGCTCGACCTCGGCTTCGCCCAGGAGCTGGCCACCGTCTTCGCGGCGCTGCCCAAGCAGCGGCAGACGCTGCTGTTCTCGGCCACCTTCTCCGACGAAATCCGCAGCCTGGCCAAGGCCCGCCTGCGCGAGCCGCTGTCCATCGAAGTGGCGCCGCGCAACAGCACGGTCAAGGCGATCAGGCAGTGGGCGGTGCCGGTGGACAAGAAGCGCAAGAGCGAGCTGTTCCTGTTCATGCTGAAGGACCGCCAGTGGCAGCAGGTGCTGGTCTTCGTCAAGACGAAGAAAGGCGCCGACGAGCTGGTCGCCCGCCTGCAGGCGAAGAAGATCGCCGCCGACGCGATCCACGGCGACCGCCCGCAGGCAGCGCGCCAGCGGGCGCTCGACAGCTTCAAGGCCGGTGAGGTGAAGATCCTCATCGCCACCGACGTCGCCGCCCGCGGCATCGACATCGACGAACTGCCGCAGGTGGTCAATTTCGACCTGCCCATCGTCGCCGAGGACTACATCCACCGCATCGGCCGTACCGGCCGCGCCGGCGCCAGCGGCGAGGCGATCTCGCTGGTCTGCGCCGACGAGGCGCCGCTGCTGACAGCCATCGAGACGCTGTTGAAGAAGCCGCTGGAACGCGAGGAGGAACCCGGCTTCGAACCCGATCACCGGGTGCCGGCAACCGGCCCCGCAGCAGCTGCCGCCAAGCCGAAAAAACCGAAGGCAGCGCGCGGCGGCAAGGGCGTGCCGGGCAACTGGGTCGGCTTCGATACACCGGCCGCCGGCCGGGGGCGGCGTGGCGGTGCGCCATCCCGCGGCGCCGGCAAGCCGCGCGGGCGTTAACCCTCTACAATGGGCCGTTCCCGCCACGCCAGCCGATTCCCGCCAAAGCCGCAGACCGGATACGCCCGATGACTTCGCCGACGACCTCGATCGACATCTTTCCCTGGGACGAGCATTTCAATACCGGCCTGAAGGAAGTCGACGAGCAGCACCGCAAGCTGGTCGCGTTGATCAACCTGCTGGCCAGCCACGTCGCCTACGGTTCGGAAAAGCGCGAACTCGACCGCATCTTCGACGAACTGGCGGATTACGCCGTCTATCACTTCGCTACCGAAGAGGCCATCTGGCAGCGCCATCTGGCCGACACGCAGGCCACGCTGGCGCATCGCGGGGTGCATGCCGATTTCGTCCGCAAGGTCGAGGAACTGCGCAACGCCCAGAGCGAACGGCCGGCCCGCGACCTGGCCGAGGAAACCCTGGCCTTCCTCGCCCGCTGGCTGGCCTCGCACATCCTCGAAGCCGACCGTCACATGGCCTACATGGTGCTCGCCCTGCAGGCCGGCCTGTCGCCGGAGGCTGCCGGGGAACGGGCCGAACAGCAGATGAGCGGTTCGACGCGGACGCTGATCGACATCATCCTGGCCATCTACGGCACGCTGTCGACCAACACCCTGCACCTGATGCGCGAAATCGCCGAGCATCGTCATGCCGACGCCGCCCTCCGGCGCGAGAGCGAGAAGAACCGCGCACTGCTGCAGAATGCCAGCGACGGCGTGCATATCCTCGACGAGCAGGCCAATCTCGTCGAAGCCAGCGCCTCCTTCTGCAGCATGCTCGGCTACAGGCGCGAGGAACTCATCGGCCAGAACGTCGGCCTCTGGGAAGCCTGTTTCAATCCGGAAGAGCGCGAGCGGATGCTGCAGCTGCAACTGGCCAGCAACGAGCGCGTCGTCTTCGAAACCCGCCACCGCTGCAAGGACGGCCGCATCATCGACGTCGAAGTCAGCGGCTACCCCTTGCGGGTGGATGGTCAGACGCTGCTCTTCAACTCCTCGCGCGACATCTCCGGACGCAAGGCCGTCCTCGCCGAGCTGCAGGCCGAACGCGACCTGTTCATCGACGGTCCGGTCGGCGTGCTCGTCTGGCAGACGACGGCCGGCTGGCCGGTAAGCTACGCCTCGCCGAACATCCACAACGTCTTCGGGCAACCGCGCGAAGCCATGCTCGATCCGGCCTTCGACTACGCCGACTGCCTGCACCCGGACGACCGCCAGCGCATCATCGACGAAACGGCCGCCTGCCTGGCCGATCCGCAGCGACGCAGCTGGGAGAGCCGCTACCGTATCGTCTGGCCGGACGGCAGCGTGCACTGGCTGTACGACTTCACCGTTGCCGAGCGCGATGCCGCCGGCCAGGCCCAGCGCCTGCGCGGTTACCTGACCGACGAGACCGAGCGCCATGCCATCGCCCACAGCCTGCTGAAGACGCACGAGCGCCTGAAGTTCGCCCTGCAGGGCGCCAATGACGGCCTCTGGGACTGGAATCTGGAAAGCCACACCGTCTACTACTCGCCGCGCTGGCTGGACATGCTCGGCTACAAGCCCGGCGAACTGCCCGAGACGCTCGATACCTGGGCGATGCTGGTGCACCCGGACGACAAGGCGGCAACGCTGGCCATGGTCAGCGACTACCTGGAAGGCCGCCGGCCGGATTTCGAGGTCGAGTTCCGCATGCGTCACCGCCAGGGCCACTGGCTCGACATCCTGTCGCGGGCCCGCGTCGCCTGCGACGATGAGGGCCGGCCGCTGCAGCCGCGCCGGCTGATCGGCACCCATGTTGACATCACCGAGCAGAAAGGCATGCGCCGCGAGCTGGAGGAGCACAAGCGCCACCTCGAACAACTGGTCGAGCAACGCACCAACGACCTGTGCCTGGCCAAGGAAGCGGCGGAAGCCGCCAACCGCGCGAAAAGCGCCTTCCTCGCCAACATGAGCCACGAGCTGCGGACGCCGATGAACGCCATCATGGGCATGACCGGCCTCGCCCTGCGCCGGGCCGACGACCCGCGCCTGCGCGAGCAGCTGGCCAAGATCGACCAGGCGGCGCAGCACCTGCTGTCGGTGATCAACGACATCCTCGACATCTCCAAGATCGAGGCCGAGCGGCTGAGCCTGGAGGTCGTCGACTTCCGCCTGGCGGAGGTGCTCGAGCATCTGGCCGACCTGGTCGGCCACAAGGTCGCCGAGAAGGATTTGCGGCTGGTCATCGACGTCGCGCCCGAACTGGCCGGGCGGGCGCTGTGTGGCGATCCGCTGCGCCTGCGCCAGATCCTCTTCAACCTGTGCGGCAACGCCATCAAGTTCACCGGTGCCGGCAGCATCACCGTGCGCGTCCGGGTGCTGGGCGAGGGCACCCAGGGCACCACGCTGCGCTTCGAGGTCGAGGATACCGGCATCGGCATCGCCCTTGCCGATCAGGCCCGCCTCTTCCAGGCCTTCGAGCAGGCCGACGGCTCGACCACCCGGCAATATGGCGGCACCGGCCTGGGCCTGGCGATCAGCAAGCGCCTGGCCCGCATGATGGGTGGTGACATCGGCGTCGTCAGCACGCCGGGGGCCGGCAGCACCTTCTGGTTCACCGCGCATTTCGGTGCCGCCGGCTGCACCGGTGAAGTCGCCGGCGTGCCCGAAGAAGCACCGGAAAGGCGTCTGCGCGACGAATGCTCCGGCATGTGCGTGCTGCTGGTCGAGGACGAACCGATCAACCAGGAAGTCTCGCGCGGCCTGCTCGAGGAAGTCGGGCTCGCCGTCGAAGTCGCCGACGACGGCAGCGCCGCCGTCGCGTGCTGCCGGAACCAGTCCTACGACCTGATCCTGATGGACATCCAGATGCCGCGCCTGAACGGCATCGATGCCACCCGGCAGATCCGCGACCTGCCCGGCCACGAACACACGCCCATCCTGGCGATGACGGCCAACGCCTTCGAGCAGGACCGGCAGACCTGCCTGGAGGCCGGCATGAACGACCACATCCCGAAACCGGTCGATCCCGACGCCCTGTTTGCCACCCTGCTCTACTGGCTGACCCGCCCGCACCGCTGAAGCGGCGCTGCAGTACATTTGCTTACGATTGGCCGCCCCGGCGGCGACACTCCGGGACTACCATTGCCACTCCAACCTCAGGAGGAACGATCATGGGCATCATCTGGACCATCGTGCTCGGCTTCGTCATCGGCGTCATCGCCAAGCTGCTGCATCCCGGCAAGGAGAACATGGGCTTCATCGCCACCATCATCCTCGGCATCGCCGGCTCCTTCCTTGCCGGCGTCATCGGCCAGTTCCTCGGCTGGTACCGGGCCGGCGAAGGCGCCGGCTTCATTGCCTCGGTGATCGTCGCCATCCTGCTGCTGGCGCTCTACGGCCGCATCCGTCAGCGCTGAGCCGCGAACAACATGAAGGAGAACCGCATGCGTATCGTCCCCCTCGCCGCCGCCCTGTTCGCCGGCACCCTGCTCGTCACCGCCGCCCAGGCAGGCACGCTGATCGAACTGAGCGCCGATGCCAGCCGCCCGGCTGCCAACGACCTGCTGCGCGCCAGCGTCTATGCCGAAGCCAGCGGCAACAACCCGGCCGATCTGGCACGCAAGATCAACCAGGACATCGGCGAAGCGCTGAAGCTGATCCGCAGCCACCCCACGGTCACGGTGAAGACCGGCCAGCAAAGCACCTACCCGGTCTACGGCCAGAACCAGAAGGTGGAGAGCTGGCGCAACCGTTCCGAACTGCTGCTCGAATCGAAAGACCAGGCGACGATGTCGGAACTGCTCGGCAAGCTGCAGGCGATGCGTCTGGCCCTCGGCCACCTGAGCCAGCTGCCCTCGCCGGCGACGCGCGCCGTCGCCGAGGACGAAGCGA
>WBUO01000146.1 GCA_008933675.1 Dechloromonas sp.
CAGTCGGAAATGGACCATGCCGATTCGGGATTGGAAGGCGGCGCTCACTCGCTTTACCATCCAGTTTGAAGACCGGATCAACAACGTTTAATCCCAACCCCGTTTACACAAAATTCCGGACACCCTCATCTGAGCAGCTCAGCCTCGTTAATTTCGGCCGGCTTCATTACCCAATCTGGCAACCAGTTTTACGCTGAGCTTTCCGACTACGACGAAGGCTCATGCAACGATTTTGTAAAAGCAACCGTTCTGCCCCTGCTGTCCTTACCCGCCATTTCAACCGCCGACTTCCTCTCCGCCCTTACCGATTGGCTCAACAACTCGGGTGAAGATTTCCTGTTCATTGCCGATTCCGATTGGGATCAAAAGATGCTGACGAAGACCTTCGCGTCGGTTGGCAAGACTCTCCCGGAAAGGTGGCGATTTCAAAAAGTCCCCGACAACTTCACAAATGGCATGCAACGCAGTTTGTTCAACGACGAAATGGCAGCTTTTTTCCTGCGGCATCCGGATCAGAAACCACATCACGCACTGGCCGACGCTTGCGCGATCCGTAGTGCTTACCTGCGAGCGGCCTCAGGATACTAGATAACCTAAAATCGGACGCCGTATGCGGCGGCCAGGCGGGCGGGCGGATAGCTGTGACCTCCAGCGATCCTGCGTATGTTGGCCCGAACAACCACCGTTTTAACTGCCATTTGCAGTCTTTCGCGGTGCTCAACGGTGTGACTGAAGCCAACCTAGCGACATTTCTGCCTATCCCGACGTAGCTTCCGACATACCGATGGCGCCATAGGGTCGGGCTCCGCCCACAAGCCAAGTCGCCTGGCTTGGGCTCGCTGTTCAGCATTGTCATAGGCCTTTTGTTGCCCCGTCCTCAGCTCTCCCGCAAAGGTTCGCGCATACCAGGCATAGCCCTCCGAAATAAGTGCTTCGCCAATATCTCGTCCTCCCACCCAGGCATGGCAAACCTCCCGATCATAGCGATCGCGTTTGTAGCAGTGGACGGTTACGGCTTTGTCGGCCACAAGCTGGCGTAGTGCGCTCCTTGCCGCTCGCCAGTAGGCCTGACCGGTTTCCGGCGTATCCGCCCCGGACAGTCGAACCCGAAAGACACCGTATTCTGTCGTTGAAAGGGTGAACGTGTCGCCATCATGATTGCCGACAACCTCACCGGTCACCTCAAAGGGCCGATGCGATCCGGGCTCGGCGCTCGCCCATGAGCAGCAGAACAGAAGACTCAGCAGCAAGCCCCAGCGCCTCAAATTTGAGCAGTCTCGGAAATTCATTGGTGTGTCAGAGAGTTGGTGAATTGCCCAACGGCCCACCCACAACCTTACCCACAGGTTTCGGGGATAAGTCTTCGCCGTTACAGCAAGCTTTGCTGGGGAACATTCGACATCAATTCTTCCGCCGGAAATGGCAATAGAAAATCGCGGGTCGCCGACGCCGGTGCCTGCAGCCAGGCGTCGTAGTTCCGCTCCGGCAGGATCACCACCATCCGCTTTTCATCTTCGGGGCGATGGAACTGATTCATGAAGGGGTGCTGGTCAGCGTTGATGGTCAGCATGGTGAAGCTGTGAGTAAGTTCGCCATCGGGACGTCTTCGTGGTGCCCATAGGCCGGCGAGTCCCATGGGTTTTCCATCGGCCCGGCTGATTCGGGTGGAGATGGCCTTGCCGGTACGCCAGTCCGGCTCGTAGAAGGCTTCGGCCGGAATGATGCAACGTCGGGCAAGACGCCACGACTCCCTAAAGGTCGGCTTCTCGTGCGCCGTTTCAGCGCGAGCGTTGTAGGTTCGTCGGCCATACGTCTCGTCTTTCGCCCACTGCGGCACCAGGCCAAACGCCCCGGTCAGCAGTTCCCGAATGGGGGCAGCCTCGCCACCGACACCGGCCACCTCAGGTTGGCGTATGAACGGACCCGCATACCCGGGCCACACGCTCGCCTTGAGCTCGCGCAGCAAGCGTCCATCCGGAGCGACATCGAAGAATTCACGCAGCGCGCTGGAAGAGATGAGGGGGGCGTAGTTCACACACATAGGCGCCAGCCTAACAAATCAGGCCCCAGAAAGGCGAAAGCCCCGCAGGGGGGAGGGCGGGGCTTTCTGACGGTCATGAGGAGGAGGGAGGGGGCCTCGACCGTCAGCACTGTTGGGGTTGTCAGCGCATGTGCCTAATCTAAGGGCCGCCCCTCCCTAATTCAAGTAACGCTTTGCGACAGCTTGTATGGGTATGTCTCTGGCGCAGTGCGGCCTCGCCAGTGGTTCTCCTGCGTTTTCGGCGACATCCGATAGGCATACAGTGTTGCGCGCCGACGGTTTACTGTACAAACTTACAGTATTCGGAAGCTAGGAGCCTCACCATGATTCGACTCAACTGCCCCTATTGCCATGCCACCCTGTCGCCCGCCGAACTCGAGCAGGCCGATATCCAGGGCCAGCTCGGTCTCCTGTGTCCGGACTGTGGATCGGTCCTCGTGCGCGAAGCACCGATCACGGAAAGCCATGGAATCGAAGCGCATTATCCTGAGATGCCTTTCCATCATGCCCGTTAGGGATGTCCGACCGGGTGGGCCTGGCCTCTTTGTGCCGCTGCCGGGCGCACCGAAACGCTACCTGCCGCTTGACGAGGTGCGTGTCTCCGCCGGCTTTCCCAGTCCGGCGGCGGACTACGAGGACAAGCGCCTCGACATCAACGACTACCTGGTCCGCAATCCGGTCAGTACCTTCTTCTTCGTGGTCGAAGGCGATTCGATGCAAGGGGCCGAGATCTTCGATGGCGATGTGCTCGTCGTCGACAAGAGCGTTCGACCCCGCCACAGCCATATCGTGATCGCCTTCGTCGATGGCCAGCGTCTGGTGAAACGCCTGTTCCGACGCAGTGGACGGGTCGCACTGCTGGCCGAGAATCCGCACTATCCGCCGCTCGAGATCCGGGAAGGCCAGGAACTGCAGGTCTGGGGTGTGGTCGTCGGTAAGTTCAAGCGCTTCGTGACCTGATCGCGATGTCGGTATTTGCCCTGGTCGATTGCAACAACTTCTACGCCAGTTGCGAGAAGCTGTTCGACCCGACGCTGAGGGATCGGCCAGTCGTCGTGCTCTCCAACAACGGTCTGAAGGGTCAAAGTTGTTAGTGCCGTGATGTGATCCCGGAGGGGGGGGTTATTGGGGTTGATTTTCTCGTCTCTATGAGACGAGTAGCAGGAGGGGGCCGGGGGAGGAGTCGGCACAAATGGCATCTGTGGATAACTTGACGCTGTTGCGATGGCGGGAGATGGAGTCGATCCATGTCCTGCGCCGGTTGGCCGACCACATCAAAGAAGACCCGTCATTCCATCCACGATCGAGTCATCGGACAACTCGTTGGCACGTATATGTAGTAGGCCGCGACTGGGAGTTCTTGTGCACCGGCCCAAAATTCTGGGATGTACGCATGGGGCGTGGAGGTGGTGGCGCCATCGACCTGGTCATACATCTCTATACAATCAAATTCAAGGCAGCGACGACGCTCCTAAAAGAGAGGGGTGTATGAGACTTGTCATGGCGACTGCGGATTTCTTGGTTGCTGGCCGTTCTTTTGCCGGGTTTCCATTGCTGCTCGATGATGACGGCTGGCCCATGGAACCGGCACACTCGTTTCTATGGCACACGTTAATCACCCATGGCGGTGTCGAAAGCACACTCACCTGGGAAGCCTATGGGCGGCGTCTGTACGACTATTTTGCCTTCCTTGCTGCGAATGAACTTCAGTGGGATGAGGCGCAAAAGCCGCACGGTCTAAGTGTGGTGACGCGGTATCGCGATTGGTCGCTCGGTGAGCTGGCCCTAAGTCCCAACACGGTAAACAAGCGGTTGAATTTGATCGTGCGGTTTTACGACTGGTGCAAGCGCCAGGGATACATCACCCAGCTGCCATTTGGAGTGCGTGATGTGCGAACACCCGCGCATCACGGATTTCTAGCCCATGTTGATCGATCTGGCGGCGTCGTGCAAAAGCCGACCATCATGGCGCGCGAGCGCAAAGCCACAATCAAATTGCTGACAAAGACGCAGGTTCGACAATGTTTCGGCACCCAACTTGACCCAAGTCACGCGCTTCTATTCAACATGATGGTCCGCACCGGCATGCGGTCGTGTGAAGCGCGCTCATTCCCGCTCGCCTATGTCTTTAACCCAAGAGCCCGCTCGGATCTGCGTACCGGCCAGATGCTCCGCATTCTTCTGGAGCCTGCGGATATGCATATCAAATACGGGAAGCCCAGGAGTATCGATGTGCCCTGGTCTCTGATGGAAGATATGTGGACGTATTCCTTGCACCAGCGTGAGATACGACGACGGCGCTCTGGAATAATTCCGACGGCCCTTGTTTTGACTGAGCTTGGGCATGAATTCTCCAAGAGCGCAGTCGTCGATGCGATGAAGGCCATCGAGAAGAAAGTCGGATTTCCGGTGCGGGCACACATGCTGCGCCACACCTACGGAACATACACGCTGTCGGCACTGCGTAAGAGCCCTGAATTCCATGGGGAGCCGTTGCTATACGTGCGTGACCGGATGGGCCATTCTGATGTGCAAACCACCGCGATCTACCTGCATTTGATTAACCAGTTGGATGCCCAGATCGTACTGGCCCACGAGGACGAACTGGACATGCTGTTTGCCACCACAGAACACGGTGAAATGGCGGGCCGAATTCAGTGATGGTCCGTGTCAAAGACTACAGAACCAAGGTGCCTGGAATCGCTGTGCCGGTTCCCTCTGGTATGAACGATACAGACGCGATAGTCATCGTACCGACCAATCCGCGAAGCCATAACCGTATCGATCTTAGCCCGTGGCTGGGGCTCGGATTTGATGCCTGGATCTGGGCGGCAGCGACAGTATTGAAGGCGCGTCTCGACAGCGGCAACTATTCAGTCGCCACAATTGTCAGCTTTGCTTCCAATGGAATCAAAGTGTTTTTCCCTTACCTGGTCGAGTATCCGGTTGGTGTCATGCCCTCGCGGCCCGCTGAGCTGACACGCGCCGATGTAGAGCGGTACATACGATGGCTCAAAGGCAAATATCCCAATGGATCGACCGCGAAAAACTATTACTCCGCCTTCAAATCTGTGATCGTCGGTCTGATCGACTATGGATTTATCGAAAACAGCCCCGAGACTATGCTGCCCGCCAATCCATTTCCGATGAATGGGTCGGCTACGCGCGGCGAATTGCCCCTGAGCCCGACGGAGATGCAGCGCTTGGCCACTGCGCTCAAATCCGATCTCGTTGCCATCCACCACAAGCGCTTTTGCGGACTGGAGTCAGAAGCAACTGTGGTACTCCTGCTCCTGATCGGCATGCGGTCTGGCATCAATGCCACGCCGCTACTGGAAATGAAACGTGACTGCTTGTCACCCCATCCGTTCATGCCCAACCTCATGTTGGTCAGGACATTCAAGCGCCGGGGAAAAGGTGCGCAATCAACCACGTTGCGCCAGACCGAAATCCACGATCAGGGATCCCCAATTCCCATGGATGGCGTTGCCATACTCAGACGGGCTTTAGACATGACCGAAGAGCTGGTAGCCGATGCTCCCGAAGCGATCAAAGATCGGCTCTGGCTCTACCGTTCGGCACAACGCGGGCAAGGCAATGGACAGACACTCTGCCTGACGATGGGAACCATGGCGGAACTCATCCGAACCATCATTGAACGCAATGCTCTGCTGGCCGATGACGGCAAACCACTACGGGTGACCTTGGGTCGTCTGCGAAAGACGATGGAAAATCGCCTCTGGAAACTGAGCAATGGTGATTTGTTGGCCGTGTCAGCGGTGATGGGTCATTCGCCGCAGGTCGCTGATAACCACTATTTACGACTCGACGAGCATACCAAGGCTGAGGGGGCGAAGTTCATCGGTCAGGCCTTGCCCGCGAAACTGCGGGGAGAGCATCTCGTGGCAACGCCGACGGGAAGCTGCAACGACAGTTTGCATGGGGCACTCGCGCCGAAAGATGGCGCGACACATTGCGCGGAATTCACTCATTGCCTGGGATGCCCCAGCTACGTCATTGTCGGATCTCTCGCCGACTTGCATCGCCTGTTCAGTTTCCAGCGATTCCTTATGGCGGAGGTCGACTATTACCCAGCCGAAGAGTGGCATCAGTGGCAATTGCACCATCGCGATTTAATCGCGGCGATCGACAAAATAGGGTCGGATCATTTCGTGCCCGAGTTGGTTGCCGAGGCAAAGCAGCTTGCCGAAAAGGAGTTACACCCCTTCTGGGCAATACGCCTGCGGCAACTAGAGGCGCATCGTGAGGTACGCGATGGGCGGTGATGCAAACGCGTTCAAGGCTTATGATCTTCTGGTCACGCAGCCGGTATCAGTGAAGGACCTGCCTGAACGAGAACGGGCGGGCATCGTTGTCAGTGCCGTGACGGACATGAATGGGCGCAACCACACACTCTCAACGTTCGGTGATGCGATTTGGGACTTCAGGCCCTACTTCGAACAATCGAACGTGGCAGATGGCCAGAAATACATTCCTTGGCCAGAGGATTGCACGAACCACATGGTGAATGACTGCAAGGCAGTTCTCTATGCATGGTACAAGCGGGGACTGCCGGGATCGAAGCCGCCGGTCGCGATGGGGATATGTCAGACAGCGATTGCATCGGCGATTCCGCTGATGCGCTGGCTGATGTCACTGAATGTGCACCGGTTCGACCAGGTGAAACCGATTCATGTGGCGAACTACGTTCATCACACCAAGTCGCGTCTTGTACGCAACGCGAGTAGTGTCTATGACGGTTTGCGCATCCTGGATTTCCTTTGGGTATTTCGTGACGAGACATCATTCCCTCTTGCAGACTGCCCATGGGGTACGAGTTCGCTATGGCGGATCAGTGGGCTGGGAAAACAAGCCGGACGCAATGAGGTTGGCAAGACTCCCATCATTCCAACGGATGCCCAGGCCCAGGTCTTCAATTACTGCGAACAGATTCTTGCGAGCGCGCCGGACATCCTGAACCAACGCGACGTGGGGCAATTGGGATTGCGAAATCCTGCCTTGATTGCCATCCGTGATGCGGCACTTTATGTCCTGTCGATCACCAGTGGCATGCGCAATGAAGAAGCCATCGGCGTCGAGTCAGGTTCCTGGCGTAGCGAACGACGGGACGGCGTCGAGTATCACTGGGTCGCCACGACGGAACACAAAACCGGTAAGGGCAAGGTGGAGTTCTTGATACCGGAACTCACGATCAGGGTTCTGGAATTGATGAGCCGCTATGCACAACCACCAAAAGAGCAATTGGTGAGAGAAATCGAGGATATGGAACGCCAGACCGATCCTCACGGATTAACGGACCGCTTGCTCCAGATTGCGAAAGCCAAGCGAAATGCCAAGAAGCTCTTTCTGTGCACCAGTATTTCCGGCCAGAGGGAATCTACCCGCTACCATATCGACGCGCTGACCAATGGCGGTGCCAAGGTCGCCTTTAGGCGACTGGCGAAGGCCGCTGGCACGTCTTGGTTATTGTCTCCGCACCAGTGTAGGCGAACGTATGCGCGAACTATTGTCGAATCGCGCATGGGGCGCGCGTCTCTGGTCTTTCTGAAATGGCAGTTCAAGCATTCCAGCATGAGCATGACGCAGTTGTATGCCTCCAATCCCATGCAGGATGCCTCCCTATTCGATGAGGTCCTGGCCGAAATGGCTGACTTCAAGATCGACTTGATTGAATCCTGGCTCGGGGATCAACCGTTAAGTGGAGGCGCGGGACGCGCTATTCAGCGAGTGCGCGCCGTCACCCTGGCGAGCCGGCATGCCTTGCTAGCCGAGACGGCAAGTTATGTTCATATCCGCGCTACCGGGCACGGCTGGTGTCTGGCTCAGGAAAAGGGGTGTGGCGGCGCCGGTCTGTACGAAGCGAGTCGATGTGTCGATTGCAGGAACGCCGTCATTGACGAGTCCTTCGCCGATGTCTGGCAAGGCATCTATCAGCAGCAGCGCGAATTATTGGCCATCGACGATGCGGGGCCGGCAGTTAGGCAACGCGCCGAACGTGATGTTCAGTGGGCGCATCAGGTCATGAAAGATCTTGGTCTACTAGCGGAATCGTCGAAATTCACAAAGACAGGGATAGACAATGGGTGACCGAAAGGTGCACAACCGAAAACAGACGATCGACGGCATCGAGCAGGCCATTGAACAGTTACAGGCAAGCCAAGGTAAGTTGTCGATTTCCGCTGTGGCGAAGATGGCCGGGGTTACTCCTGCACTGATTCACAACACGTATCCCGATCTTGCCGAGAAGATTCGGGGCTTGGTGGGCAAGGCAACACGAACTCAGCGGGATGCCAAACATAGCGCACTGGTTCGCGAACGCGAGATCAATCGGACGCTACGGAAGGAACTTGTCGAGACTAGAGCAACAATCGCGAAGCTTGCGTCGGTCAATCAAACGTTGCTGAACGAGATGGCAGTGCTGAAAGGCATCGCCACGGGCAAAGTAGTCGCAATCCTGCGTGCTCGCGAACCGAGCAGTGAGTCCTCGCCAAGGTAGCCAGCCATGTTCGCCTTGGTAGATGGCAATAATTTCTATGTCAGCTGTGAGCGGGTATTCGAGCCCAGTCTCAACGGGCGCCCTGTGGTTGTCTTGTCGTCAAATGACGGATGCGCGATTGCACGTAGCAATGAGGCGAAAGCACTGGGCATTAAGATGGGGGCCCCTTGGTTTCAGATCCGGCATCTGGAAAAGGAGGCCGGTCTGATCGGCCTGTCAGCGAACCTCACTCTGTACGGTGATATGAGCACGCGCATGATGCGGATCACGTCGGAGTTAGGCCCGACGCAGGAGATCTACAGCATTGACGAATCATTTATCGGATTGCATGGTGTGCGCGACGACTTGGGGTTGCGGGCATGGGCCGTGCGCAATCGGATACTCAATTGGATCGGCATTCCATGCGGAGTTGGGATCGGTCCGACCAAGACGCTGGCCAAACTCGCCAATCATGTCGCAAAAACGGCGGAGCGCAAGCCAGGCAGCTACCCATCGGGGTTCGCCACGGTATGTAACATGGCGGTCTTGCCGTTGGCATCCAGAGAGGCCCTGATGGCGGCAACGGAGGTTGGTGATGTCTGGGGTGTCGGCCATCGGATCGGCAAGCAGTTGCGTGATGCTGGCGTATTGACGGCTCTCGATCTGGCGCGAATGAACCCAGCCTTGGTACGCGAGCGATGGAGCGTAGTGCTGGAACGTACAGTTCGCGAGTTGCAGGGCGAGTCCTGTCTGGCAATTGAGGATGCTCCGGCCCCCAAGAAGCAGATCGCCCATACGCGAAGTTTCGGCCACCCGATCAGTGATCTGGATGGACTGATTGACGCCGTCAGCAGCTTCACTGTGCGTGCTGCGGAAAAGCTCCGCCAGCAAGGGAGCGTGACCCGGCATGTGAGCGTGTTCGCGCATACCTCACCGTTTCGTTCGGGGCCGCACTTCTCACGTAGCGTGGTGGTTGCATTGCCACGACCAACATCTGATACGCGTGCTCTTGTCCAGGCGGCGATACGCGGGATCAAGCGGATTTACCAGCCCGGCTTCCAGTTAAGCAAGGCAGGTGTCATGCTGCTCGATCTAGCACCGGAGTCGGTGTGTCAGGGTGAACTGTTTGAGCAGAACGATGCCATCGATTCGAGGGGTATTTCGAAAACGCTGGACGTGATCAATGCGCGCTTTGGACGCGGTGCAATTCAGCTGGGTTCGTCAAGCTTGAAAAATGTGAAGCAAGACTGGTCGGTGACGCGAGGGCGTCTCAGCCCGCAATACACGACCCGATGGGAGGACTTGCCGATCGTACGCGCGTAGCCACGCACGGATAGTGGCCGGATGCGACCAAAGGAAAAGAGGGTGTCCGGAATTTTGTGTAAACGGGGTTGGGATTAAACGTTGTTGATCCGGTCTTCAAACTGGATGGTAAAGCGAGTGAGCGCCGCCTTCCAATCCCGAATCGGCATGGTCCATTTCCGACTG
>WBUO01000147.1 GCA_008933675.1 Dechloromonas sp.
GCGCCCGTGCTGGAAACCAAGCGCCTGATGGAAAGCCTGCGCGATTCGACGCTGCGCGACCCGATGACCGGTCTCAACAACCGCCGCTTCCTCGAAGAGTACGTCGAGACCCTGGTTGCCAGCGTACAACGCAAACGCGCCCATGCCGCCATCCTGATGCTCGACCTCGATTACTTCAAGATGGTCAACGACACCTACGGCCACGATGCCGGTGACGCCGTGCTGAAGGCCTTGTCGACAGTGCTCAAGCAATCGGTGCGGGCGGCCGATCTGGTCATCCGCTACGGTGGCGAGGAATTCCTCATCATCCTGCTCGATACCAGTGGCGAGGCGGCCGAACGTGTCGCCGAGAACATTCGCAACACCGTCGAGAACCTCAAGGTACCGGTCTCCGGCGTGGTATTGCAGAAAACCATCTCGATCGGCATCGCCGATTTCCCCGACGACAGCGAGACCTTCTGGCAGGCCGTCAAGTTTGCCGATGTGGCGCTCTACCAGGCCAAGGAGCAGGGCCGCAACCGTGTGATCCGCTTCAACCCGGCCATGTGGTCGGACAACAAGGAATACTGATTTAATCTTGTACAAAAAGTACCGGATAAATCGCTCACAGCACGGATTATCAAAGGTTAACTGACGCAATACACTGGCGACCTTCCCTTCACAGGAATGCTGCCGTGATCTCCGCCCTCTCCCTGCTCCTGCTCTTCCAGCTGACCGGCGAAGTGCTGGCCCGCTACTTCGACCTGCCGGTACCCGGTCCGGTCATCGGCATGCTGCTGCTCTTCGTCGCCCTTGCCCTGCGCGGGGGTCCCGGCGAGGAATTGCGGACAACCAGCCAGACGCTGCTCCAGCACCTGTCGCTGCTCTTCGTGCCGGCCGGGACCGGCATCATGGTGCATCTGCACCGGGTCGCCGACGAATGGCTGGCACTGCTGCTGGCCTTGCTGATCAGCACGGTCGTCACGCTGGTCGTCACTGCCCTGGTGATGAAATACTGTCAGCGCCGGGCGACGGAGGAGGAAAGCGCATGACGCCGCCGATCAGCGAACTCTGGGTTTACCTGTCGGCCTCACCGCTGCTCGGCCTGACCATCACCCTGCTCGCCTACCAGGCGGCCTTCTGGCTGTACCAGCGCTCCGGAGCCAATCCGCTGGCCAATCCGGTGTTGATCGCGGTGAGCATGCTGGTGCTCTTCCTGTGGCTGACCTCGACACGCTACGAAACCTATTTCGCCGGCGCCCAGTTCGTGCATTTCCTGCTCGGACCGGCCACGGTGGCCCTGGCCATTCCGCTTTATCAACAAATCCGCCGCGTCCGCGCCATGCTGCTGCCGGTCATCGTCGGCCTGCTCGCCGGCAGTCTGACCGCCATCCTCTCCGCCGTGCTGATCGGCCGGCTGTTCGGCGCCAGTCCGTCCACCCAGCTATCGCTGGCCCCCAAGTCGGTAACCACGCCGATCGCCATGGGCATTGCCGAACGCATCGGCGGCATCCCCTCGCTGACCGCGGTGCTGGTCATCGTCACCGGCATCATCGGTGCCGTCGGCGCGCGCTACATCTTCGACGCGCTCAAATTGCGCGACCCGGCCATCCGCGGTTTCGCCATCGGTATCGCCTCGCACGGCATCGGTACCGCCCGCGCCTTCCAGGTCAACGAACAGAGCGGCGCCTTCGCCGCCCTGGCCATGGGACTCAACGGCGCCCTGACGGCGCTCCTGGTGCCCCTGCTGGCCGGCTGGCTGACGGCGGGCTGAGCCTCGGGCGCGGGAGACTGACGGCAAAGGCGACAACCCTGGCTGTCATAAGGGTAAGTACCAATGGCCTCGCTACGCGGCGCAGCGAAGAATTGGCCGATGTTCATCAGTCCGCCTCCCGTCCCCCGCCGCCAGACCTGGCTGTGGCTGGCCCCCTATGCCGCCGTCGGCGTCTTTGCGCTCGCCATGCTCGTCCTCACCGCCCTGCTCCAGTGGCGCGAGCTCGACACGGCACGGTCGGCACTGGAAGGCGACATGCACTGGGCAGAACGGACCATCGAGAACCGGCTCAACGCCCATCAGGAATTTCTCGGCGAACTCGGTCGCGAACAGGAGTTCAGGCAACTGACCTATGAAGCCTTCCAGGTCAAGTCGAGTCGCTACGTGCGCGACAACCCGGAGCTGGAAGCCATCATCTGGGTGGATACGGACGGCAAGGTCGAATGGGTTGCGCCCAACGAAGCAACCGCCGTCTTCGTCGGCGAACAGCTCGATGGCGTCCGCCTTGCCGCCCTGGAAGAGGCGCTGCGCACCCGGCGCACGGTTTTTTCGCGCGAGTATCAGGGCAAGCGGCCGGGCCCCGCCAACGACCTGATCCTGCCTGTGCAGCAGAGCAGCGCCGATCTCGGCGCCTTCATCGCCCTGCAATCGCTCGAACCGCTGCTGCGCCATACCTTGCCGGCCGGTTTCAACTCGCGCTACGCACTGACCATCGTCAACGTCGAGAACCGCGAGTTGTTCAGCAATTCGTCAATCCGCCCGAGCGACCGGCAGATTTCCGGTTCGATCAGCCTCGATCTGCCGGCCAACCCGCTCGGCATGCAGATCGTCGCCTACCGCGGCGGCGGCGCCTGGCTGCCCTTCCTGCCGGCCATCCTGATCGTCGTACTGACCGGCATCGCCACCATCACGCTGATCCAGCTGCGCCGCCACGCCCACCACCGCGCCGAAACCGAAGAAAAACTGCGCGCTGCCTACGCCTTCCGCCAGGCCATGTCGCAGTCGCTGATCACCGGCCTGCGCGCCATCGATCTGGAAGGGCGGATCACCTTCGTCAACTCCGCCTTCTGCCGGATGACCGGCTTCGACGAAACGGAGCTGGTCGGCGTCGCCCCGCCCTACCCTTACTGGCCGGCCGAGGAATTCGCCAGCCTGCAGCACAACATCGATCAGGCACTGGCCGGTCAGGCACCGGCCAGTGGCTTCGAGATGCGCATCATGCGCAAGAGCGGCGAGCGCTTCGACGTTCGCCTGTATTTCTCGCCGCTGATCGACACCAAGGGCGTGCAGATCGGCTGGATGGCCTCGATGAACGACATCACCGAACCGAAACGGGCCCGCGTCGAACTGGAACGGGCACACGAGCGTTTCGTCACCGTCATCGACGGCCTCGATTCGGCGGTTCATGTCACCGATGTCCAGACCGGCGAGATCCTGTTCGCCAACCGCGCCTTCCAGAACATCTTCGGATTCGATGCCGTCGGCGCCAATTCGGCACTGATCACCGCAGCCTGCCGCCCCGCCCCGGCCATGCTGACGCGCGATCCGGCCAGCCTGCAAGCGGAAGACCTGCCCTGCGAACTGTTCGACGGCGAACTCCAGCATGCCCTGTCCGGTCGCTGGTACCACCTGCACGAGCGCGCCATCCGCTGGGTGGACGGCCGCACGGTACGTGTCCAGATCGGTGCCGACATCACCGACCGCAAGCACATCGACGAAGTCAATCTGCAACAGCAGAAGCGTCTGGAGCAGACATCCCGCCTGATCACCATGGGCGAGATGGCAAGCTCGCTGGCCCACGAACTGAACCAGCCACTGTCGGCAATCGCCAACTACTGCGCCGGCTGCGTCAAGCGCATGCAGGGCGGCAACTACCGCATGGACGACCTGCTGGCGGCGATGCAGAAGGCGTCCGAACAGGCCGAGCGGGCCGGCAAGATCATCCGCCGCATGCGCGACATGGTGAAGAAAAGCGACCCGGTACGCTGGCCGATCGCCCTGCACGAACTGGTCGACGAAGCGCGCGCCTTTGCCGACATCGAAGCCAAGCGCACCGGTACGCAGATCGTCGTCGACCTGCCGGCACACCTGCCGAACATCGTCGTCGACCGCATCATGATCGAGCAGGTACTGCTCAACCTGATCAAGAATGGCATCGAGGCAATGAACGATGTACCCTTCGAGCGCCGCCGCCTGACCATCGAAGCCGAAGTCGTCGATGAGCGCATGCTCGAAGTCTCGGTCATTGACCAGGGCCACGGCCTCAACGAAGAAGACATGGACCGCATATTCGCCCCCTTCTACACGACCAAGCCGGAAGGCATGGGCATCGGCCTGCCGATCTGCCGCTCGATCATCGAGTTCCACCAGGGGCGGCTGTGGGCCGAAGCCCGCCGGGAAGGCGGCACCGTGTTCCGTTTCACCGTTCCGATAGAGGAAAGCGATGAGTGATCCGACGCAAACCATCTACGTCGTCGACGATGACGAAGCGATGCGCGACTCGATGACCTGGCTGCTCGAAGGCGAAGGCTACCGGGTCGCCTGTTTCGATTCCGGCGAAAGCTACCTGGGTGACTGGTCGCCCGCCATGCGCGGCTGCCTGGTGCTCGACGTGCGCATGCCGGAAATGAGCGGTCTCGAACTGCAGGAAAAGCTCGATGCCCTCGGCTCGCGCCTGCCGATCATCTTCGTCACCGGCCACGGCGACGTGCCCATGGCCGTCGGCGCCCTGCAGCGCGGCGCCTGCGACTTCATCGAAAAGCCCTTCCACAACGCCGACCTGCTGTCGCGCATCGAACGCGCCCTCGAACTGGACAGCCAAATCGCCGCCCGCCGCGAGCGTGACGATGCCATCGCCAACCGCCTCGAACTGCTCACCCAGCGCGAACGCGAAGTCATGAACCTGGTCGTCGCCGGCAAGCTCAACAAGCAGATTGCCGACACGCTCGACATCAGCATGAAGACTGTGGAAGCGCACCGCGCCCGGGTCATGGAGAAGATGGGCGTACGCACCCTGGCCGAGCTGGTCAAGGCGGTGATGAGCGTCGGCTGAGCCGGGCCGTTCAGATCGGGATGATGTCGCTCTCGGCGTTGCCGCCGTAATTGCCCGCGTAATGCGTCTGGCCGCGGATTTCCTTGCGGCGCAACAGTTTCTCCTGGACCTTGGGCGGCAGGTCGGTGAACAGGATGATCTCCTTGGCGATCAGCAGTTCGATCGTATCCTCGATGGCCCGCACGAAATCCCGGTCAAGCTCCGAAAGTTCGTTCTGCCGCCAGCGCTCGTGGATGAACTGCAGGACTTCCGGATTGTCGGCCGGCAAGGCTTCCTGTGCGTTGCCCAGCGGCATCGGATGTAACTCGCTGATCGCACCGCTGCTGTTTCGTGCCACGTAAAGCATGCCCACCTCCGGAAGTTCGTCCGGCAAGTCTGCATCAGGCGCCTGTGGTTTGCAATTGACGCCCGGTCGCAGCGAGGCTACTTCTTCGCCGGAGATACCTTGCCCGCTGCCTTTGCCTTCCCCTTCGCCGGAGATGCCGGCGCCTTCCCCCCCGAGCCGGAAACAATCCTCGCCGACTGCTTCTTCGGTTGCTGACGGCTGGCGGTGATTTCCAGCGTGACCGCCCGCACCGCGGGTGTCTGGGCATCGAGCTGGCTGCGCACGATGCGCATGCGCTCGGCGGCGATGCGCTTGTCGATGGAGGCGGTCGACAGCTTGCGTTCGACCAGTATCTCGCGCATGGTGATCAGCGCCTGCAACTCGTCCGACATACTCAGCGAACGCTGGGCTTCACCCCATTTCTCCCGCGGCTGGCTGACGGCGATGTTGAACTCCTCCGGGTTGGTCAGCATGCGGGCAATGTTCAGGTGATTGCCGCGCATCGCCCATTCCAGCGCTCCGTCCCCCCAGTCGTTCTTCGGCGAACGATCGGCCCCTTTTTCGAGCAGTTTCCTGGCCAGTTGCTGGCGCCCTTCATAGACGGCCAGCATCAGCACGCTGGAACCATTGGTGCTGAGGGCATTGATATCGGCGCCCTGCTCGAGCAGATAATCCGCCACGGCCTCATGGCCGGCGAATACCGCGTAATGCAGTGCCGACCACTGGCGGGCCGGCGTGTTGATCCGCGCCCCGCGCTCGATCAGCCATTTCACCGCCGCCAGATTGCCGCGCCAGGCGGCAAGGACGAGCGCCGTCTCGCCGTTGGCGTTGACCAGATTGATGTCGGCCCCACGCGAGATGAACAGGCGCATCAGCTCCAGCTTGCCCTCCCAGGCACCGATCATCAGCCCGGAACCGATCCGGCTGCCGAGATAATCGGGCGGCAGGCCGGCATCCAGCCAGTCCTCCGCCTGCCTGACATCACCCAGTTCCAGGCGCGTGACGAAGCTCACAGGGTCCGGCAGGGCCGCATCGGCAGAGGCGGAGAGCGGCCAAAACAGGGCCATCGCGATTATCATTGCTGGCAACCGGCCGCCCGCCGGCCACGTGTTCGTTCGCTTCATCGACTTTCCATCATCCAGGCCAGCTTGCATTTTCTCATGACACGGACCGACTCGCGGCTGGCTCTGGCATTGACCCTGTCCCTGCTGACGCATTTCCTGCCCTTCCTGCCCGACCTGCTGCACAGGTCGCCCCAGACGATGCCGCCGCCTGCGCCCCTGCAAGCCATGCTGCGACCGATGCCTGACCAGCCGCCACTGATGCTGGACGAGCCGGAAACCGCCCAGCCCCCGGTAAGCAGACCGCATCCGCCGGTAACCGCGGGAAAGCCGCAAGCGGCACGCCGAGCCGACTGGCAGCAGGAAATCCGCCGGCAATTCGCCCGCCAGCAGCAACGCGGCGAGTTCTATCCGCCGGAGGCGATCGACCGGGGTCTTGAGGGCGAAGTGCTGGTCCTGCTGATCCTCGATCCGGAGGGTCGCGTCGCCGCCGCCCGGGTCGAACAAGGCAGCGGCCACCGCCTGCTCGACGAAGCCGCCTTGCGCGCCGTGCGTGCCCTCCATTCGCTGCCGGCGGATGCCCCCCGGGAGACACTGTTGCCGGTTCTTTTCCGCCTCGATTAAACATTAGTGAACTTTAAACAACACGCAATTGCGTGGCTTGAGGCACCAGTGGAATATTGAAATCTGCGGCGAGTAGAATCGACGCAGATCAAATTCACAGGGAGAACATCATGGGTGCTTTATCGTCGCTGCGCGTATCGACGCGCATGCAGATGCTGGTTGGCCTGACGCTGCTCGGCCTGCTCGTCCTCTGCCTGACTGCGTTGTTCCATCTGAAGGACAGCATGCTGGAGGACCGCAAGCAGAAGACCAGAGATCTGGTCGATGTCGCCGTCGGCATCGTCAAGCACCACCACCAGCTGGCGGCCAGCGGCAAGCTCTCCGAAGAAGCGGCGAAGAATGCGGCGCGCGACAGCCTGCGCAGCCTGCGCTACGGCAACGACGACTACTACTTTGGCTTCGACACCAGCGGCGTCTACTTCCTGCATGGCGGCAATCAGCAGATGGAAGGCAAGTCCGGCATCGATCTCAAGGATACAAACGGCAAATACATGATCCGCGACATGATCGCCGCAGGACAGGCCGGCGGCGGTTTCGTCGACTACTGGTTCCCCCGCGCCGGCCAGCAGAAGGCCGAGCCGAAGCTGGCCTTCAGTTCCCTCTTCACCCCCTGGAACTGGGTCATCGGCACCGGCATCTACATCGACGATGTCGACGTCGAATACCGCAAGAGCGCCTTTCTGCTCGGCGGCATATCCCTGGTTCTGCTGATCCTGCTCAGTCTGGTCGGCTGGCAGGTCAGCAGCAGCATCCTCCGCCAGCTGGGCGGCGAACCGAAAATGGCCGCGGAGGTCATGCAGCGCGTGGCCGACGGCGACCTGACCTGCACGGTCGCCGACGCCCCTGCCGGCAGCCTGCTGCACGCGCTGGGCGGCATGGTCGGCTCGCTGCGCCAGATGGTCAGGGAAATCAACGAAGATGCCAACCACCTGGTCAGCAACGCCGAAGGCATTGCCACCGCATCCGACGAGGTCTCCAAGGCAGCCGAGCATCAGGCCGACTCGACTTCCGCCATGGCGGCGGCGATCGAGGAACTGACCGTCAGCTCGAATCACATCTCGGAAAGCGCCCGCGATACCTCCCAGGATTCGACGGCCGCCGTCGAACTCTCCGGCCAGGGCGCGCAACGCGTCCAGCAAGCCTCACTGGCGATCCAGAAGATTTCGTCGACGGTCTCCGACGCTTCCGACCTGATCCTCGCGCTTGAGGAACGTGCCAAGCAGGTCTCCTCGATCGCCAACGTGATCAAGGATATTGCCGGCCAGACCAACCTGCTGGCGCTCAATGCCGCCATCGAAGCCGCACGGGCCGGCGAGCAGGGCCGCGGCTTCGCCGTCGTTGCCGACGAGGTGCGCAAGCTCGCCGAACGGACGTCCGGAGCCACGACCGAAATCGAGCAGATGATCCTCGGCATCCAGAGCGACACCACCGGCGCCGTCGAAGCGATGAACGCCGCCCTGCCGGAGGTACATGAAGGCGTCACGCTGGCGGCTTCCGCTTCGGAATCGCTGCAGGCCATCGAGGAAGGAGCACGCCGCACGTTGGCGCGCATCGGCGAGGTTGCCGATGCAACGCGTGAGCAAAGCGCCGCCAGCACCTCGATCGCCCAGCGCGTCGAGCAGATCGCCAACATGGTCGAGGAAACGACGACCACCATCCGCGGCACGGCGGTTGCCGCGCATCAGCTGGAAGGCATCGCCAACAACCTGAAAACGCTGATCGGTCGCTTCAAGGTCTGACCGGCAGCCGGCCGGCAAGCGTCGCCGACGCTTGCCGGCCCCCTCTCCTCCTCCCTTGGGGGAAACTCGTCCTAAACGGCGCCCGTGGCGCGCAATGCAGCAATCTGCTCCGGCGAATAGCCGAGCCCGGCCAGCACCGCATCGGTATGCGCACCGAGCGCGGGGCCGACCCACTTCGTGCCGCCCGGCGTTGCCGACAGTTTGGGAACGATGCCCGGCATCCGGAAATCCCGCCCATCCGGCAGCTTCGCCGACTCGAACATCTGCCGGGCAATGAACTGCGGATCGGCAAACATGTCGAGCACCGAATAGACCCGCGACGCTGGTACCCCGGCCTTCTCGAGCAGAGCCAGCGCATCCGCCGCATCCTGACCGGCACACCAGGCGTCGATCAGGCCGTAAATCTCGTCGCGGCGCGCGTCGCGCCCGCCGTTGTCGGCCAAACCGGGATCGTCCGCCAGATCGGCACGGCCGATGGCCAGCATGAAGCGCCGGAAGATGGCATCGCCGTTGGCGCCGATGGTGAGGTATTTGCCGTCACGCGTGGTGTGGGTGTTCGATGGCGTGATGCCCGGCATGATGTTGCCGGTACGTTCGCGCACGAAGCCGAAGACATCGCATTCCGGCACCAGCGACTCCATCATGGCGAACACCGCCTCGTATAGCGCGACATCGACAACCTGCCCGGCACCGCCGTTGACCTCCCTGTGGCGCAAGGCCATCAAGCCACCAATGGCCCCCCACAAGGCGGCGATCGAGTCGCCGATGGAAATGCCGGTGCGCACCGGCGGCCGGTCGGGAAAGCCGGTGATGTAGCGCAGGCCGCCCATCGACTCGCCGACCGCACCGAAACCCGGCTGATCCTTGTAGGGCCCGCTCTGCCCGAAACCGGAAAGGCGCACCATGACCAGGCCCGGGTTCTCGGCATGCAGGCTCTCCCAGTCCAGGCCCAGCTTCTCCAGAACGCCGGGACGAAAATTCTCGACCAGGATGTCGGCCCCGGCGATCAACCGACGGACGAAGGCACGGCCCTCCGGGTGCTTGAGGTTGGCCGTCACCGATTGCTTGTTGCGGGCCTGCACATACCACCACAGCGACGTGCCTTCGTAGATCTTGCGCCACTGGCGGAGAGGATCGCCGCCCTCCGGCGCCTCGACCTTGATCACCTCGGCCCCGAACTCGGCCATGATGCGCGTGCAGAACGGTCCGGCGATCAGCGTGCCGAGTTCGACGACCTTGACGCCGGCCAGTGGTTTTGGCGTTTCACTCATGTCATGGCTCCCAGTGTTCGACGGGCAATCGGCTTCCCCACAGGCGGGCGACCGTCGCCCCGACCTGGGCCGGCGCGCCGCTGCTGGCCACCGCCAGCCGCCCCTGGCC
>WBUO01000148.1 GCA_008933675.1 Dechloromonas sp.
CGTGCCTGCCCCGGCGGCACCGGTCGCCCAGCCGGTTGAAGCCCCACCGGCCCCGCCCGCTCCTGCCGCTCCTGCCGTCAGCCAGGCACGCTTCGATGCCGACTACCTGCGCAATCCGCCGCCGCCCTATCCACCGCTGTCCCGCCGCATGGGCGAGGAAGGCAAGGTCATCCTGCGCGTGTCGGTCAATCCGCAAGGCACGGCGGATGCAGTGGAAGTCCGCACTTCATCCGGCAGTACCCGCCTTGACGAATCAGCCCTGAAAACCGTGCGCAACTGGCGCTTCATACCGGCCAAACGCGGCGAGGTCGCCGTCCAGAGCTGGGTACTGGTCCCCATCATCTTCAAACTGGAGCAATAACATGCAGGAAACCGTCCAAGAAAACGCCTTCGGCCTCGCCCACCTGTGGGCCCAGGGCGATACGGTATCGCACAGCGTGGCGGTCCTGATCGTCGTCATGTCGGTCGCCAGCTGGTACCTGATCCTGGCCAAGGCCTGGGACTGGTGGCGCCTGCGCAAGGCTGCCAAGGCCGTTCCGCAATTCTGGGCGGCACGCAGCGTCAGCGAAGGCATCGAGAAACTGCGCACCGCCGGCGAGGACAGCCCCTACGCCCAGCTGGCCACCCAGGCCAACTGCTGCAACCACGACTGCGAAACGGTCAGCGGCCGCCTCGCCTCGCACTTCGATCCGTCCGAGCAGATGGAACGCGCCCTGCGCCAACAACTGAGCACGACCCAGGCAGGCATGGAAAACGGCCTGACCTTCCTCGCCACGACCGGTGCCACCGCCCCCTTCGTCGGCCTCTTCGGCACCGTCTGGGGCATCTACCACGCGCTGGTCGCCATCGGCATGACCGGCCAGGCCGCCCTCGAGAAGATCGCCGGCCCGGTCGGCGAAGCCCTGATCATGACTGCCGCCGGCCTCGCCGTCGCCCTGCCGGCGGTCTTCGCCTACAACACCTTCACCCGCGTCAATCGCGTCATCCTGGCCGACCTCGACGCCTTCGCCCACGACCTGCACGCCTTCTTCACCGTCGGCAAGCCGCTGGTCGCCAACAGCGCCCAGATCCACCCGATGCGCGCGCGCGCCGCGGCGGAGGCCTGATCATGGCGATGGGCAGCTTCAACGGCACCGGCAGCCAGATGCCGACGGCCGAAATCAACATGACGCCGCTGGTCGACGTGATGCTGGTGCTGCTGATCATCTTCATGATCACCGCGCCGCTGATGACGCACTCGGTCAAGGTCGACCTGCCGCGCGCCTCGAGCACGCCGACACCGGAAAAGCCGATGACGCTGCAGGTGGCGATCAACGCCGACAACGTCATCCACGTCGGTAACGAAGCGGTCGCCGCCGGGGATCTGGAAGCCCGCTTCCGTACCGCCGTGGCCGAGGACGCCAACGTCGAACTGCATCTCCGGGCCGACCGCGCCACCCGCTACGAAACCGTTGCCGAAACGATGAGTGCCGCCCGCCGGGCCGGGCTGGCCAAGATCGGCTTCGTCACGCAACCGGGAAGCGGCGAATAGTTTGCATCACCACTGTTTCATTCACTAACTTCGAGCCAGCCAAGCGCATCGCCCAGCCAGCCAGAGCAGATCAGGGAGTCCATTACATGCTGTTCATCAAGAAACTCGTTTGCACGCTGGCACTTGCCACCACCATCGCCGCTCCGGCACTGGCCCTCGAATACCCGATCGGAGTACCTCAGCAGAAAGCCGGCATGGAAATCGCCGCCGTCTATCTGCAACCCATTGAAATGGAACCGGAGGGCATGATGCGGAAAGCATCTGAGTCCGACATCCACATCGAAGCCGACATCCACGCCTTGGCCAACAATCCGAACGGTTTCGAGGAAGGTGCCTGGATTCCCTACCTGCTCGTCAAGTTCGAAGTCAGCAAGATCGGCAGTGACTACAAGGTAAGTGGTGATTTCATGCCGATGGTTGCCAACGACGGTCCGCATTACGGTGACAACATCAAGCTTGCAGGTCCCGGCAAATACAAGGTCAAGTACACCATCCTGCCGCCGTCCGAAAACAAGCAGGCCCACTTCGGCCGCCACACCGACCGCGCCACCGGCGTTCGTCCGTGGTTCAAGCCGTTCGAGGTCGAATACGAATTCACCTACGTCGGCATCGGCAAGAAAGGCGGCTACTGATCATGCGCCTGACCCAACTGACCGCTGCGCTGGTCGCGGCGGGACTGGCCCTGCCCGCACTCGCCGCGCCCAACGACAACACCGCCCTGCTGGAAAAGCTGGCCGCCCGCCTGGAAAAGCTGGAAGCACGCAACGCCGAGCTGGAGAAGGAAGTCAAGGAACTCAAGGGCGAGAACCAGAAGATCGCCGACGGCCTCGACAGCCCGCGTCTGTCGCAGTACGAACCGGAACTGACGGCGCGCCTGAAGGCCGTCGAGAAGGACGCGCTGGAAATGAAGAAGGCCGCCAAGCTGGCCGAGAAATTCGACGGCATCGCCGTCGATGCCGCGCTGACCACCGTCGCCCAGCGCGCCTCCGGCCTGCCGAGCGGCACCAAGGAGGCCAACAGCCAGCTCAACTACCGCGCCGACGTCACCGTCGAGCTACCGCTTGAGCCGATCGGCGACATCGAGCACAAGGTCTTCGCCCACGTCCGCGTCGGCCAGGGCCAGGGCCTGAACACGCCGTTCGGCAATGTCGGCCATTACGCCAGCGCCCCCAACTCGGTCGCCTTCCGCGTCAGCGGCACCGATCCCGACGACTCGGTGGCGCTGCTCGGCCAGGCCTGGTACCAAGCGGCGATTCCACTGCCGATTGGCGGTTTCACACCGTACTCGCGCGAGAAGCTGGAACTGACTTTCGGCAAGATGGACATCTTCGGCTTCTTCGACCAGAACGAGGCGGCCGGCGACGAATCGGTGCAGTTCCTCAACTCGGTCTTCGTGCATAACCCGCTGCTCGATGCCGGCGGGGAAGTCGCCCCCGACGCCAACGGCTTCCAGCCGGGCTTCGTTGCCGCCTACGTCAACGAGAGCAACAAGGCCGAACCGTGGCGCGTCTCGCTCGGCGTCTTCGGTGCCGGCGAGCAGGGCGCCAGCTACCAGCGCAGCCTGAATGCGCCGCTGGTGATGGTGCAGGCCGAGAAGCAGCTGAAGCTGTTCGGCGGCCTCAACGGCAACTACCGCGCCTACGCCTGGAGCCGCAGCAAGGTCGACGAGCTCGACGGCATCAGCACCGCCCGCCACACCGGCATCGGCCTGTCGGTCGATCAGCGGGTCGGCGACGGGGTCAACCTGTTCGGCCGCTACGGCCAGCTGGTCAAGGGCGAGCTGCCGTTCGAGCACGCACTGTCGCTCGGCGCCGAATTCAACGGCAGCTACTGGGGCCGCGGCGGCGACGCCATCGGTATCGGCGGCAGCTGGCTGAAGACCAGCAAGGCCTACCGCAAGGCCGGCGGCGGCGGCGACCTCGACGGCGACGGCACGGCCGATTTCACCTTCGTGCCCGGTGGCGCCGAGAAGGTCGCGGAAATCTACTACCGCTACCGCATCTCGCCGAATCTGGAAATCACGCCCGATTTCCAGTGGATCGGCCGCCCTGGCGGCAATGGCAATGCTGATTCGGTCAAGGTCTTCGCCGTCCGCGCCAACGTCGCCTACTAAGGGAAACGCATGAAACCCGCTCTCCATTCCGTGGCTTTCGCCCTGCTCCTGAACGCTGCCGCAGCCTGCGCCGACGACATGCCGACCTTTCTGCTGGTGATGAAGGACGGCCGCCTCTTTCCGGAAACCATCGAAGTACCGGCGATGACCCGGTTTCGCCTGGAAATCCGCAACGAGGGACCGGGCGCCACGGAATTCGAGAGCCTCGAATTGCGCAAGGAAACGGTGCTGGCGCCGGGCGTCACCCGCAAGCTGGTGTTCCACCCGATGAAACCCGGCAGCTACAAGTTCTTCGACGAATTCCACCCGGACACGGCCCAGGGTCGAATCGTCGCCAAATAAGGGAGCCACCATGGGTAATGCCTTCTTCGTGGTCTGGCGGGAAAGCCTGGAAGCCTTCCTGATCGCCGGCATCCTGTTCGCCTGGCTGCAGGTCAATGACGCCACCGGGCGCGGCCGCCGCGCGCTGTTCGCCGGTCTCGCCGCCGGCGTCGGACTGGCGCTGGTGCTCGGCTGGGCGCTGCTGACGGTGCAGGACGAACTCACCGGCCAGGCGCTGGAGCTGTTCCAGACCGCGACGCTGCTCATCGCCGCCGGCCTGATCACCCAGATGGTACTGTGGATGCGGCGCCACGGCCGGCAAATCAAGGCCCGCCTGCATGCCGACCTGAGCGCCGCTGCCGAACGTTCCGGCCATCTCGGCGTGGCCGTCGTCGCCGCGCTGGCGGTGGCGCGCGAAGGCGCCGAAACGGTGATCTTCCTCTACGGCCTGGCCCAGGGCGGCGAACTGATGGCGCTGGCCAGCGGCGCCGTCGCCGGCTTCCTCGGCGCCGCGGCGTCCGCCTGGCTGGCGGCCAAAAGCCTGGCCCGCCTGAACCTCGGGTTGCTGCTGCGGCTCTCGTCGATCCTGCTGCTGATCCTCGCCTCCTCGCTGCTGATCGCCGCCAGCGACCGCCTGATCGGCGCCGACTGGCTGCCGACACTGATCGACCCGGTCTGGGACAGTTCGGCCCTGCTCGACGACGGCAGCACCGGCGGCAAGCTGCTCGCCGACTTCACCGGCTATCGCGCCCGCCCGGCGCTGAGCGCGTTGCTACTCTGGCTCGGCTACTGGGCCGTGGTCATCGTCGGCTACCGCCGGACGGCGCATGGCTGAACAGGTGCTCCACTTCCAGCCGACGGCCGCCCCCGGCCGACTGGCACGCTTCGGCCTGTGGTTGCGCCGCCATCGCGGGCCGCTGGTCGCGCTGCAATGGCTGATCGTCGCCATCTACACTGTTCTCGTCGTCGTCCCCGCTTTCCTGCCCCTGCCGCCGAGCCAGGCGCACATCTGGGACAACCTGCGGCTGTTCGCCCAGTTCTGCTTCTGGGGCCTGTGGTGGCCGGGCGTGATGATCGCCACGGTGACGCTCGGCCGCGTCTGGTGCGGCCTGTTCTGCCCGGAAGGCTTCATCTCCGAACGCATCAGCCGCTACGGCCGCGGCAAGGCGCTGCCGCGCTGGCTGAAGTGGTCGGGCTGGCCGTTCTTCGCCTTCGTCGCCACCACGGTCTATGGCCAGCTGGTCTCGGTCTATGAATATCCGCAGGCGGCGCTGCTGGTGCTCGGCGGCTCGACCGTCGCGGCCGTCGTCATCGGCCTGCTCTACGGCCGCGAAAAGCGCATCTGGTGCCGCTACCTGTGCCCGGCCTCGGGCGTTTTCGCGGTGCTGGCCAAGATCGCGCCGGTGCACTACAAGGTCGACCGCGCCGCCTGGGACCGCCACGACGGCGACTTCGAACCGGTCAATTGCGCGCCGCTGGTCGACATCCGGCGCATGACCAGCGCCGGTGAATGCCATGCCTGCGGCCGCTGCGCCGGCCAGCGCGACGCCGTCCAACTGAGCTGGCGCTCGCCGTTCGGCGAAGTGCTCGACCCAAACAACGAGGCCAGGAGCGCCGATGCCATCACCCTGTTGTTCGGCGTGCTCGGCGTCGCCACCGCCGCCTTCCAGTGGACGGTCAGTCCGTGGCTGCTGCAGATCAAGCTGGCGCTCGCCGAATGGCTGGTCGAGCACGATCATTTCACGCTGCTGGCCGACGACGCACCGTGGTGGCTGCTGACCCATTATCCGGAAGCCAACGACCTGTTCACCTGGCTCGACGGTGGCCTGATCCTCGCGTACCTGCTGCTCGGCGGCGCCCTGCTCGGCGGTCTGCTGCTGCTCGGCCCGCTGCTCGCGGCGCGCGCCGTCGGCTCACCGTTCCACACCTGGCAGCGCTTCAGCCTCGCCCTGGCGCCGCTGGCCGCCGCCAGCGTCATCCTCGGCCTGTCGATGCTGACCGTCAGCCATCTCAAGGCCGAAGGTTTCTGGCTCGGCTGGCTGCCCTACTTCCGCGGCATCCTGCTGCTCGCCGGCGGTAGCGCCGCCGCGGTGCTGGCGCTCAAGCTGGCCGCCCGGGCGACGGCACCGCTGCCGCAGCGGCTGCTCGCTGTGCTGGCCATGCTGTGGCCGGTGGCACTGATCGGCTGGCTCTGGCTTCTCGTATTCTTCGTCTGGTGATGGCCACTACCGCGCTTCCTCTCGCCATGCCCGAGGCAGCCCGCCCGCTGCTGCCGCTGGCGCTGTGGCACGACCTGCTCGGCCTGCTGTTCGTCGCACTGACCCTGCTCGTCGCCTGCAAGCTCGCCATACCGCGACCAGCGCTGCCGGCCACCACGCTGCCGGTCGCGGATTGCGACCTGCAACGCGAAACGTGCCGGCTGCACGTGCCCGGTAGCGGCATGCTTGAACTCGACATCGCCGGCAGGATAATCCGCCCCGAACAGCCTTTCGTTGTCGAGGCCGTGACCGACCGGAGCGATGTTCGATTGCTGGAAATGGTCATCCACGGCATGGAACTGGAGATGAGCAGTGTCCCCTTCCGTTTTCAGGATAATGGCGACAGAGCCTATCGTGTCGAGGCCAGCCTGCCCGTCTGCACAGTCCGCAGCATGACCTGGCAAATGAATGTCCTCATCGAGACCGATGGCCGTCGTCTGCAATGGCCGCTACGATTCCGGACCACAAGCGAAGGCGAGGATATCCCGCAAGTTCGCGTCCCCTCCTCCGTTTGACAACCGCTTCACCAACCTGACCAGAACACCGTGACCTCAGCCCAGTCCAGTCTAAAGACCATCGCCCTCGTCGGCCATCCCAATGTCGGCAAGTCGGTCCTCTTCCATCGCCTGACCGGCGCCTACGTCAATGTCTCGAACTACCCCGGCACCACGGTCGAGGTGACCCGCGCCAGCGCCCGCTTCGACCCGCAGGCGGCGCTGCTCGATACCCCGGGCGTGCTCGCCCTGCCCTCGCGCAGCGACGATGAACGGGCGACGATGCGCGCCCTGCTCAACGAGTCGAGCCGCTGTCTGGTGCAGGTCGGTGATGCCAAGAACCTGCGCCGGACGCTGACGCTGACGGCGCTGCTGGCCGAACTGGGCGTGCCGATGGTGCTGGCGCTGAACATGCACGACGAGGCGACCGCCCGTGGCGTCACCGTGGACATTCCCGCCCTCGCCAGGCAACTCGACATCCCCGTGCTGGCCACCGTTGCCACCGGCGGCGAAGGTATTGGCGAACTGACCGGCAGTCTTGCCCGGGCGGCCGCCCCCGACCGCCTGCTGCGCTACGACCCGGCCATCGAAGACGAAATCGAAAGGCTGGCCGCCGCCATTGGCGAAGCGGCGCCGCACCCGGTACTGGCGGCACGCGGCCTGGCCATCCTCTTTCTCGGCGCCGACCGCGAAGTGGAAGCCTGGTTGCAGGAGAAGGCCGGCGAGCATTACGGACAACTCGCCCGCCTGCGCGACGCCGCCAGCCAGCAGGCCGACGGCGACCTGCCGACGCTGCTCGCCCGCGAGCGTACCGAAGCCGCCGATGCGCTCGCCGCCAGCGTCACCCAGCGCGCCGTACGCAGCAGCCCGCTGCTGGCGCAACGTGTCGGCCAGGCGGTGGTGCATCCGCTGTGGGGCATCCCCATCCTGCTCGCCGTGCTCTATGCGGTGTACGAGTTCGTCGGCGTCTTCGGCGCGACGACGCTGGTCGGCCTGCTCGAAGAGGATCTGTTCGAAGGCATCCTCAACCCGGCCTTCACCGGCCTGATCGAAGGCTGGTTCGGCGACGGCTGGGTGACGCAGCTGCTGGTCGGCGACTACGGCCTGTGGACCATGGGCATGACCTACGCCCTGGCGCTGATCCTGCCGATCGTCACCACCTTCTTCATCGCCTTCGGCGTGCTCGAGGATTCCGGCTACCTGCCGCGCCTGTCGGTAATCGCCAACCGCCTGTTCGCCGCCATCGGCCTCAACGGCCGCGCCGTGCTGCCGATGGTGCTCGGCCTCGGCTGCGTGACGATGGCGACGCTGACCACACGCATCCTGCACAGCCCGCGCGAGCGGCTGATCACCATCCTGCTGCTGGCCCTGGCCATCCCCTGCTCGGCGCAACTGGGTGTCGTCCTCGGCATGCTCGGCGGCGTCTCCTTCACTGCCGTGCTGATCTGGGCCCTGGCCATGGTCGGCGTCCTGCTGCTCGCCGGCTTCCTCGCCGCCAGGCTGATCCCCGGCCGGCGCATCCCGCTGGTCACCGAACTGCCGCCGATGCGCCTGCCGATCGCCGGCAACGTCGCCAAGAAAACCGCCGGCCGCCTCAAGTGGTACCTGATCGAAGTCATCCCGCTGTTCCTGCTCGGCACCTTCCTGATGTTCGCGCTCGACAAGCTGGGCATCCTGCCGGCCATCATCGAAGCCGGCGAACCGCTGGTCTCCGGCTGGCTCGGCCTGCCCAAGGAAGCTTCGGCCGCCTTCGTCATGGGCTTCCTGCGCCGCGACTTCGGCGCCACCGGGCTGTTCGCCATGGCCGACGCGCTCGATCCGATCCAGGCCGTGGTCGGCATGATCACCATCACACTGTTCATCCCCTGCTTCGCCAGCCTGATGATGATGGTCAAGGAACAGGGCCTGAAGACGGCCGCCGCCATGGTCGCCATCATCGTCCCCTTCGCCTTCTTCATCGGCGGTCTGTTCAACCTCGCGCTGCGCGCCTTCTGGTAACCGCCCCATGAGCCCCAATCACGACGCCCGCCTGCCCCTCGCCTTCATCACCCCGGGCAGCGAAGTCCGCCTCGCCGCCCTCGGCGAGGAAATCGATGCCCTCCAGCGCGAACAGCTGACCGCCTACGGCCTGGCCGAGTCGCGGCCGATCAAGGTACTGCAGCAAAAGCCGATGACCGTGATCCTCGCCGAAGAAGTCGAACTGGCGCTGGAACATTCGGTCGCCCGCCACATCTGGGTCGTCAGCTAGAACACGCGCCGACCGCTGCCATGAGCACCGCAACCCACCCCGACCCGCTGCATGAGCTGTACGCCAGTCACCACGGCTGGCTGTTCGGCTGGCTGCGGCGCAAGCTGGGTTGCCCGGAACATGCCGCCGACCTGGCCCAGGACACCTTCCTGCGCATCCTCAGTTCGCGCGATGCGCTGCTGGCTATGTGCGAACCGCGTGCCTACCTGACCACCACCGCCAACCGGCTGATCATCGACCGTGCCCGGCGCCAGGCCATCGAGCAGGCCTATCTGGCCGAACTGACCGCCATGGCCGATACGCTGGCCGGCTTCCCGTCGCCGGAAGACAGCCTGATTGCCGTCCAGGCGCTGGCACAGATCGCCGGCGCCCTGGAAGGCGTCTCGCCGAAGGCTGGCGAAGCCTTCCTGCTGCACTACCTGGACGGCCTGAGGCACGCCGAGATCGCCGACCGGCTGGGCGTCAGCGCGCGCATGGTGCGCAAGTACCTGGTGCAGTGCCTGGTCGCCTGCACGCCGGCCGAACCGGCATGAACAGCCGCCTGCCCGCCACGCCGGAAACGCTGGCCGAACAGGCCGCCGACTGGATCGTCCGCCTGAGCGCCGACGATCCGGCCGAACGCCAGGCGGCGGAAGCCGGCTTCCGCGCCTGGAAGCTGGCCGATCCGCGGCATGCCGAAACCGCCGCCCGCCTCGAAGGACTGCTCGGCAGGCTCGACGACATCCGCCGCAATGGCAGCCAGGCACCGGCTCGCCAGGCCATCCAGGCCGCCCGGCGGCCAAAGCGCCGGCCGCTGCGGCAGATCGCCGCCTCCCTGGCGCTCGCCAGCGCGCTGCTGCTGCCCGGC
>WBUO01000149.1 GCA_008933675.1 Dechloromonas sp.
GGGCACAAACCGATGGCTCACCGCCAGCAACTAGATCAGCACACAGGCCCAGATTGCCGCGGCGTTGAGCAGGCTGAGCAGTACCGCCGCGCTGCCCATGTCCTTGGCGCGCTTGGCCAGCTCGTGCTTTTCCGGCGAGGCCTTGTCGACCACTGCCTCGACCGCTGAATTGAGGATTTCGACGATCAGGATCAGCAGGATGCTGCCGATCAGCAGCGCCCTTTCGACGCCGCTCCGGCCAAGGTAAAGGGCCAGCGGAATGGTGACGGCGGCGAGCAGCACCTCCTCGCGGAAGGCGGCTTCGTTGGACCACGCGGCACCGAGGCCGTCGCGCGAGTAGCCGAGGGCATTCCACAGCCGGCGCAGGCCCTTTTTTCCCTTGTATTCGGCGGCAGTCATGCCTTCTTCTCCAGCAATGGTTTGAGGAAGCGTCCGGTATGGCTGGTCTTGCACTTGGCCACCTGCTCCGGCGTGCCGGCGGCCAGGATGCGGCCGCCGCCGGCTCCGCCTTCGGGGCCGAGGTCGACGATCCAGTCGGCGGTCTTGATCACGTCGAGGTTGTGCTCGATGACGACGATGGTGTTGCCGTGCGCCGCCAGGCGCTGCAGCACGGCGAGCAGCAGCTCGATGTCCTGGAAGTGCAGGCCGGTGGTCGGCTCGTCGAGGATGTACAGCGTGCGGCCGGTGTCGCGCTTGGACAGTTCGAGCGCCAGTTTCACCCGCTGCGCCTCGCCGCCGGACAGCGTCGTCGCGCTCTGGCCGAGCGTGATGTAACTGAGGCCGACATCGACCAGGGTCTGCAGCTTGCGCGCGACGACCGGCACCGGGTCGAAGAATTCGCGTGCCTGCTCGACCGTCATGCCGAGCACGTCGTGGATGGTCTTGCCCTTGTACTGGACTTCCAGCGTTTCGCGGTTGTAGCGCTTGCCGTGGCAGACGTCGCAGGGCACGTAGATGTCGGGCAGGAAGTGCATCTCGACCTTGATCATGCCGTCGCCCTGGCAGGCCTCGCAGCGCCCGCCCTTGACGTTGAAGGAAAAGCGGCCGGGACCGTAGCCGCGGACGCGGGCTTCCGGCACCTGGGCGAACAGTTCGCGGATCGGCGTCAGCAGGCCGGTGTAGGTCGCCGGGTTGGAGCGCGGCGTGCGGCCGATCGGCGCCTGGTCGACGTTGATCACCTTGTCGAACAGGTCGAGGCCGACAATCTCCTTGTGCGGCGCCGGTTCCGTCGTCGAGCCGTACAGGTGCTTGGCCGCCGCGGCGTACAGCGTGTCGTTGATCAGCGTCGACTTGCCCGAGCCGGAGACGCCGGTGATGCAGGTGAACAGCCCGCCGGGAATTTCCAGCGTGACATCGCGCAGGTTGTTGCCGTAGGCGCCGACCACTTTCAGTTGCTTGTCCGGGTTCGCCGGCCGGCGCTTGGCCGGGGCGGCGATGGCACGGCGGCCGGCAAGGTAGTCGCCGGTCATCGAGGCCGGGTTGGCGGCGACTTCGGCCGGCGTGCCGGCGGCGACCACATGGCCGCCGTGCACCCCGGCGCCGGGGCCGATGTCGACGACGTAGTCGGCGCTGCGGATGGCGTCCTCGTCATGCTCGACGACGAGCACGGTGTTGCCCATGTCGCGCAGGTTGCGCAGCGTCTGCAGCAGGCGGTCGTTGTCGCGCTGGTGCAGGCCGATCGACGGTTCATCCAGCACGTACATGACGCCGGTCAGGCCGGAGCCGATCTGCGAGGCCAGGCGGATGCGCTGCGCCTCGCCGCCGGACAGCGTCTCGGCCGAGCGTTCCAGGCACAGGTAGTCGAGGCCGACGTTGATCAGGAAAGACAGGCGGGCGGTGATTTCCTTGAGGATCTTGTCGGCGATCTGCGCCTTGTGGCCGGGCAACGTCAGGCTGTTGAAGTAGTTGCGCGCCTCGCCCAGCGGCAGGCGGCTGATCTCGTGCAGCGTGTGAGTGCCCACTCGCACGTGGCGGGCCTCGACGCGCAGGCGGGTGCCGCTGCAGGTCGGGCAGGTCGAGTTGCTGATGTACTTGGCCAGTTCCTCGCGCACGGCGTTGGAATCGCTGCCGCGGTAGCGCCGTTCGAGATTGGGGATGATGCCCTCGAAGGTATGACTGCGGTCGAAGCGCGTGCCCTTCTCGTTGGCGTAGCGGAAGTTGATGGCAGTGCTGCCGGAGCCGTACAGGATCAGCTGGCGGATGTCCTCGGGCAAGTCGGTCCACGGCGTATCGACCGAGAAGCCGTAGTGCTCGGCCAGCGATTCGATGATCTGGAAGTAGAACTGGTTCTTCTTGTCCCAGCCGCGGATGGCGCCGGCGGCCAGCGAGGCGGTCGGCGCGGTGACGACGCGCTTCGGGTCGAAGAACTGGATGACGCCGAGGCCGTCGCACTTCGGGCAGGCGCCCATCGGGTTGTTGAAGGAAAAGAGGCGCGGCTCCAGTTCCTGCAGCGCGTAGGAGCAGACCGGGCAGGCGAACTTGGCCGAGAACAGGTGCTCGACATTGCTGTCCATCTCCAGCGCCACCGCCCGGCCGTCGGCATGGCGCAGCGCCGTCTCGAACGACTCGGCCAGGCGCTGGCGCATGTCGTCGCGCACCTTCAGCCGGTCGACGACGACATCGACGGTGTGCTTCTGCGCCTTGGCCAGCTTCGGCACCGCGTCGATCTCGTACACCGTGCCATCGACGCGGACGCGGGCGAAACCCTGGGCGCGCAGTTCGGTGAACAGGTCGAGCTGCTCGCCCTTGCGATTGGCCACCACCGGCGCCAGGATCATCAGCTTGGTCTCGGCCGGCAGCGCCAGCACGGTATCGACCATCTGCGACACGGTCTGCGCTTCCAGCGGTTTGTCGTGCTCGGGGCAGTAGGGCGTGCCGGCGCGGGCGTACAACAGGCGCAGGTAGTCGTGGATTTCGGTGACGGTGCCGACCGTCGAGCGCGGATTGTGGCTGGTCGCCTTCTGTTCGATGGAAATGGCCGGGCTCAGTCCCTCGATCAGGTCGACATCGGGCTTTTCCATCAGCTGCAGGAACTGCCGGGCGTAGGCCGACAGCGACTCGACGTAGCGCCGCTGCCCCTCGGCGTACAGCGTGTCGAAGGCCAGCGACGACTTGCCGGAACCGGACAGGCCGGTGATGACGATCAACTGGTCGCGCGGCAGGTCGAGGTTGATGTTCTTCAGATTGTGGGTGCGCGCGCCGCGGATGCGGAGGGTTTCCATCGCTGTTCTGTTGTGTGTTGGGAGAGGGGAACTATACGGAAAACCCGCTGTTTTTGCACGAAATGCTGTATGAAAATACAGCTTTGCAGGTTTTTCTTCCGTTGTCGTGATCAGTGCCGCCGGCCTGCTTTCTCGTGTAAGGCGCTGGCCTGCCGGTCCTTGACTGCTGCCCTGCAATATCAAGCAAATGCCGATATTCCCCGGCCTCCGGGCGGGAGGTCGGGAGGGGCAAACCTGCTACTATTCGGCCTCTCCGTTGCAGTGCAAAAATAACGAATCCATGTCTTCCCCAAGCGATCGCATGAGTCCGCAGGAGCGCCGCGTCGGCGCTTCACTGGCCTCCATCTTCGGCCTGCGCATGCTCGGGCTGTTCCTGATCCTGCCGGTCTTTGCCGTGTATGCGCCGACCCTGCCCGGCGGCAACGACCTGACCCTGGTCGGCCTGGCGCTCGGGGCCTACGGCCTGACCCAGGCGGTGTTCCAGATTCCCTTCGGTATCGCCTCCGATCGCTGGGGGCGCAAGCCGGTGATCGTCTTCGGCCTGCTGCTGTTCGTCATCGGCAGCTTTGTCGCGGCCTGGGCGCCGGACATGCTCTGGATGATCGTCGGCCGCGTGTTGCAGGGGGCCGGTGCCATTTCGGCGGCGGTCACGGCGCTGGCCGCCGACCTGACGCGCGAGGAACACCGGACCAAGGTGATGGCCATGATCGGCTCCTCGATCGGCCTCGTTTTCGCGCTGTCGCTGGTCGGTGCGCCGCTGCTCTATGGCTGGATCGGCATGGAGGGGCTGTTCGTGCTGACCGGGGTACTGGCCGGGCTGGCCATCGTCGTCCTGCTCAAGGTCGTGCCGGCCGCTCCACGGCCGGCCGGCCACGGTCGCCTGCCCCTGCGCCAGGTGCTGGCCGATCGCGATCTGCTGAAGCTGAATCTCGGCATCGGCACCCTGCACATGATCCAGATGGCCATGTTCGTGGTCCTGCCGCACGCCCTGATCACCCATGGCGGGCTGCCGGCGCCGGAGCACTGGAAGGTTTATCTGCCGGCGGTGCTGGTTTCCTTCGTGATCATGGTGCCGGCAATCATCGCCGCCGAGAAGAAGGACCGGATGCGGCCGGTTTTCCGAGCCGCCATCGCGCTTGTCGCGCTGGTGCAGTTCGGCCTCTACTTCTTCGGTCAGGGACTGGCCGGTCTGGCGCTGTGCCTGATGCTGTTCTTCGTCGCCTTCAACATCCTCGAAGCGACGCTGCCCTCGCTGGTTTCCCGGACGGCGCCGCCGGCAGCCAAAGGGGCGGCGCTCGGCGTCTACAACACGACGCAGGCGATCGGCCTGTTCGTCGGCGGCGCCGCCGGCGGGGCGCTTGCCCAGCGTTTCGGCGACGGCGCCGTGTTTGCCGCCTGCGCTGTGCTGGCCGTGATCTGGTTGCTGGTGGCCGGCACGATGAACTTCCCCGGAAGAAGGCCGGCCGCCTGAGCGGTCAGCGCCGGCGCAGGGCCTGTGCCGACTGTTCCAGCGCCTCGTCGAGATAGCTCTGGTAGTAGTCGGCAATGCGCGCCCCGACGATGGGCGGCGCCAGCTGGCGCCCGTCCGGGCCGTAGAAGGCGACGACCGGCACCAACCTGATTTTCTCCCCGGCCGCGAAGCCGGCGTGCGTGACGCTCTGGCCCTGGAATCCGCGCAGGGGCCGGTCGCTGTCCTGATTGATCTGGCGGACGACGACGCCGCGGTGCGCGGCACTTGTCTGCAGGGGGTGCAGGTAATCCTTGCGTACGCTTTCGCAGTAGCGGCAGTCGGAGCGGCTGTAGAGGACGACCAGGGGCTGGCCGCTGCGCGCCGCGCTGGCAGCTTCGCTGCGCAGATCGGCAGCGGCCGGCAGGTCGGCTGCCGCTGCCTGGCCGGCGAGCAGGGCGCCAAACAGCAGCGCCAGGGAGATGGACGCCGTCATTCCTTGAAATGGTAGTACTTGTCGTTGAGCCAGGCGGCGACGGCGCCTTCCTCTTCCGGGAACCAGCCGGCGCTGACCTGGGCATTGCATGAGGTGACGCGTTGCAGCAGGTCGAGTTTGGTGGACAGCAGGCGGCCGTCGCGGGTGTACATCTTGCTGCCATCGCCGCCATACATGCGGACATGGCAGCTGACGCAGGCCTTTTCGTGCATGGCCGGGGCGCTGCTGCGATCGACCTTGCCCCAGGGCTCTTCAGCGAGGGCGATGGCCGGCAGCAGGGCCAGGGTGAGGATGGGAATCTGGCGCATGGTGTCTCCTTCTCCGGGGTTGGGGGTGTCTTTTCGACTGTCGGCCGGGGCCGGCGTTCAGAAGGCGGCAGCTTCCGCTTCGAGATAGGCGAGGCTGACGTACTTGCCGATGTTGGTGTCGAAACCCTTGGTCTCGCGTGCCCGGCTGGCAACGCGCGGATCCTTGATGACCAGGGTCTTGGCTTCCTCCATCGGCAGGCCGTCCTTGACCGCCTGTTCGCAGGTCCGGTAGATGCCTTCGAACATGCCGCGATTCCAGGCCAGTACGTCGGCCGACGGCTGGCCGTGGCCGGGCAGCCAGATCTTGCTGGCGGCGTTCTTCTCCAGCTGGTCGTAGGCGGCCAGCGAACCGAGGTAGGAGCCGTCGTCCATGTTGGCGATGCGCCGGTCCATGGCAACATCGCCGATGCAGGTCAGCTTGTCTTCGACGACCTCGACGCAGATGTCGTATGGGGTGTGGGCCTTGCCGTAGTGGTGCATGCGCAGGGTCACATCGCCGAACCGGAGTTCCTGGCCATGGGCCAGTGGCAACGTCGGCGGAACGATGCGCGTGCCCATGGTCGCCTGGTTGGTCCATTGTTCCATCAGCGTCTGCCACATCTTGCCCTGCAGGCCCTGGATCTCGGCGATGGTGCCGGGATGGGCGTGGATCGCCACATCCTTGTAGGCGGCGGCGAAGGCGTCGTTGCCCAGCCAGTGGTCGCCGTGGTAATGGGTGTTGATGATGGCGACGACCGGTTTGGCGAACTGCTTCCGGATCTGCCGGATGGCCATCTCGCCGATCTGCACCGAAGCGCCGCTATCGACGACGACCAGGCCCCGGGCGGTATCGACGAAGGTGATGTTGCACATCATTCCCTGGTTTTCCGGGGTCGGGAAACCGTCGGGCGAATGGATCATCCAGACATGCTTCGAGATCTGGCGCAGTGGGTGATCCTTGATCGCCGGGCCGCGCACGAAATCGTCGAGCTCCCTGGCAAAGGCGCCGATCCGGTGCCAGGGGGCGAATTCGACCGCGCTCAGGGCGGCGAGGGCGGTGGTGCTCTGGAGAAAGCGGCGACGGTTCATTTTGTCTCCCGGTTCAGGGTGTCATGACGGCGCCATCCTGCCCGGCAGGCGGCAGCACCTTTGATTGAAAGCCTAGTGTAAGCGAATTACTATTTAATGATGAACAAGCTGTTCTCGAGAGATAAAAGGGGTATCCAATTGAATCGCAAATCCATCCTGAGCCTGGCCATGCTGGCCGGCCTGAGCCTGCCGGCACTGGCGGTGACACCGGAGGAACTGGCGCGCGCCGAGGAAATCGTCGGCGGTCGCTGCTTCCTTTGCCACGGCCTGGAGGGCGAGTCGGCCAGTCCGGTCTTCCCGCGCCTTGCCGGCCAGCATTCCGAATACATTGCCCGCCAGCTGGCCGATTTCAAGTCCGGCAAGCGCAAGAGCGACACCATGAAGCCGCAGTCCGAGGAACTGACGCCGGCCGAGATGAAGGCGCTGGGTGCCTTCTTCGAAGCCAAGCAGGTCGGTCCCCGGCGCGGTCGCGATGCCGAGTTGCTGGCTGTCGGCAGCTACATCTTCAAGCGCGGCAACCAGTTCACCGGTCTGCCCAGCTGCGCCAGCTGCCACGGTGAAAAGGGACTCGGCACGCCACAGTTGCCGCGCCTTGCCGGTCAGCACCCGCGCTACATCGAGGACCAGATCAAGCAGTTCAACAAGCGCGAGCGGACCAACGACAATGCGGTCATGCACACCATCGCCAGCAAGCTGTCGGAACTCGAGACGCATGCTGTCGCCGAGTACATCGCAACGCTCGAGTGAGCCGGACTGCTGTCGTTCAAGGGCCGCCGCGGGCGGCCCTTCTTCGTCAGCGCTCAGTCATCGCCGCGTTGACGATCGGCGACGTAGCGCCGGCAGGCTTCGCGCAGGAAATCCATCTGGCTGCGGAAGTTGCGGCAGCCATGGCAGATGGCCAGGTGCATCTCGAGTTGCACCTTCTCGCCCAGGGTGAGCTTGCGGTCCTGGCCTTCGGACAGCAGGTGGGTGACTTCCTTGCAGCTCAGCATGGGTGTTCCCCCGGGGCAAACCAGTTTTTCTCCAGGCAGCGGAGCAGGCCGTTGCGGGCCCGGTGCAGGATGACGTTGCAGTTGCTGACGCTGATGCTCAGTTCGCGACAGACTTCCGGGGTTTCGAATTCGAGGAACTCGCGCATCATGAAGACGCGCGCAGTGTTCTCCGGCAGGTGCTTGAGGCAGGCGTCGAAAACATCCCAGAAGCGCTGCTGGCGCAGGCTTTCCTCCGGGTCGCCCCAGTCGCGCGGGCGGGCACCCGGCGTCCAGTGGGCGTTGGCCTTGAACAGCGTGTCGAAGGTCTGATCCAGATTCTCCTCTTCGCGGGAGAGCGCTGAAACGTTGGTAGTCCTTGCCTGCTGGCGGATCAGGTCGACGATCTTGTTTTTCAGGATGCCGAAAATCCAGGTCTTCAGGGCTGCGCGCCCGGCAAATCCGCCGGCATTGTCGAGGGCGGCTACCAGCGCCTCCTGGACGACATCTTCGGCCTGGCTGGCGTCGCGCAGTTGCAGATGGGCGAACTTGACCATGTCGCGTCGGGTGACGGCAAGGAAATCCTGGTCGATCAGCGGGCTGCTGTCGGCGTTCAAATGTTTCTCATGCATGGTGCTGCATCGTACCGCTTCACGAATGGCCGGTCGATCCATCATCTGCCTTGCTGCCGCGGTTGCCGGCTCCTGTCTTGACGGATGGAACTGCGCGGTCCTTGCGAAGTCGTATGGAATAGCCTTTAAAGAAGGTATGCCCGGTGGGCTTTGTGGGGGGGGCTGTGTGTTTGTCGGTTGGCGGCGCCATTTCTTACAGGAGATTGCGGAGCGGGCGCGTGTGAGCTGGCTTGCCGGACATGTCAGGAGGTAGCGCTCTGTCCGAATTTTGATATGCCTACAGGAAGTTGCGTGATTTTGGCGATATTGTCAGTTAAAACATTTCTATAAGTCAGGTCTTTCCCCGAGGGGGTCGTGATGCGAACATTCTTCCTGCCAGCCACCCTGCTGATGAACAGGTTGCGCTACACCAGCAAGTTCTTTCTGCTGGGTTTTGCCATTGCCTTGGTCATGCTGGTGCTTCTGGCCAACGTCTATCTCAACCTGAAGCGCGATATCGACACGGCCGAGCAGGAACTGGCCGGCCTGCAGATGCTGAAGCCACTGAATCGCCTGGCCCAGGGCATGCAGCAGCACCGCGGTCTGTCCTCCGGTGTGCTCAATGGCAACGAGGCCATGAAGGAACGTCGGGCCGGCAAGGAAAAGGAGGTGGAGGCCACCGTTGCCGAGGTCGCTGCGGCATTGTCCCCGGCCTTGCGGGTGGCCCCGGCGTGGAGCCGGATCACCCAGGACTGGCAGGTGATCCGGCGCGACGGTCTGGGCTGGCCGGCGGCGGAAAACATCAAGCGTCACAGCGAAATGATCGAGCGCCTGCTGGTGTTCATGGTCGAGGTTGCCGATGCCACGCAACTGACGCTTGATCCGGTCATGGATACCTACTATTTCATGGATACGGTGGTCACCAAGATGCCGGCCATGCTCGAACCGCTCGGCATCACCCGGGCGCGCGGCACCGGCGTGCTGACGCGCAAGGAGTTGACGCCGCAGATGCGCATCGACATTTCCTCGCTGATTGCCCAGATGTCCGGCACGCTGCGTGCGCAGAACGAGAACCTGGCCAAGGTCGTGCGTTTCGCACCGGGCCTGCAGGCGGCGCTGGCGGGGCCGACCGCCGAGTTCGCTGGCGGGGCGGAGAAGATCTTCGCTCTGGTGCGCGAGGACATTCTCGGCGAGAAGTTCGCGACGCCGCCCCAGGAGTATTTTGCGCTGACCACGCAGGTCATCGATCTGGGCTACAAGATCATGTTCGAAACCCTGATTCCGCAGTTCGAGCAGCAACTGGAAGCACGGCGGGCAGCGGCACAGCGCAGCCTGGCCTTCAATCTGGGCGTCTCGATCGTGGTCATGGGCCTGGTCGGCTATCTCGGCGTCGGCACCTACTATTCGGTCATCGCCAGTGTCGAGGTGTTCTCGCGCGGCGCCCACCGCCTGGCCGACGGCGACCTGACGGTCGAGTTCAATACCGAGGGGCACGACGAACTGCATGCGGCCGGCCGCGCCTTCAACGAAATGGCGGCATCGTTGCGCCAGATGCTCGGACGCATCCAGAGCGACGTCCAGGCCTTGCGTTCGGCGGCCGAGCAACTGGCCAGTTCGAGCCGGCAGATTTCGGTCAGCGCCAGTGCGCAGAGCGATTCCGCCTCGAGCATGGC
>WBUO01000513.1 GCA_008933675.1 Dechloromonas sp.
TTCATCACCCCCCGTAACCATCCCACACTGAACGTTGCTGCTCCGGTCGCTGGCGAAAACGTAAAAGGTGATAGCGGGTCGACGACTAGACGAACAATCCATGTGCAAGCGCAACGAGAACGTCTTTGACCTTCGCTCGCCCCTTCTTAGTTCGCATGATCGAGAGTGGAACTCTACCTCCGAGCGACCGCGCGGGTTCACTCAACCACAGCGCTAAGCCGAGGTCGCTCGAAAATAGGCTCCGGCCTGCGCGATAGATTTCTGGATCGACACGGTCTAGGAGCAGAATTGATCGCCGCAAGTGCCCGACTTGGCGTTCCAGTCCGGCTGCGAGGCGACGATGATGCACGGAGATGGGTTTTGTCGTTTTCATGGGCAGTGAGTTCATGACGGCACAACGAAGAGAGCGCCCCTGGGAGAATGGCTCAGCGCACAGCTTTTGCGTTGCGCAATACGCTACGCGCGAGGGCTTTGATTTCCCGCAAGGTGTGCGATGCCGTGTGGTAATTGATTTCGCCTGACACCGAGAGGGCAGAATCGACTGCGTTGGCTAGTTCGAGCGCCTTGTCGTCGATTCGCGTCTTGGGTTTGTGATGACGGGTTTTCATGGGTTGAGGTGGTTGCCACCGGAATAGCTGCTACCTTTCTGTTGAGGACTAGTAGGCAATCAGTGTAGCACCAGCCTGGGACAATGGTTGTCCCACGTTAGCGCTAGCCTTTGACGGCGCGGGCACGAAAAAAACTCTGGGCAGCAGCTACCTTGGCACGCCCCACATTGGTCGACCTCCTGAAATGGCCACCCGAGACCATGAGACCACTAAAACGCTTCTCCATCGTCCTTGACCACTTCAGGCACCGGCACGTCCGGCCGTGACGTCGACACATCTTTCGCGGGCGGTCTCTTGGGTCGTGGCTTCCGCACGGCCACCTTCTTTTCTGCGTCAACGTTGAGCGCCGGGAGTGATTTGGCCGCCGGCTTTTTCTCACGCAACGGATCAGGAATCCATTTCCGCCGACCTTCGGTCCGTTCAGGAATCTCGTTATCGTTCGTCTTCACGAACTGCTTAAGGTGCCGAGTATAATACCAGACGGTCACATAGCTGATGTTTGCCAAGTGTTCCCGGCCTGCGCCTTTCGCCTTATTTCTGAGCTTCGACGCAACGGCCCTGACCTGACGCTGGCCAACGGGCTCTTGGAGATACTCCACCTCTATCCATTCGATGTCCTTTGGCGTGATCAGCGACTTTTCCCTTACCCATACCGGGCAATCGCCTCCTTCATGGTAGTCTGGCCCCAGGTATCGTTGCACCGCCATTTCCAGCCAGGCAACCATACCGTCCCCAAACCACTGCCGCCGAGTCTGCTTTGATATCAGCAGTAGCTCGGCCAATTGAACCGCCGAGCTTTCACTAGCTCTGCACGCCAGAAGCAGACGAATCCGCGCCACGTCGGTATACCTGATCCGAGCCTTTTCCATGACCATCGCGTTATGGAGCATCAAAAGAATATCTTTCTTTGAGCCCTCCTCTTCCGATTTTACCGCACCGTCTCTCCAAGCCTTTAGGATGGTAGAGGCCCTCTGCATGTAGCCTCGCCCAGATTCGGGCTTCTTTTTTGCGACCACACCCTCGGCCGCTTCCTCCCCTGCATCGGGCTTCAACGCGTCCGTCATACGCTACCGCGAATATCCGACCATACCATAGCCCGAGCGTGATCACGTCCGACCAAAAGCCAAGACCTTAAACATGCAACATTTGAAATGCGTTTGTCTTAGGTGCAGCCCGAAACCTTCAAAAAGGCGCTACCCCGCTTACCCAAAACCTCGCACCGTCCTTCCAG
>WBUO01000150.1 GCA_008933675.1 Dechloromonas sp.
GCCAGGCGCCGGACATGTCGGGCATTGCCGGCGAGCGGCAATTGTCCTGTGGCAGATATCCGCCGCATATACATCCTCCTTTTGAGGCGGGCACGCCGTGCCCACCCCCGACTTGCTTTGTCTCCTGCGGCTGCGGGCTCTCTGGCCGTTCATGCAACCGCAAAAAATCTCGATATTTTTATACTGACGTCACTATGGTCGAGGACGGGCAATACCGTCCAATACCCTTTGATGTCACCGTGAATACCCGGAAGGTATTGAAACGGGAGCCCTGAAACGGCGGCCCTGCGGCCGTTGCGAATCGCTGCTCCCGTCCGTGTTTCCGGCTAGCGCCCCAGGTCCCTGGCGGTCTTGCCGCCGATTCCCCACTGTCCCTTGGGCACGTCCTGGATCCACACCCGCGTGTTCTCCAGCGGGGCGCCCAGCGCCTCGGCCATGGCGGCGCTGACCTTCTCGATGAGCAGCTTCTTCTGCTCGTCGGTCCGGCCCTCGATCAGGTAGATCTGTGCGAAAGGCATCGCCGTTCTCCCCGTATCAGACGAACTTGAGGCTGACGCCACCCAGGGACTGGATGCGCAGATTGACGTGGTCGCCGGCGGCCACCGAGACGGCCTCGGTGACGCCGCCGGAGAGGATCATCGTGCCGGCCGGAATGCTCTCGCCGCGGGCGCCCAGGTGGTTGGCCAGCATGGCGATGGCGGCGGCCGGATGGCCGAGCACCGCGGCACCGGCACCGATCGACACGATCTGGCCGTTCTTCTCCATGACGACACCCAGCGTGCGCAGGTCGAGCCCGGCCACCGGCACCGCCATGCCGCCCAGCGCATAGCGCGACGACGAGCAGTTGTCGGCGATGACGCTCTTCAGGTCGAACTTGAAGTCGCGGTAGCGCGAGTCGATGACCTCGATGCCGGGCATGACGAAATCGGTGGCATCGAGCACCGCGCCGACATGGCAGCCCGGCCCGCTCAGCGCCTTCTTCAGCACGAAGACGATTTCCGGTTCGACCTTGGGATGGATCAGTTCCCTGATCTTCACCTCGCCGCCGTCGGCCACCGTGAAGTAGTCGACGAGGAAGCCGAAGCACGGCGTCTCGACGCCCATCTGCTTCATCTTGGCATGCGAGGTCAGGCCGCACTTGAGGCCGACCACGCGGTTGCCGCGCGCCAGCTTGCGGCGAAGGATCTCGTTCTGGATGGCATAGGCGTCGTCCCAGTCCATGTCCGGATGGGCATCGGTGATCTTGACGACGTCGTGCGCCTGCAGCTCGGCGTTTTCCAGCAGTTCGGCCAGTTCGGCGATGGTCTTGCAGTTCAGTTTCATGCCAGCAGCCCCCGTTCGCGCGCCATGGTGATGGCGGTGTCTTCGATCATGTCTTCCTGGCCGCCGACCATGCCGCGCCGGCCCAGTTCGACGAGGATTTCGCGGGCCGGCACGCCGTACTTGGCACTCGCCCGCTTGGCGAAGAGCAGGAAGGAACCATAGACGCCGGCGTAACCGAGGGTCAGCGCGTCGCGGTCGATGCGGATCGGGAAGTCCATGATCGGCACCACCAGGTCTTCGGCGACGTCGGTGATCCTGGCCACATCGACGCCGGTCTCGATGCCCATCAGGCTGCACACGGCGATGAAGACTTCCATCGGCGTGTTGCCGGCACCGGCGCCGAGGCCGGCAGCGGCGGCGTCGATGCGGTTGGCGCCGACTTCGATGGCGGCGATGGAGTTGGCGACGCCCATCGCCAGGTTGTGGTGGCCGTGGAAGCCGAGTTCGGTTTCCGGCTTCAGCGCGTCACGCACGGCACTGAGGCGGGCCTTGACCGTCTCCGGCAGCAGGTGGCCGGCCGAGTCGGTGACGTAGATGCAGTTGGCGCCATAGCCTTCCATCAGCCTGGCCTGCTTGACCAGACCTTCCGGGCTGTTCATGTGGGCCATCATCAGGAAGCCGACGGTGTCCATCTCCAGCTTGCGCGCCATCGTGATGTGCTGCTCGGAGACATCGGCCTCGGTGCAGTGGGTGGCGACGCGGATGGTGTTGACGCCCAGATCGCGCGCCATCTTCAGGTGATCGACGGTACCGATGCCGGGCAGCAGCAGGGCCGAGACCTTGGCCTGCTTCATCCGGGGAATGACGGCGCCGAGGTATTCCTCGTCGGTGTGCGCCGGGAAGCCGTAGTTCACCGAGGAGCCGCCGAGGCCGTCGCCGTGGGTGACCTCGATCAGCGGAATGCCGGCTTCATCGAGGCCGGTGGCGATGGAGACCATCTGTTGCAGCGTCATCAGGTGACGCTTGGGATGCATGCCGTCACGCAGGGTCATGTCGTGGACGGTGATTTTCTTGCCTTTAAGTGTCATCTCTTTTCTCCTCAGGCGCGGACCGGCTCGAGCTTGAGCGTGCCCTTGATCATTTCTTCGGCGAACATCTCGGCGGTACGCGCACCGGCGGCGGTCATGATGTCGAGATTGCCGGCGTAGGTCGGCAGGAAGTCGCCGAGGCCCTGCACTTCCATGAACACGGAAACGCGGTTGCCGTCGAACACCGGGCCGTTGACCAGGCGGTAACCCGGCACGTACTTCTGCACTTCCTTGATCATCGCGTGGATGGATTCGGTGATCGCCGCCTGGTCGGGCGTCGTCTCGGTCAGGCAATGCACGGTGTCGCGCATGATCAGCGGCGGCTCGGCCGGGTTGATGATGATGATCGCCTTGCCCTTCTCCGCCCCGCCGACCTTCTCGACAGCGCCGGCGGTGGTCCGGGTGAACTCGTCGATGTTCTTGCGAGTACCCGGACCGGCCGACTTGGAGGAAACGGTGGCGACGATTTCGCCGTACTTGACCTTCTGTACGCGGGAGACGGCGGCAACCATGGGAATGGTGGCCTGGCCACCGCAGGTGACCATGTTCACGTTCATCTCGCGCTTGCCGACGTGCTCCTTCAGATTGACCGGCGGCACGCAGTAGGGGCCGATGGCGGCCGGCGTCAGGTCGATCATCAGCACGCCGAGCTCATTGAGCTTGCGGCTGTTCTCGGCATGGACGTAGGCCGAGGTCGCGTCGAAGGCGATCTGGACGTTGTCTTCCAGCACGTGCGGCAGCAGGCCGTCGACACCGCCGGCGGTGACCTTCAGGCCCATCTCGGCGGCGCGCTTGAGGCCCTCGGATTCCGGGTCGATACCGACCATCCAGGCCGGCTCCAGGAAGGGGCTGCGCTTGAGTTTGTAGAGCAGGTCGGTACCGATATTGCCGGGGCCGATCAACGCACATTTGATTTTTTTCATCGGATTTCATCCTTCTGATTGGGTTCATGTTTACCAAGTTGCCAGCCTGTCCGGCCCAGCACCTGGCGCGCAGTTTCGTGAGGCTCCGCCTCGAGCGTCGTGGCCAGCGAGTCGTTCCAGCGATTGAAGAAGCCGAACAGCGCGATCACGGCGAGAATCTCGACGATCTGGCCGGCGCTCCAGAACGCCTTCAAGCGGGCAAAGCATTCATCGGTCACGTCATTCGGGACGCTGGCGGCGGCCAGCGCAAAATCGAGCGCAGCCCGTTCCGCGTCGGAAAACAGCGGATTGGTCCGGTACTCGGCGACGGCCGCCAGCTTGTCCGCCGCCACGCCGTGGCGCAGCGCACTGGTCGCCGTATGCGCCCGGCAATACATGCAGCCGGCGGCCATGCTGGCCACATGGCCGATCAGACGTTTCAGGCCGAGATCGACTTCGCCTTTCGGGTCATACACACCGCGACTCAGGGCGATCAGCCCCTTGGCCAGGCCCGGACGATGCGCCATGGTCAGCAGGCTGTTCGGCACGAAGCCGAGCGTGCGCTCGAAAAAGGCGAATTCCTCCGCCAGTTCCGGAGTGCTATCGATGGGCAGGGGGTCGAGGCGTGCCATGGCTGTTCTCCTTTGTTCCCGGACTCAACAAATCGTCGACACCACGCCGCCTTCGACGCGCAGCGCGGCACCGGTAGTGGCCGAGGCACGGGCGCTGCAGACGTAGGCGACCAGCGCCGCCACTTCGGCGGGGTCGATCATTCTTTTGAGGATGGAGGTCGGCCGGCCTTCGGCGAAAAAGCGGCGTTCCATCTCGGCAAGGCTGACGCCGGATTCGGCGGCCAGCTTGGCGAAGAAGTCGGCGACGCCCTCGGAACGGGTCGGCCCGGGCAGCACGGCATTGACCGTGACGCCCGTGCCGGCACAGCTCTGCGCCAGACCGCGGGAAACGGCCAGCTGGGCCGACTTGGTCATGCCGTAATGCACCATCTCGCCCGGTGTGTTGATGCCGGATTCGCTGGAGATGAAGACGATGCGGCCCCAGTTGGCAGCCTTCATCGCCGGCAGGTATTGACGGGCGACGCGCACGCCGCTCATCACATTGGTGTCGAAGAAGCGCTGCCACTCGCAGTCGGCGATGGCCTCGAAGGGCGCCGGATCGAAGATGCCGAGGTTGTTCACAACGATGTCGGCCTGCGGGCAGGCAGCGAACAGCGCCTCACAACCGGCGGCACCGGCCAGGTCGGCGGCGACGCCGCTGACCCGCGCTCCCGGCACCTGCTGGCGCAGGCGGCCGAGCGCCGCATCGACGCCGGCCTGCTGACGGCCGTTGATGACCACGGCCGCCCCCTCGCGCGCCAGCTCGGCGGCGATGGCGAAGCCGATGCCGGCGGTCGAGCCGGTCACCAGTGCAGTCTTGCCGTTGATCAGGAGATCCATCGTCGGCCTCAGACGAAGCGCACCGAGCAGCCGCCGATGCCGCCGATGGTGACGCGCAGGCTGTCGCCCTTGACCACCGGCACCATGGCACCCATGGCGCCGGACAGCACGATGTCGCCGGCCTTCAGCGGAATGCCCAGGCGGCCCAGGGTGTTGGCCAGCCAGACCATGGCATTGACCGGGTGGCCCATGGTCGCCGCACCGGCACCGGTGACGACGATCTCGCCGTTCTTCTCGAGCACCATGCCGCACAATCCCAGATCGACCTGGTCGATCGGCACCAGCTTGTCGCCGAGCACGAAGACGCCGCAGGAGGCGTTGTCGGCGACGGTGTCCTGGATCTTGATCTTCCAGTCGGTGATGCGAGAATCGACGATCTCGAAGCAGGCCATGACGCCGGCCGTGGCGGCCAGCACGTCGGCGGCGGTGACGCCCGGCCCCATCAGGTCCTTCTTCATCAGGAAGGCGATCTCGCCTTCGGCCTTGGGCTGGATCAGCGTGTCCATCGGAATCGACTCGCCCTCGTTGTAGACCATGCCGTCGAGCAGGTAGCCGAAGTCCGGCTGATGCACGCCGAGCATGTTCATCACCGCGGCGCTGGTCACGCCGATCTTCTTGCCGATGACCTTCTCGCCCTTCTCCAGGCGGCGCGCCAGCATCTGCTGCTGGATGTGGTAGGCGTCCTCGATCGTGATGTCGAAGCCGCGCGAGCTCAGCGGGCTGACCGTCTGGCCGGTGCTCAGGGCGGTATACAGCTCGTCGCCCAGTTGTTTGATTTGTGCCTGTTCCATCGTTTTTTCCTCGTATCAGCCGGCCAGGAAATGGCCGACCAGATGGTTGAAATCGGCGCTGTGTTCGATCTGCACCCAGTGGCCGCAACGGCCGAAAACGTGCAGCTGCGAGTCGTCGATCCAGCGACTCAGCGTCAGCGAATTGGTCATCGGGATGACCCGGTCGTCGCGGCCGTGGATGATCAGCGTCCTGTGGCGGATCGCCCGGATGTCGGCCTCGCTGCTGGCCATGGCATCGACCCAGCGCTGGCGCGGGGCCGGAAACATGGCAGCGAACGACTCCTGGAAGCCGGGGCGGATGCTCGCCTGGTAACGCAGCTCGGCCAGCTCGTCGGTGACCAGGCTGCGGTCGTGGGCGAAGATGTCGAGCAGGCCGCGCATCGCCGACAGCGACGGCTGGTAACCCCAGACCGCATCCAGTTCCGGCGTGATCGCGAAGGGCACGCCGACGCTGCCCATCAGCACCAGCCGGCGCACCCGCTGCGGATGGCGGATGGCCAGCGCCAGCGCGATGGCACCGCCGAAGGAATTGCCGACCAGGTCGGCCTGGGCTATGCCCAGCGCGTCGAGCAGGCCGATGGCGTGCGCCACCCAGCCGTCCATGCCGTACGCGATGCCGGCCGGCCGCTCGGTGAAACCGAAGCCGACCATGTCCGGCGCGATCGCCCGGCAGGTCTTGCCCAGTTCCGGCAGCACCAGCCGCCAGTTGGCCCAGGCGGTGACACCCGGCCCGGAACCGTGGATCAGCAGCACCGGCGCCCCGCTACCGGATTCGTGGTAGTTGGTGCTGATGCCGCCGGCGACGATCTGCCGGCCGATCTCGGGAGAGTTTGCAGTCATGCGGCCCTTGCCTTACAGCTTGATGCAGACGTTCTTGAGTTCGGTGTAGAACTCGAGCGAATGCACGCCACCCTCGCGGCCGATGCCGGACTGCTTGGCGCCGCCGAAGGGCGTGCGCAGGTCGCGCAGGAACCAGCTGTTGACCCAGACCAGACCGGCTTCGATGCGGCCGGCGACGCGATGGGCGCGATTGACGTCCTGGGTGAACACCGAGGCGGCCAGACCGTAGGTCGTGTCGTTGGCGCGGCGGATGACTTCCTCTTCGCTGTCGAAGGGCATCACCGTCGTACAGGGCCCGAAGATTTCCTCGCGCACCACGGCGGCGTTGTCGTCCAGCCCGGTCCAGATGGTCGGCTGCACCCAGGCGCCGTTGGCCAGCTCGCCCGGCATCTCGGGAATGCCGCCGCCGGTGACGACGGTGGCGCCCTCTTCGACCGCCTTCCTGTAGTAGGAGAGCACCTTGTCGCGGTGCTCCTGGCTGACCAGCGGCCCCATGTTGGCGGACGGATCGCCCGGCACGCCGAGCTTCAGCTTCTCGGCCCCGGCCTTCAGGGCGGCGACGAAAGTGTCGAAGAACGGCCGCTCGACATAGACGCGCTCGGTGCCCAGGCAGACCTGGCCGCAGTTGGAGAAGCAGGAACGGATCGTGGCCTCGATGGCGACATCGAGGTTGGCATCGGCGAAGACGATGGCCGGGTTCTTGCCGCCCATTTCCAGCGATACCGGCCGGGCGCCGTCGGCGGCGGCCTTCATGATCGCCGCACCGGTGCGCGTCTCGCCGGTGAAGGTGATGGCGTTGACCCCCTGGTTGGTGGTCAGGAATTCGCCGGCCGAATTCGGGCCGAAGCCATGCACGACGTTGTAGACGCCCTTCGGCACACCGCAGGCATTCATCACCTCGCCGAGCAAGGTTGCGGTTGACGGCGTTTCTTCGGAGGGTTTGACGACCACGGCGTTGCCGCAGGCCAGCGCCGGGCCGACCTTCCAGGTCATCAGCAGCAGCGGCAGGTTCCACGGGCAGACGACGCCGACGACGCCAACCGGGCGGCGCATGGCGTAGTTGATGGCGCCCTTGCCGTCCGGCGTCGCCATTTCGAAGAACTCGGTCGGCGCGTTCTTGATCACGTCGGCGAAGATCTTGAAATTGGCCGCACCGCGCGGGATGTCGATGTGCGAGGCGAGACTCTTCGGCTTGCCGGTGTCGGCGCATTCGGCTTCAAGGAATTCGTCGAAGCGGCGGGTGATCTCGTCGGCCACCCTGTTCAGGATGTCGGTGCGCTCGACGACGGTCATCCTGCCCCACGGCCCTTCCAGGGCGGCGCGGGCGGCGGCGACGGCGGCATCGACCTCGGCCTTGCCGGCTTCATGGACCATGCCGATCAGGCTGTTGTCGAGCGGCGTGCGCTTCTCGAACTGCTTGCCGGTGGCGACGAACTCGCCGTTGATGAAATTCAGGATCTGTTTCATTTCCTCGTTGTCCTTGTTGGGGTTGCTGTTCTTGCGTGATCGCTCAGGCCAGGCCGATGGCAGCCAGGCCGGCCCGGGCGCATTCCTCGTCCTCGGCTTCCGAGGCACCGGAAACCCCGATGCCGCCGAGCCACTCGCCGCCCTCGCCCGGCACCGGCAGGCCGCCGCCGAAGACGATCAGCCGCGGCTGGTTGGAAAAACCGAACTTCATGCCGTCGTCGTGGCCGATCGCCCCCATCCAGGCCTTGGTCGGAAAACCGAAGCTGGCCGAGGTGTAGGCCTTGTCGATGGCGATCTGGATCGAATGGATGAAGGCGCCCGGCTGGCGCAGGAAGGCCATCAGGTTGCCGCCGCGATCGACGACGGCGACGTTGATCCGCCAGCCGCGGGCGGCGGCATGTGCCACCGCCGCACTGCAGGCGGCCGCGGCCGCCTCGGCGGTGATGCCCGGAATGCCGGCGGCGACCTGCATCAGCTGACCACGCTCAGGAAGCGGTCGTTGAGCTTGCGGTCGTGATAGAAGACGGCGGCGCCGACCTCATCCATCGTCCACTTGATCGGCTTCTGGTCCGGATAGCACTGGTAACCGCCGCAGAAGGTCTCGAAACGGTTGCCGTTCGGATCGAAGGCGTAAATCGTCGTGCCGCGGGTGACGCCGTGGCGGGTCGGGCCGATGTCGATGGAAACGCGGTTCATCGACATGATGTCGGCAGCGCGCAGCACCTTCTCCCAGCTTTCGAGCAGGAAGGACACGTGGTGCAGCTTGCCCGGCTCCGGATGGCGGACGAAGGCGATGTCGTGCGCCTTGATCGAGGCCGACAGCCAGATCGCCAGGTCGGTCTTGCCGTCCTCGAGCTGGATGTGCTCGACCAGATAGAAGCCCAGCACATCGGTGAAGATGGCCTGCGCCTTCTCGATGTCCGGTCCGTAGAGCAGGCAGTGGTCGAGACGGATCGGGGCGATGCCCTTTTCGGCGGCCGGCGTCCAGGCTTCCGGATTGACGTCGCTCATGCCGTTGCCGACCGAAGTCTTGTGGGCATAGAGCTCGATATCGTGGCCGGTGGGCAGCGTGAAGCGCACGCGCTCGCCGGTTTCCAGCAGTTCGCCGGCCGGGATGCGGCGGGTGGCGACGCCGTAGGCATTGAGATCCTTCTCCAGCCTGGCCAGCGTCGCATCGCTATCGACCTTGAAGGCGAAGAAGTCGATGCCGGCGGTGTCGGCCTGACGCAGGATCACGCTGTGGTGATCGCGCTCGTCCCAGGCCTTGAAATAGGCCCGGCCCTGGGCATCGCGGCCCATGTCCTGCAGGCCGATCACGTTCGCGTAGAAATCGATGCTTTCCGCCAGATCGAGAACCTTCATCTGAATGTGTCCCGGGCGAAGTACTCCAGTCATTGCCATTTGTCTGCTCCTCTTCTCTTTTGAATGTGGCCGTCACGGCATCGCTGCCATGCAACCGATTTACCATTACGATATTTTCGTTCAATCTCGATGTCAACGCTTTTTCTCGAGATTTTTTAATTCAACCGAAAATCCATTCCGGCGCGTTAGAATCCGCCTACCTGGCCCAACCATTTAACCGAACATCATGAACAACCCCACTGCCGCCGACGCCCCCGCTGCCAGCCCGAAAACCCTGGTCGAATCGGCCTACCGCGCCCTGCGCCGGGACATCATCGAAGGCCGCCTGGGCCCTGGCGAGAAGCTGCGCGTCGAGCACCTGAAGGACGACTACGGCGTCGGCGCCGGCACCCTGCGCGAAGCGCTCTCCCTGCTCATCTCCGACGCCCTGGTGGTCAGCCAGGGGCAGCGCGGCTTCCGCGTCGCGCCCGTGTCGCTCGAAGATTTCGAGGACATCACCCGCACCCGCGTCATGCTCGAATGCGAGGCCCTGCGCCAGTCGATCACCATGGGCGACGAAGCCTGGGAAGCCAACCTGGTGGCCGCCTTCCACCGCCTCGCCAAGGCCGAGGAAAAGCGCATCG
>WBUO01000151.1 GCA_008933675.1 Dechloromonas sp.
GTTCTCCCCCCGTGTTGCCGCCCCCCCCCCGGGCGGGAATCGGCGGCCGGATGACGGCTTGCGGCGTTCTGGGCAGCAATTTTGCGGCTTTGGCACAACACTTGCCGTTTCCCTGTTCGTTGCGCTTGCGCCGGTGCCTTGTTTTCCCCGGCCGGCGGCTATCATCTGCAAGCTGATAACAATCAATTTACCCATGGAGAAATGAAGATGACCATTGCCAAGCGCTTGGCAGTTCTCATTCTGGTGGCCATCGTCGGCCTGCTCGTCGTCGGTGTCTTCGGCTTGCGTCAGATGAGCGTGATCAATGCCGATCTGGCCTATGCCAACGAAAATTCCATTCCGAGCATCCGCAAGGTCGGCAACATCGAAAGCAGTTTCCTCCGCCTGCGCATTGCCGTGCTCGGTTACCTGGTCAGCAACGACGACCAGCGGCCGGAGTTCGAAAAGCGCATCGCCGCCGCCAAGCAGGATCTGCAGCAGCAGCTCGGCGATTACGAGAAGCTGATCAGCGACGACAAGGACAGGCAACTCCTGGAAACCAGCAAGAAGCTGGTGCAGGAATACTATCCGCTGCTCGATACGGCGCTGTCGGCGACCAAGGCCGGGCAACCGGACAAGGCCAAGGCCGGCATGGTCCAGGCGGCCGTCGTATCGAAGAACCTGGCGGAAAATCTCGAGGCGCACGCCCGGTTCAATGAAACACTGGCCGGGGAACGCGGCAAGGAAGCGGCGGCAGCCTACTCCAGCGGCCTGTTCGTCGCCATCGTGGTGATTGTCCTGGCGACCGGACTGACCAGCGTGATGGGCTACCTGCTGTTCCGCCACGTGAAGAATTCGCTGGGCGGCATGGTCGACATGTTCGCGCGCATCGAGTCGTCGCTCGATTTCACCGGCCGGCTGCCGGTCGGCCGCAACGACGAAGTCGCCCAGGCAGCCAGCGCCTTCAATCGTCTGCTCGATCGCCTGCAGGGCAGCCTGCGGGAAATCTCGCAACATACCCAGGCGGTGAACGGTGCCGCCAGCCGGGTGGCGACCGCCTCCGACCAGATGTCGATCGCCTCGTCGCAGCAAAGCGAGGCGGCATCGAGCATGGCCGCCACCGTCGAGCAGATGACGGTGAGCATCAACCATGTCGCCGACCGTGCCAAGGAAGCCAACGACCTGTCGGTCTCCTCCGGCGAACAGGCTGCGCAGGGCGAGGCGATCATCGGCCAGACCGTGGTCGGCATCAACGGCATTGCCGAAACCGTGCGTACCGCCTCGGAACAGATCGCCCGTCTGGAACAGCAGAGCGAGCGCATCAACCACGTCGTTTCGGTGATCAAGGATGTCGCCGATCAGACCAATCTGCTGGCCCTCAACGCGGCGATCGAAGCGGCGCGGGCCGGCGAGCAGGGACGGGGATTTGCCGTGGTCGCCGACGAGGTGCGCAAGCTCGCCGAAAGGACCACGCAATCGACGCAGGAAATTGCCGGCACCATTACCGAAATGCAGAGCAGCGCGCAGTCGGCCGTGCAGGGCATCCAGATGGTCGTCAGCCGCGTCGAGCAGGGTGTGGAACGTGCGGAGCAGGCCAACCAGGCGATCCAGGCCATCGGTAGCAGCTCGCGGCAGGCGGTGAACATGGTGGGCGACATCAGCGATGCGATTCGCGAGCAGAGCATGGCCAGCACCAGCATTGCCCAGCAGGTCGAGCACATCGCCCAGATGTCGGAAGAGAACAGCTCGGCATCGCATGCGACCTCCGATACGGCCGGCGAACTGGCCCAGCTGGCCCGGCACATGCAAGAGGTGGTTGCCCAGTACAAGGTCTGAGTCGCCTGATCCGGGCGGCGGGCCACTCACCCGGCAAGCGCCCGGGTAGCCGTCGCCCGTTCTCCGCCTCCCGGGCCTCCGGGGGGGGGCGGAGGCAACCCCCGGAGGCTCCGCTACACGTTACGCCAGTGATGCGGAATTCCGCCGCTACGGTCCAGGCCGAACGTCTTCCGGCCGCCAGTCCGCCTGCCTGCCGTCGCGCCTAGAGCCGGCCGAGCTTGCGGTACAGCGTGTTGCGGCTGATACCCAGCTGCCGGGCGGCGGCCGAGACGTTGCCGTTGGCCGCTTCCAGCGCCCGCTGGGCGACCTGGCGGCCGATTTCCTCGAGGCTGCAGGTCGGGTGGTCGGGCGGTGCTGCCGCCCACTGGGCTCCCGAACCGATGGCAGCCGGCGGCAGCGGCGCCTCGAACAGTTCCTCGGGCAGGTGGCACTCGCAGATCAGGTTCTCGCCGTCGTCGAGAAGAGCGATGGCAACGCGGATCACGTTGAACAGCTGGCGGATATTGCCCGGCCAGTCGTAGTGTTCGATGGCCTGCAAGGCGCCTTCGGAAAAGCGTACCGGACCACGCTCGCGGACCTCATCGGCAGCGATACGCGCCACCAGCTGGCGGATGTCGTCACGTTCGCGCAGGGCGGGCAGGGTGACGCTCATGCCGTTCAGGCGGTAATACAGATCCTCGCGGAAGCTGCCGTTGGCCACTTCCTCGCGCAGCTTGCGGTGGGTGGCGCAGACCAGCGAGATGTCGACCTGGATCGCCCGCGTGCTGCCCAGCGGCGTCACGCAGCGTTCCTGCAGCACGCGCAGCAGGCGGGCCTGCAGGTTGAGCGGCATGTCGCCGATTTCGTCGAGGAACAGCGTGCCGCCGTGCGCCTGCTGGATCTTGCCCGGGGCGCCTTCCTTGCGCGCGCCGGTAAAGGCGCCGCCCTGGTAACCGAAGAGTTCCGATTCGATCAGGGTTTCCGGGATGGAGGCGCAGTTCAGCGCGACGAAGGGCGCTTCGTGGCGCGGACCGCTGTTATGGAAGGCCTTGGCGAACATCTCCTTGCCGGCACCGGATTCGCCCTGGATCATGATCGGGATGTCGCGCCCGAGGATGCGCCGCACGGTCGATGGCAGCCTGCAGGCGGGTGTCGCCGGTGTTCAGCGTGTCCAGCGTCAACGGCGGCCGGCCGGCCGGCTCGGGGCGCTTGACCGGGCGGGCAACGGCCGGCGGTTCGTCGAAGACGCGGCCGGCGACGTTCGGCAAGGGCAGGCGGCCGCGCAACTGCAGGCTGATGCGCCGGCCATTGACGGCGAGTTCGGTATGGCCTTGCGGGTTCTGTCGCTGGCGATCGATCAGCGCTGCCAGATTGCTTTCGAAGACCATCGAGAAATCGCGGCGCACCGCATCGACACGCCGGATGCCGAGGATTTCCAGGCCGTTGCAGTTGATGGCCAGCACCTGGCCGTCCGGCGTCACGGCCGCCAGGCCTTCCTTCGGGCTGCCCAGATAGTCGGCACGGCCATGGAAGCAGACGATGATGTCGCCGGCATGCGCCGATTCGAACAGGCGTTTTTCGGCGAGGGCCGACGACAGGCGGGCGAGGCCGAGCGTGTGCCGCTGCGTTGCGCGATAGTCGCCGGAGATGTCGAGGACGCCGATCAGCGAGCCATCCGGGCCGAAGATCGGGCTGGCGCAGCAGGTCAGGAAATTGTTGTGCTCCAGGAAATGCTCGGCACCCAGCACTTCCACCGGGCGCTCCTCGGAAAGCGCCGTGCCGATGGCGTTGGTGCCGCGCTGGTTCTCATCCCACGAGGCACCGGGGGCGAGGGCGACGCGGTCGGCACGATCGACGAAGTCGGGATCGCCGACCGTTTCCAGCAGCAGGCCGTTGGCGTCGGCCAGGATGACCATGCTGCCCGATTCGCGGATCTGCTCGTAAACATGTTCCATGATCGGGCGTACCTGCTGCAGCAGGCAGCGGTTGCGCATCTGCTCTGTCTTCAGCGCCACCCGGTCGAGCGATTCGACGCCGGGCAGGGCGTGCACCTCGGTCAGGCCGAAGCGCCGGCAGCGTTCCCAGGAACGCAGGATGACCGGGTCGATCAAACCCGCCGGCAGTTCGCCGCGATCGAAGAATATCTGCCGTGCTTCCTGCAGACGCGGACCGTGCAAGCCGGTCAGCATTTGAATTTGTCCCATCTCTCCTCCTGCTACCCAGGGTGCATTTTTGTAGTTTTTGCTGCTTCATAACGTAGCACCTGCCCATTTTATAAGCAATGCGCTGAACAACTCCGCAAACCTTCGTGCAAATGCCGTGCCAGGTTGTGATGCTTTGACAGCCGCCTTGGCCGTGTCGTTCGGCGCGCGTCGTCATCCATTGTCCCCGGTATCTGGCACAGGCTTTGCAGGCAGGTCATCCACAAGCTGTCATTCGCATTCATCAAAGGAGACCCCGTGAAGCACTCAATCCCATCACTTGCCGCGCTGCTTGCCGCCCTTCTGCTTGCCGTCCAGACGCCGGCAGCCCATGCCCACGGCGACGTGGTACCGCAGGCAGTCGATACCACCGGCCTGAAGAACCTCGGCGCCGACTGGCAGGCGGCCAATCCCTACCGCCAGGACAAGACGGCGATCCGCATCGGCGATTCCGCCTACAACCAGAACTGCGCCCGCTGTCACGGCCTGGGCGGGGTTTCCGGCGGCATCGCGCCGGACCTGCGCTACCTGCCCAAGGGCGACGAAGGCGACGAGGTGTTCCTGCAGCGCATCCGCAAGGGTGCCGTGCGTGACGGCCGCGTCTACATGCCGCCGTTCGAGGGCATCCTGCCCCAGGAGGCGATGTGGGCGATCCGTGCCTGGCTGGAGACCGTCCATGAAGAATGATCGCCGCCGCTGCCTGAAGGCGCTCGCCGCGCTGCCCCTGTGCCTGGCCCTGCCGGCCGTCGCCGACGCGCTGGAAACCGTGCGCCGGCGCGGCAGTCTGCGCATCGCCGTGTATAACGACTTTCCGCCGTACTCGCTGCGCGGCGGCAAGGGCATCGATGCCGACATCGGCCGCGCCATCGCAGCCCGCATGGGCCTGGCCGCCGAAATCGTCGGCTTCAATGCCGACGAGGACATGAACGACGACCTGCGCAACATGGTCTGGAAAGGCCACTACCTCGGCACCCAGCCGGCCGACGTGATGCTGCACGTGCCGGTCGACGAGGTGCTGGCGCGGGCCAACGACAAGGTCCGCATCTTCGGCGCCTACCATCGCGAAACCCTGGCCGTGGCGCGCAATCCGCAGCGCGTGCCGGCGCTGTCCGGCTCGGCGGCGGTGGCGCTGGAAGTGTTCACCCGCGAGAAGATCGGCGTCGAAACCGCCTCGCTGGCGGATTCCTTCCTGCTCGGCGCGCTGAATGGCCGGCTGCGCGAGAACGTCGTGCATTTCACCACCGTCGCCGAGGCCGGCCAGGCCCTGGCGGCCGGCAGCATCGCCGCCGTGCTGGCGCCGCGGGCCGAGCTGGAAGCGGCGATCAAGGGACAGCAGCAGGTCGTTCTCGACAGCGCCAAGTTCGCCGAACTGAAGGTCGACAGCTGGCCGCTCGGCATGGCCGTCAAGGCCGAGGAGCAGCCGCTGGCGGAAGCACTGGCTGCCGCACTGGCAGAGCTCAAGCGCGACGGCAGCATCGCCGCCATCTTCCGCCAGTACGGCATCACCCACCACGCTGCCTGAGGTCACCATGCGCTCCTTGCTCCCCCTGCTGGCGGCCCTGTTCGCCGCCGGCGCCATCGCCGAACCGCTGGCCTACGTACCGAACGAGAAGACCGCCAGCATCAGCATCATCGACACCGCCAGCGACGAGAAGCGCGGCGAATTCGCCATCGGCCAGCGGCCGCGCGGCATTGCCACGGGGGGCGGCCGGCTTTACCTGACCGACGGCAAGACCGGCCGCCTGCTGATCGTCGACAGCGCCGCCGGCACGCTCGAACGCAGCGTGGCGGTCGGCGATTCGCCGGAGGGCGTCAGCCTGTCGGCCGATGGCAAGCTGCTGGCGGTGGCCGTCGAGGACGACAACAGCGTCGTGCTGCTCAGTGCGCCGCAGGGCAAGGAACTGGCGCGCATCCAGGTGCACGGCAAGAACCCGGAGCACGCGGTGTTCAGCCCGGACGGCCGCTGGCTCTACGTCAGCGCCGAGGAGGCCGAGCAGGTCGATGTGATCGATGTGGCGGCGCAGCGCCAGGTGGCCAGCATTGCCGTCGGCAAGCGGCCGCGCGGCATCGGCTTCACGCCTGACGGCAGCCGTGCCTATGTCGCCTGCGAGCTGGCCGGCAAGGTCTATGCGATCGATGTCGCCCGCCGGCAGGCGATTGCCGAGATTGCCGCCGGGCAGTATCCGAACGGGATCGCCGTCCATCCGGACGGCAAGCGCGTCTTCGTTTCGAATGGCCGTGACGCCTCGGTGATGGCCATCGATGTCGCCAGCAACACGGTGACGGCGACGGTGGCGGTCGGCAAGCGGCCGTGGAACATGGCGCTGACGCCGGACGGCGGTAAGCTCTACGTCGCCAATGGGCGCTCGAACAGCGTTTCGGTCATCGATACCGGACGCTTCGAAAAGCTGCGCGACATCGCCGTCGGCGAACTGCCCTGGGGCGTCAGCATCCGATGAACGGGCCGCGCTACACCGTGCCGGCCATCCTGCTGCACTGGGCGCAGGCCGTCCTGATCGTCTGGTTGCTGTGGCTTGGCTGGACGATGACCGACCTGCCCAAGGGCGCCGAACGCAGCGCCGCCTACGGCCTGCACAAGTCGCTTGGCCTGCTGGCATTGCTGCTGGTGCTGATCCGCCTGGCCTGGCGGCAGCGCCATCCGGCGCCGCCGTCGCCGGTTACGGGCTGGGAAGCCTGGCTGGCCAGGGCGACGCACGTCGGCCTCTACCTGTTCCTGCTGGTGGCGCCGCTCGCCGGCTACCTGGCCTCGTCGTTTACGCCCTTTGCGCTGAAATTCTTCGGCCTTGAACTGCCCAAGGCCGGCTGGCCGGACGAGACGCTGAACGGCCTGTTCAAGCAAATCCACTGGCTGGCGGTGTGGGGCGGTGCGGGATTGATCGCCCTGCATGTGGCCGGCGCCCTGAAGCATGCGCTGTTGCGCGATGGCATGTTGAGCCGGATGTTGCCCGGTCGTCTGCTACAAAAATGAACAGGTGCTCCGCGATGGAGCACCTGCCGCTTTCAGCCTTTAACCCGTCCGCTTGTTCAGGACGCTTGGCGTTCCAGGTTGACCCGCTTGAGCAGTTCGTAAAGCTCGTCCTTGATCGCCAGCTTCTGCTTCTTCATGACCTCGATCTCGTCGTGCGTGCCGGGTTCGAGGCGGGCCTCGATCAGCTTAATGCGCTGATCCAGTTCGTTGTGCTGGTCGAAGCGTTTGTGGAAGTAGCGGTTGCTGGTCTTCAGTTCGCTGATCAGTTCGCGGAATTCGGGAAACATCGTCGGCTCCTCAGATGACGCCTTGCGCCTGCATCGCCTCGGCCACCTTGACGAAGCCGGCGATGTTGGCGCCGTTCACATAGCTGACCTTGCCGTCGGGGCCGCGGCCGTAGCGCAGGCAGGCCTCGTGGATGTTGCACATGATCTCGTGCAGGCGGGCATCGACCTCGTCGCGTTGCCAGGCCAGGCGCATCGCGTTCTGGCTCATCTCCAGGCCGGAGGTGGCGACGCCGCCGGCATTGCTTGCCTTGCCCGGGGCGTAGAGCACGCCGGCTTCCTCGAAGACCTTCACGGCAGTTGCCGTGGACGGCATGTTGGCGCCTTCGGCGACGCAGATCACGCCGTTGTTCACCAGGGTGCGCGCATCGTCGCCGTCGAGTTCGTTCTGCGTCGCGCAGGGCAGGGCGATGTCCACCGGCACGTGCCAGGGGCGGACGCCGGGCAGGAAGTTGGCCTTGACGCGCTGGGCGTAGTCGCTGACCCGGCCGTACAGGTGGTTCTTCACCTCCATCAGCTCGGCCAGCTTCTCCGGCGTGAAGCCGTCGTTGTCGACGACGGTGCCGCTTGAGTCAGAGACGGTGACGACCTTGGCGCCGAGCGCCATGGCCTTTTCCACGGCGTACTGGGCGACGTTGCCGGCGCCGGAGACGCTGACGCGCCGGCCGGCGAAGCTGCAGCCCTGCTGGGCGAGCATCTGCTCGGCGAAATAGACGGTGCCGTAGCCGGTGGCTTCCGGGCGGATCAGCGAGCCGCCGAAGGCCAGGCCCTTGCCGGTGAACACGCAGTCGGCGCGGTTCGACAGCTTTTTCATCATGCCGGCCATGAAGCCGACTTCGCGGCCGCCGACGCCGATGTCGCCGGCCGGCACGTCGGTGTCGCTGCCGATGTGGCGGAACAGCTCGCTGACGAAGGCCTGGCAGAAGCGCATCACTTCACCCGGGCTGCGCCCCTTCGGGTCGAAGTCGGAGCCGCCCTTGCCGCCGCCCATCGGCAGCGTGGTCAGCGCGTTCTTGAAGGTCTGCTCGAAGGCGAGGAACTTGAGGATGGACAGATTGACCGACGGGTGGAAGCGGATGCCGCCCTTGTACGGGCCGATCGCCGACGAGTGCTGGATGCGGTAGCCGCGATTGACCTGCACGTTGCCGTGGTCGTCCACCCAGCAGACGCGGAACATGATGATGCGCTCCGGCTCGACCAGGCGGTCGAGCAGGCCGTGCTCGGCGTAGCGGGGATGCTGCTCGATGTACGGCCAGAGGCTCTCGATGACCTCGGTGACGGCCTGCAGGAACTCGGGTTGGCCGGGGTTTCGGGCGGCTACCTGGTTGATGAATTGTTCAAATGACGTGTAGCGCACGAAACGGGTCTCCCTTGAATGCTCAGTGTTGCGGTGTCTTGTAGTCGCCGGCGGCGGGCTGGATGACCTCGACGACGGTCAGGCGGCGGCTGCTGCCCGGAAAGTCCCAGTCGATCGCCTGGCCGACCGAGAGGCCGATCAGCGCCGCCCCGACGGGCGCGAAGACCGAGACCTTGCCGAGCGCGGGGTCGGCTTCGTCGGGAAAGACGATCTCGACCTCGCGGCTATGGCCGGTGGCGCTCTCGGCATAGCGCACGCGCGAACCCATGGTGACAATGCCGGCTTGCATTAAATCGTTGGGAACAACAATGGCGCGCTCAAGTTCGGCGCGCAGGTCGGGAGGCGGCTGGGTAGCCATCAGGCGAATGAAATCCGATTCGCTGATGATCAGGTTAGTCTGTTGCATTTAATCGATTTTTTCTATGTTTTGGATTGTCTGTCCAAGGTGGTTGTGAAGACTGGGCATGGTAGTGGCAGGCCGGCAGCTTGATAAGCCGGCGAGTTTGAATAAAACTGTTTCCATTTCGATAACAATTGGCTTCGCCATGCAGAACATCAACGACATGCTGCTGTTCGCCCAGGTGGTCAAGGCGCGCAGTTTCTCCGGCGCGGCGGCCCGCCTGGGCATTTCCAAGTCGCGGGTCAGCAAGTCGGTGGCCCGCCTCGAGGCGGAACTCGGCGTCCGCCTGCTGCAGCGCAGTACCCGGCGGCTCAGCCTGACCGAAGTCGGCGAGGCCTATTTCGAGCATTGCGACCGCATCCTCGACGAGCTGGCCCAGGCCGACAACACCATCGGCAGCCTGCACCGCGAGCCGCGCGGCAAGCTGAAATTCAGCGCCCCGGTGGCGTTCAGCACGCTGCACGTGGCGCCGGCGCTGGCCGACTTCATGGCCCAGTATCCCGACCTGTCGGTGGACATGACGATCAGCGACCGCCTGGTCGACCTGGTCGAGGAGGGCTACGACCTGGCCCTGCGCATCGCCCCGGAGCCGGGCCTGAACCTGGTCGCCCGGCGCTTGGCGCCGATCCGCCGCAAGATCTGCGGCAGCCCGGCCTACCTGGCCCGCTGCGGCGTGCCGCAGGCGCCGGCCGATCTGGCCGACCATAACTGTCTCGACTACACCTACATGAATGCCCAGGGCGTGTGGCACC
>WBUO01000152.1 GCA_008933675.1 Dechloromonas sp.
GGACATGATCGAGGCGGCCGGCGGCAAGGTCAGCGGCTCGGTATCGAAGAAAACGGATTACCTGGTGGCCGGCGAGGAAGCCGGCTCGAAGCTGGACAAGGCGCTGGAACTCGGTGTTCCGGTGATCGATGAGTCACAATTGATGGCAATGCTTGAAAAGGGAGTCGAACGATGAAAAAAGTCAGAAAAGCTGTTTTTCCGGTCGCTGGCATGGGGACCCGCTTCCTGCCCGCCACCAAGGCCAGCCCGAAGGAGATGCTGCCCATCGTCGACAAGCCGCTGATCCAGTACGCCGTCGAGGAAGCGGTGGAGGCCGGCATCACGGACATGGTCTTCGTCACCGGTCGCTCCAAGCGGGCTATCGAGGATCATTTCGACAAGGCCTATGAACTGGAAACCGAACTGGCGGCGCGCGGCAAGAACGAGATGCTCGATTTCGTGCGCAGCATGATCCCGAAGAACATCAACTGCATCTACATCCGCCAGGCCGAAGCGCTCGGTCTCGGTCACGCGGTGCTGTGCGCCAAGCCGGTGATCGGTGACGAGCCGTTTGCGGTGATTCTTGCCGACGATCTGCTCGATGGCCGGCCGGCGGTCATGAAGCAGATGACGGATACCTACGATTACTACCGTTGTTCGGTGCTTGGCGTGCAGGATGTGCCGCGTGCCGACACCAAGAGCTACGGCATCGTCGACGCCCGGCCGGTAGCCGATCGCGTTGAGCAGATCGGCGCCATCGTCGAGAAGCCGAAGCCTGAAGATGCGCCGTCCACGCTCGCCGTCGTCGGCCGCTACATCCTGACGCCGCGCATCTTCCATCATCTGGAGAACGTCAAGCCGGGTTCCGGCGGCGAGATCCAGCTGACCGATGGCATCGCCTCGCTGCTTTCCGAGGAACAGGTCCTCGCCTATCGTTATGCCGGCACCCGTTACGATTGCGGCTCAAAGCTCGGCTACCTGCAGGCAATGGTCGTCTTCGGCCAGCGCCATCCGGAAGTCGGTGCCGATTTCACCGCCTATCTGAACAGCCTGGAGCGCAACTGAATGGAGCCGCAAAAAGCCCGTGACCTGCTGGCCAATGCCGAACTGATCCACAGCGAATCTGCCGTGCAGAGCGCCTTTTGTGAAGTCGCCGGACGCATCCGTGAGCGTCTGGCCGACAAGAATCCGCTGGTGCTGTGCGTGATGACCGGTGGCGTGATCTTCTGTGGCCAACTGCTGCCGAAGCTCGATTTCCCGCTCGATTTCGACTATCTGCATGCCACGCGCTACGGGCCGGAGACACAGGGAGGCAAGATATCCTGGCGCATGGCACCATGGACTTCGGTCAAGGGACGGACCGTGCTGGTTGTCGATGACATCCTCGATGAGGGCGTGACGCTGGCTGCGGTCAAGGAAAGCCTGATGCGGCTTGGTGCGGCCGAGGTGCTGCTGGCTGTGTTTACCGACAAGCAGAACGGCAAGAACAAGCCGATTGCCGCCGATTTCGTCGGCTTGCCGGTGCCCGACCGTTTCGTCTTCGGTTTCGGCATGGATGTCGATGGTGCCTGGCGCAATCTGCCCGCCATCTATGCCATGAAGGAAGCTGGATGAGCGGTGCCGGCGTCAGCGATTTCCTCGGCTACTGGGTGGCGGAAGGCGAGCGTTACGTCAAGCGCGGCGATTACGACTGGATGGCCGCACAGGTTCCCGGCCGGCGGGTTCTGGAGATCGGTTGTGGTCCGGGGTTTTCGACGCAGGCGCTGGCGGCGTGCGGCCTGTCGGTGCTCGTTCTCGATGCCTTGACGGAATGCCTGGCTGCCGCGCAGGCACGCACCGCGGGACAGGATGTCCGGTTTCTTGCCGTCGATCTGACGGCAGTCGATGCAAGCCAGCGCCAGATCATCAGCGAATTCGCACCGGAAACCGTTGTCTGCTGGCTGATGGGGGCGCCGTCCGGGATCACCGGGGCGCAGCTCAGCGATGCCGGACAGGCCGTCATCGCCTACCGCGAGAAGTTGCACCGGCTGGTCGCCGAACTGGCAGCCAGCCTGCCGACGGTGAGCGCTCTGCATCTTGTCGATCGCACGGTGATTCCCTGGCAGGCCAAGGATATCGGTCGCGACACGCTGGTCGGTTACCATGCCGGCAAGACCCTGCGCGACCTGCCGTTCCATGCCGAACGGCGCAATGCGTTGTACCGCAAGCTGGAAGACACTGCCGCCGATCTGGCGCAGATTCGCAAGACACATCCCGCGCTCAAGGGCGCGGTAGCGACGCTGGCCTCGCTGCTGGCCGAAAGGAAGATATGAAACTAACTGCACACGCACTTCGTTCGTCGTCTGCCAGGGGGGTGCCGGCTTCCCACGCGGCACTCCGGCGGGAGGCCTAGGAGATGCTGGCAATCATCGGTGGCAGCGGCCTGACCACGCTGTCCAGCCTCGACGTCTCGCACCGCGAGGTCGTCCGTACGCCCTATGGCGAGCCCTCGGGGGCCATCGTCTTCGGCCAGATCGGCGGACAGCCGGCGATGTTCCTGCCGCGTCACGGCTATGGCCATACCATTGCGCCGCACATGGTCAACTACCGCGCCAACCTGTGGGCACTGCATCACCACAAGGCAACCGGCATCATCTCGGTGGCCTCCGTCGGCGGCATCCGCAGCGACCTGCAGCCGGGCGAGATCGTCGTGCCGAACCAGATTCTCGATTACACCTGGGGCCGGAAATCGACCTTCTTCGAGGCGACCGGCACGCCGGTGACTCACGTGGACTTTACCGAACCCTACGATGCCGATCTGCGCCGGCGCATCGTCGAGGCGGCAGGAGCCCTGAGCATTCCGGTCAAGCTTGGCGGCGTCTATGCCGCGACCCAGGGGCCGCGCCTGGAAACGGCTGCCGAAATCAACCGTTTCGAACGCGACGGTGCCGATCTGGTCGGCATGACCGGCATGCCGGAGGCCGTGCTCGCCCGGGAGCTCGGCCTGCCTTATGCGGCCATCAACGTCATCGCCAACCATGCCGCCGGCCGCGGCAGCAGCGCCAACGGCATCCATTTCGACAGCCTCGAACACGTGCTGCAGGAAGCCACGGGGCGTGTCCGGGCGATCATCGAGCGTCTCGTCGGCTCTTCCGACAACTGCCAGCCGATGGGGCTGTCGGTCTGAGATGAGGCAGCCGGCGACGGCAGCCGGCATCGAGAAGCGCTTGCCGGTGCTTGGCGCGTCTGGTTTTCGTGTTGCCGGGGATGGCGACTGGTTGCCGGATAGATCGGATCAGCGTCCGAGCAGGCCGATCTCGCGGGCGGTCTCGACGCCGATGACGGTCGCCGCGAGGCTGTCCGGTATTTCGCTCTGGCTGGCCGTCAGCGGGATGCGACCGCCCATGATTTCGGCCATTTCCTGGGGCAGCAGCGGCGAACGGCCCGGTTCGGCGTAGCCTTGCGGGTGGAGCGGTTGCGTGGTGAGCGGGTCGTACTTGTCGCTGGCACCGAAGACATGCAGCAGTTCGTGGGCGATGATGACGGCGTTCTGGCGGTGTTGCTGGCGGCTGGCGAACGCATGGATCAGGCCGAGCTGTCCCTTGCTCAGGCCGGTCGAATGCGGCAGGGCGGGATTGCGTTCCGGATCGTGATAGAGAACGAAGAGCCGGACATGTGGCCGCGGCCCGTCGATGTCATCGTTACGGGATGCCCACCAGCGTAGCTGCAGGCTCCACAGGATGGCTTCGAAGGGGCCGGGGCGTTCCGGCGGCAGCGGTGGCTGGACGGTGCGCGGCAGGGCGACGCGCAGGACGACCGGCTGCAGCACGCTCTTGCCGTAACGGCGGCTTTCTTCTTCCACCCAGCGACTGATCTCGCTGACGCTGTCCGCATCGAGTTGTGCCAGATAGCGGGCGGTGGCCGGCGAGTTGTCGGCGGCAATCGGGTAGAGGCCGACGTGGATGCTGTGCTCCCAGGCGGTCAGGCGGCTGTTGGCCCGCCAGGCGCCGAGGGCAACCGTGGCCAGAACGAGGAGCAGGAGAAGGATGCGGATCTTGCGGAACATGCGGACGGCATTGTAACTGCTGGCCGATGATTGCTGCGCTCAGTTTTCCCGTGCGTTGTGCAAATGTCGTGTCAGCCAGGCTGCTACATGCGGCGTCGCATCTTCGCCGCGGGCCAGTATCCGTGTCTCGCTGGTCGTCGTGAGGTGGGGCAGGGCGCGCTGGAAGGCGGCCTGTTCGATTGCCTCGTCGGCATCGAACAACATCAGCAACGGGGCGCTCAGCAGTTTCAATGCCTGTAGTCCGGCACGGTCGATCAGGCCGCCGCGGCAGGCCAGGGCGCTGACCTGGGTGTCGCGCCGGGCGGCGACGCGAATGGCTGCCGGCGTCACATCGCCTGTGGCCATCATGGCGAGCGGCAGGTCCTGGGTGTCGCCATCCAGTCGGATCAGGTCGAGGATGTCGAGCAGGCGCTGGCTGAGGCGGGGTACGTTCTGGGCTGCATCGGCGAAATGCGTTTCCTGGGCGGTCAGCAGCTCCATGCTGAGGATCGCGTAGCCGCAGGTCGCGAGGTTGGCGGCAACGAGATTGTCGGCCAGCGCATGGTGGACCCGGGCGACGAGAACCAGACCGCGCGGAAAGTCGGGGCGTTCAAGATGGCCATGTAGCGTGCCATGTGCGGTGGTCAGCGTCAGATGCCGGTTCATGAGGCGAGGCGGACCGGGATGCGGCGGGCGCCGAAGGCCTGGCCGGCGTGTCCGAGTTGCCGGCCGAAGCGACCGGCGAGCGGGGTCTGGCAATGCGGGCAGGCGCCCTCGGCGTTCAGGTCGTAGTGGCGGATCTCGTACCAGTCGCGGACGATCAGCGGCGCCTGGCAGTGCGTGCAGAACGTGGTGCCTCCTTCGGAGTCGTGCACATTCCCCGTGTAGACGTGGTGCAGGCCGGCATCGCGGGCGATGCGCCGGGCCTGGGTAAGCGTCGCTGGCGGTGTTGGCGGCAGGGTGTCCAGCTTCCAGTCGGGATGGAAGGCAGTGAAGTGCAAGGGCACATCCGGTCCCAGCTCGCGGTATATCCAGGCGGACAGATCGCCGATCTCTGTCGCGCTGTCGTTGAGGCCGGGAATCAGCAGCGTGGTGATTTCCAGCCAGCAGCCAGTTTCGTGGCGAATCCAGGCGAGCATGTCGAGAACTGGCGCCAGGTGGCCAACGCACTGCTTTCGGTAGAAATCCTCGGTGAAGGCCTTGAGGTCCACGTTGGCGGCATCCATCACGGCGAAGAACTCGCGGGCCGGGGAGGGGTGGATGTAGCCGGCGGTGACGGCGACATTGCGCACGCCTTGTTGGCGACAGGCCAGCGCGGTATCGATGGCGTATTCGGCGAAGATCACCGGGTCGTTGTAGGTATAGGCCACGGCATCGGCGCCGTGCTGCCTGGCAGCGCTGGCGATGGCGGACGGGCTGGCGCTGTCCATCAGGCGATCCATGTCCTTCGATTTGGAGATGTCCCAGTTCTGGCAGAAGCGGCAAGCCAGGTTGCAGCCGGCGGTGCCGAAGGAAAGGACGCTGCTGCCCGGGTGAAAGTGATTGAGCGGCTTCTTCTCGATCGGGTCGATGCAGAAGCCAGAGGAACGGCCGTAGGTGGTCAGCAGCATTTTGCCGCCGACCATGCGGCGGACGAAACAGGCGCCGCGCTGGCCTTCGTGCAACTGGCAGTCGCGCGGGCAGAGGTCGCACTGGATGCGGCCGTCGGCCAGGGCATGCCACCAGCGGGCGGGATGATCCGATTCGGGAACGTTCATGGTTCCTCCTCCTGCCACTTTCTTACAGTGTAGTGCTCCAGACGGACTTCCGGACCCCAATAGCTGGCCGCCAGGCCGGCCTTGCGCTTGAGCTGGGCGAGAAAGAGTGCCGGGTCGGGCAGTTGTTCCCAGACCTGCGGCAGGAAGGTGGCGCGGTGCCGGCCGGCGCTGAGGATGACCCCGTCGATGTGCGGCCGCAGCTTGCTCAGAGCATCGGCCTCGTCGCGGCAGCTGAGTGCTTCGGCGGGCGTCAGCAACGAGACCTCGATGCGTGTGTGCGGCAGTTCGGCGGCGCTCAGCGGCGGGAAGCGCGGGTCGCGGAAGGCGGCGGCCAGGGCGTTGGAACGCACATCCTCGGCCAGCGGCCGCCAGGCCTCAAGGCTGCCGATGCAGCCGCGCAGTTCGCCGTGCCGGGTCAGGGTGACGAAGGTGGCAGCCCATTCCTGAAGCTGGGCGCTTTCGTCCACGGGCTGCGGCGGCAGGCCGAAATGGCCGCCAATGGCATTGCGCGCGAGACGCAGCAGGGTGCGGCCGAGAAGATCATCCATGGGCTGCCGGATGAAAAGCGAAGGCGGCGTAACCGACGACCCGCTCACGGTCGCCGGCCGTGTCGCCGGAGTTGCACAGGTCGATCAGCTGCGCCTGCAGGCCGCGTTGCCGGGCGGCCTGCAACAGGCCGTTGAGCGGAAAGGCACCACAGGCCTGTTCGGGATGGATGCGGCTGTCGAGGGCGAGAATGTGCCGGCAGGTGTTGCTGTCGACCTGCTGCGCAGTGGCGTAGGGAAGGAAGTGCGACAGGTCGGAGCTGATGACGATCAGGGTTTCCTCGCCGCCCCACAGCCGATCGAGCACTTCGGCGACGGCGGCGGCTTCGGCGTGGCCGACGGCCAGCGGGACCAGTGTGAACTCGTCGAGCGCGCGCTGCAGGAAGGGCAACTGTACCTCCAGCGAATGTTCGAGGGCGTGGGCGGCATCGTCGCGGCAGACCTGCGGCAGGTCGTCGAGTCCGGCCATGGCGACGGCGTCCAGCGGAATCGTGCCGAGCGGTGTGGCGAAGGCGCGGACGGTGGGCAGGGCGAGCCCGCGGACGGCGACACGATGGGTCGGGCCGAGCAGTACGACGCGGCGCATGCTCTGCCGCCAGGGCGCCAGTGCCGCGTAGATGCGGGCGGCGGTCGGGCCGGAATAGATGTAGCCGGCGTGCGGCGCGACGATTGCCTTGGGCCGGACCATGCTCACGGCCGGGGCGGCGCTCAGCAATTCATCGACAGTGGCCCGCAGCACCGCCGGGGCGCCTGGGTAGAACATGCCGGCGACGGCGGGCGGGCGGGTGTCGAACGGGCTCATCTGTTCATACCAGCAGGAGACCGAGGCCGAGGCCGGCGCCGATGGCGAACAGGCCGGGCAGGGCATGGCGGGCCAGCGTTGCGCCGCCGATGCTGAGCACCAGGCCGATCTTGAAGGCCAGGTTGGCGAGCAGGGCGATGGCGACGGCGATGACGGCATCGGCATGGAGCACGCGCTCCAGGTTGAACATGCGCAGCGTGGACAGCACGCTGGCGTCGGCATCGGTCAGGCCGGAGACCAGGGCGACGATGAACAGGCCGCTGTTGCCGGCGATGTCCTGCAGCCAGGCGGCGGCAAGCAGGACCACGGCGTAGAGCAGGCCGAAGGAGACGGCGGTCTTCAGTTCGGTCGGGTTCTTGACATCGGGCATCGGCAGGTCGCCGGCATCGTTGAGAATTTTCCAGCCGTACAGCGCCATGGCCACGCCGGGGACGATGCCGCAGGCGAAGACGGTGGCGATCGGCCCGATCATCGACGGCGCGACGATGCCGGCGATGACGCCGAGACGGACCATTACCATGACGTTGGCAATGAGGATGACGATGGCCGACATGCGCACCAGATGGCCGTGTTCGGCGGCATGGCGGGAAAACATCATCGTCGTCGCCGTCGACGAGGCGAGGCCGCCGAAAATGCCGAGCAGGGCGGCGCCGTGGCGGGCACCGATGATGCGCAGGGCCAGATAGCCGGCCAGCGCCAGGCCGGAAATGAGCACCACCATCCACCATACCTGGCGCGGGTTGATGGCGTCGTAGGGACCGAAGTTCTCGTTCGGCAGGATGGGCAGGATGACCAGCGAGAGCACAGCGAACTGCAGGATGGAGTTGAGATCCTTCGGCGTCGTGCGTTCGCTGAACTGCTTCAGTTCGGCTTTGAAGTAGAGCAGCACGGTGGTGGTGATGGCCAGCATCACGGCCAGGGTCGCGTAGCCGAGCCAGACGGCGGCACCGAGGCCGTAGGTGACGATGATGGCCGCCTCGGAAGTGAAACCGCGGTATTGCTCTTCCTGCTGCGACGAGAAATTGGATGCCACCATCGCGGCGGCGACGACCACCAGCCCGACGGCGAGCAGCCAGGGGCCACCGCTCTTCTCGCCGAGCATGGCGAACAGGCAGCCGAGCATGGCGACCAGCGAGAAGGTGCGCAGGCCGGCAGCGGAGTCCGGGCGTCGCTCGCGCTCCATGCCGATCAGCAGGCCGATGCCGAGTGCCGTGGCAAAGGCTTCCACCGGTGCGGCCAGTTCGGGGACGACGAAACTCATGCCTTTCCTCTCTTCTCCTTGTTCTTCGCTAAAATTAAGCCATGCCACGCCATTTCGCAATTGTTCCCGCCGCCGGTAGCGGTTCGCGCTTCGGCGCCGAGAAGCCGAAACAGTATCTCGACCTGCTCGGTCGGCCGCTGATTTTCCACACGCTGGCCGCCTTGGTCGCCTGCCCTGAGATCGAGCGGGTGTGGGTGGTTCTGGCGCCGGACGATCCCTGGTGGCGGCGCTACGACTGGTCGGAACTCGGCGCCAAGCTGGAAACCGTCGCCTGTGGCGGCGAGACGCGGGCCGAGAGTGTCGGTAACGGACTGCGTGCGGCTGCCATGGTGGCCAGTGACGACGACTGGATCCTGGTGCACGACGCGGCTCGCCCCTGTCTCGACCAGGCCATGCTGGCGGCACTGTTCTCCGGACTGGCTGCCGATCCGGTCGGCGGCATCCTCGCCGTGCCAGTCGCCGATACGATCAAGCGGGCCGACGCCGAGCAGCGGGTGGCCGCCACCGAGCCGCGCGACGCCCTGTGGCAGGCGCAGACACCACAGATGTTCCGCTATGGCCTGCTGCGCCAGGCGCTGGACGGGACCCGGGCGGTTACCGACGAGGCCGGCGCCATCGAGGCCATGGGCCTGAAACCGAAACTGGTGCGCGGCGACGCGACCAACCTGAAAGTCACCTATCCGGCCGACCTGGCGCTGGCCGCGATGATCCTGAGGGCACGCAAATGAGTTTACGGGTAGGGCAGGGCTATGACGTTCATCGTCTGGTCGCGGGCCGCAAGCTGATCCTCGGCGGGGTCGACATTCCCCATGCCACCGGTTTGCTCGGCCATTCCGATGCCGATGCGCTGCTGCACGCGATCACCGATGCGCTGCTCGGTGCCGTCGCCTTGGGCGACATCGGCCGGCATTTTCCCGATACCGATCCGCGCTATGCCGGCGCCGACAGCCGCGTGCTGTTGCGCGCCGCCGTGGCGCTGCTGGCTGAACGCGGCTGGCATCCGGTCAATGTCGATGCCACCTTGATCGCCCAGCAGCCCAAGCTGGCGCCGCACGCCGCAGCGATGGTCGCCAATGTCGCGGCCGATCTCGGCATCGGCGTGGATTGCGTCAACATCAAGGGCAAGACCAACGAGAAGCTCGGCTATCTCGGGCGCGAGGAGGCCATCGAGGCGCAGGCCGTGGTGCTCGTCGAACGCCATGCCTGAACCGGCCGGCACTGCGGCGGCGCGCCACCGCCTGTTCTTTGCGCTGTGGCCGGACGACCGGCTGGCAGCGAGGC
>WBUO01000153.1 GCA_008933675.1 Dechloromonas sp.
ACCTGCATCAGATCGTGAATGTCGAGCATCGGCTCGCCGAAGAAGACGTCGCCCCCCTGCTCCTCCAGCGTCAGCAGGCCGCGCTGGATGGCGCCGATGGAGGCGGTGGTGACATTGCCGTATTCGGTCTTGAACTGCGCAGCGTTGTCGCCGACGTGCTGGACCATGGCGCGCAGATCCTTGAGATCGAGCAGCAGCAGGCCCTGGTCGTCGGCGATCTTGAACACCAGCTGCAGCACGCCGGTCTGCGTGTCGTTCAGGTTGAGCAGGCGGGCCAGCAGCAACGGCCCCATGTCGGAAATGGTGGCGCGCACCGGCACACCGCCCTGGCCGAAGACATCCCAGAAGGCGACCGGGTTGGCGTAGGGCTGAAAGCCTTCGAGGCCGAGGTCGGCGATGCGCTTCAACAGCTTCTCGGAAGGATTGCCGGCCGCCCCCATGCCCGACAGGTCGCCCTTGACGTCCGCCATGAACACCGGCACGCCGGCGAACGACAGGCGCTCGGCGATCGACTGCAGGGTCACCGTCTTGCCGGTGCCGGTGGCGCCGGTGATCAGCCCGTGACGGTTGGCCATCTGCGGCAGCAGGGCCGGGTAGGTGTCGTCGGCTTTGGCGAGATACAGGGGGTCGGACATGGCAAAGGGCTCCGCGGAAAAATTATCCAGGCATTCTAGCAACGCCAGGAGCGTGCTTTGTCATTTCACGGCGATCAGCAGGCGATACCGGCCTGACGGGAAGCCGTCGGCCGGGTAAAATCGCGCCTTCTTCGTTATTTGCACTCGGGAAATCATCATGGCTGGTCATTCCAAATGGGCCAATATCCAGCACCGTAAAGGTCGCCAGGACGAGAAGCGCGGCGCTGCCTTCTCCAAGATCGCCAAGGAAATCACCGTTGCCGCCAAGATGGGCGGCGGCGATGTCAGTTTCAATCCGCGCCTGCGCGTCGCCGTCGACAAGGCCAAGGGCGTCAACATGCCCAAGGACAAGATCGATACCGCCATCAAGAAGGGCACCGGCGAGCTCGAAGGCGTCGATTACGTCGAGATCCGCTATGAGGGTTACGGCATCGGCGGCGCGGCGATCATGGTCGACTGCCTGACCGACAACAAGACGCGGACGGTGGCCGAAGTGCGCCACGCCTTCAACAAGTACGGCGGCAATATGGGCACCGACGGCTGCGTGGCCTTCCAGTTCAAGCATTGCGGCCAGATGATCTTCGCCCCGGGTACCGACGAGGCGGCGCTGATGGATGCCGCCATCGAGGCCGGCGCCGAGGACGTGGCAACCAACGACGACGGTTCGATCGAGGTGCTGACGGCACCGGCCGAATTCATCGCCGTCAAGGACGCCCTGGAAGCTGCCGGTTTCAAGCCCGAGTTCGCCGAAGTGACGATGAAGCCGGAAGCCGAGAACGAGTTCACCGGCGAGGACGCGGTGAAGATGCAGAAGCTGCTCGACGCGCTGGAAAGCCTGGACGATGTGCAGGAAATCTACACCACCGCGGTGATCGACGAGTAAAGCCGCAATGCGCCGGCAAGGAGCCTGGATGATGCACCGATTCACCCTGTGCGGCGCACTGGGCGCCTTGCTGAGCCTGTCCGTGGCTGCCACCGAGCTGTCCTGCCCCGATCTCGCCACGCTGACCCAGGTCAACGGCTGCCCGAGCGAGGAGGAACTGCAATATACGTATACCGGTTATTGCAGCGACAACGCGATGGCCTATGCCAACAAGACCGATCCCTGCATTCGCTATGCCGACTATCGCAAGCTGAAGAATCTGGCGCTCTGGGAGTCGGCCGACGGCAAGTTCGACGGCTACGTCTCCTGCGATCTGCCGGAGCGGCAGTGGCAAGGCTTCAAGCCGACCGGCATCAAGCTGGCGGCACCGGCCGGCAAGGTCGCCCGACTGATCTGCAGCTACCCGCAGGGTATCAACTTCACCTACCGCACCCGCGAGACGTGCACGATCGCCGACGCCCAGGCCTGCGCGAAAGACGCAGCCGCCTGTCGCGCCAGCTGCAACTGAACGCCCGCGGCGCCTGCGCCTGAGCGGCCGATGCAGCGCCTCTACCCCTTCCTCTTCGTCTTCCTGTGGAGCACCGGCTTCATCGGTGCCAAGTACGGCCTGCCGCATGCCGGCCCGCTGTCCTTCCTGCTCACCCGTTACGGCTTCGTCATCGCCCTGATGGCGGCGGTGGTGCTGGCCACCCGGGCGCCCTGGCCAAAGCAGGCCGTGCAGTGGCTGCACATCGGCGTTTCCGGCGTGCTGGTTCATGCCATCTACCTCGGCGGCGTCTTCGTCGCCATCAAGCATGGCCTGCCCGCCGGCGTCACGGCGCTGGTTGTCGGCATGCAGCCGCTGTTGACGGCACTCGGCTCCGGCTGGCTGCTCAACGAGAAGGTGAGCAGCCGCCAATGGGGCGGCCTGGCCCTCGGCTTTGTCGGCGTCGCCCTGGTCGTTGCCGGCAAGTTCGGCGAGGCTGAACTGGGGGCGATGCTCTGGCCGGCGGTCGTGGCACTGTTCGGCATCACGGCCGGCACGCTGTACCAGAAACGTTTCTGCGCCCGCTTCGACCTGCGCACCGGTTCGCTGATCCAGTTCGTGCCGACGGCCGTGCTGACCGCGATCGCCGTCGCCCTGTTCGAGGGCTATCAGGTCGAATGGACCGGCGAATTCATGTTCGCCCTCGGCTGGCTGGTACTGGTCCTGTCGCTCGGCGCCATCAGCCTGCTCAACCTGCTGATCCGCTCGGGCAGCGCAGTCAATGTCGCCAGCCTGTTCTACCTGACGCCGCCGACCACGGCGCTGATCGCCTGGGCGATGTTCGACGAGACGCTGACACCGGCGGCGCTGCTCGGCATGGCGCTGGCGGTCGGCGGCGTCTGGCTGGTGGCGAGGCCGGTGAAATGAGCGCGCTCCGTATTCTGGGCATTGATCCTGGCCTGCGCGTGACCGGCTTTGGGGTCATCGAGAAGCACGGCAACCAGCTCGTCTATGTCGCCAGCGGCTGCATCAAGTCGAACGACAAGCAGGGACTGCCCGAGCGTATCGCCACCCTGTTCGCCGGCATCAGCGAGGTCATTGCCACCTACCGGCCGGATCAGGCAGCTGTCGAGAAGGTTTTCGTCAACGTCAATCCACAGTCCACGCTGCTGCTCGGCCAGGCACGCGGCGCCGCGATCAGCGCTCTGGTGCATGGCGGCCTGCCGGTCGCCGAATACACGGCGCTGCAGGTCAAGCAGGCGGTGGTCGGGCATGGCAAGGCGGCGAAGACGCAGGTGCAGGAGATGGTCGTCCGTCTGCTCAGCCTGCCCGGCGCACCGAGCGCCGATGCGGCCGATGCGCTGGCCTGCGCCATCTGCCACGCACACGGCGGCCAGGGCCTGGGGGCACTGGCGACGGCGGGGTATCGCATTCGCGGCGGCCGGCTGATAGGATGAGAACCTGTTTGAACATACAGTACCCGGATAAGCCATGATCGGAAGACTCACCGGCCTGATCGCCGAAAAGAACCCGCCGCAGATCGTGCTCGATGTGAACGGCGTCGGCTATGAGCTGGACGTGCCGATGAGCACCTTCTACAACCTGCCGGGAAGCGGCGAGAAGACGACGCTGCTGACGCACTTCGCGGTGCGCGAGGACGGCCACTATCTGTATGGCTTCCTCAGCGAGTCCGAGCGCTTCGCCTTCCGCCAGTTGCTGAAGATTTCCGGCATCGGCGCGCGTACCGCGCTGTCGGTGCTGTCCGGCCTGTCGGTGGGCGATCTGGCTGCGGCCGTGGCCCGCCAGGAAGTCGGTCGCCTGATCAAGGTGCCGGGCATCGGCAAGAAGACCGCCGAACGCCTGCTGCTCGAACTCAAGGGCAAGCTGGCCGAAACCACCGCTGTCGCACTCGGCGGTGCTGTCGTCGCCGATGCCCGCGACGACATCCTCAACGCCCTGCTCGCCCTTGGCTACAACGACAAGGAGGCGTCGGCCGCGCTCAAGCAGTTGCCGGCCGACGTCGGCACCTCGGACGGCATCCGCCAGGCGCTGAAACTGTTGTCCAAAGTCTGATGTTCCCGGAATCCGACCCCAAGCGGCTGGCGCAGATCGCGCTGGTGGTATTGCTGATCATTGGCTGCATTGCGGTCCTGCTGCCCTTCGTTGGCGCCATCCTGTTCGCCTTCGTCGTCTGGAGCTGCACCTGGCCTTTCTATGCCGAGAAGGTGCTGCCCCGCCTTGGCGGCCGCGACATCGTCGGCGCATCGCTGATGACCCTGCTGCTGGTCCTCTTCCTGCTGCTGCCGACCCTGTTCCTGGCCGGTTCGCTGGCCAGCAGCGCCGATGGCATCATCAATCTGGTCCGCCCCTACTTCGAGCAGGGACTCCCTGCCGACCCTCCGGCCTGGCTCGCCGGCCTGCCGTTGATCGGCAGCGAGATCGCCGACTTCTGGCACGAGGTCGCCGGCGACCGGGCGGCACTCAACGAACTGCTGCGTCAGCTGATCGTGCCGGCCCGCGAACTGCTGCTGGCGGTCGGCGGCATCGCCGCCAACGGTCTGCTGCAACTGGCGCTGGTCCTCTTCGTCGCCTTCTTCCTCTATCGTGACGGCGCGCTGGTCGCCAATGCCCTCTACCGGGCCGCCAACAAACTGGGCGGCGAACTGGGCGAGCACATGCTGGAAAAGACCCGCGGCACCGTCGTCGGCGTCATGCTCGGCATCGTCGGCACCGCCGCCGCCCAGGGCACCGTCGCCATGCTCGGCTTCTTCATCGCCGGCGTGCCGCAGGCCGTGCTGCTCGGCTTCGCCACCTTCTTCCTGTCGATGATCCCGGTCGGTCCGCCGCTGATCTGGGGCGGCGCCGCCTTCTGGCTCTATGGCCAGGATCAGCTCGGCTGGGCCATCTTCATGGCGCTCTACGGGCTGTTCATCATCAGCAGCATCGACAACTTCGTCAAACCCGTCCTGATGGCCCGCGGCGCCGGCCTCTCCATCCTGCTGATCGCGCTGGGCGTCTTCGGCGGCGTGCTGGTCTTCGGCTTCATCGGCATCTTCCTCGGCCCGGTGCTGCTGGCGCTCGGCCAGATGCTGTTCAACCGCTGGATACGCGAGGACGCTTCCGCATGATCGAAACCGACAAACTGCAGGCCCCCGACCGCCTGATCGCCCCGCAAGCCAAATCGGCTCAGGAAGAAGCCCTGGAACGCGCATTGCGGCCCAAGCGCCTGGCCGACTACACCGGCCAGCAGAAGATTCGCGAGCAGCTGGAGATCTTCATCCAGGCAGCAAAAAAACGCAGCGAGTCGCTCGACCACGTGCTGCTCTTCGGCCCGCCCGGCCTGGGCAAGACGACGCTGGCCCACATCGTCGCCGCCGAGATGGGCGTCAACCTGCGCCAGACCTCGGGCCCTGTGCTTGAGCGTGCCGGCGATCTGGCCGCCATCCTGACCAATCTCGAACCGCACGACGTGCTGTTCATCGACGAAATCCACCGCCTGAGCCCGGTCGTCGAGGAAATCCTTTACCCGGCGCTGGAAGATTTCCAGATCGACATCATGATCGGCGAAGGCCCGGCGGCGCGCTCGGTCAAGCTCGACCTGCCTCCGTTCACGCTGGTCGGCGCGACAACGCGGGCCGGCATGCTGACCAACCCGCTGCGCGACCGCTTCGGCATCGTCGCCCGCCTGGAGTTCTATTCGGCAGAGGAACTGAAGAGCATCGTCAGCCGCTCGGCCAGCCTGCTCAATGCACCGATCGATCCGGACGGCGCGCTGGAAATCGCCAGGCGTTCGCGCGGCACGCCGCGCATTGCCAACCGCCTGCTGCGCCGCGTGCGCGACTACGCCGAGGTCAAGGCCGACGGCAACATCAGCCGGCCGGTTGCCGATGCCGCCCTGCACATGCTCGATGTTGACCCGGCCGGCCTCGACCTGATGGACCGCAAGCTGCTGTCGGCGGTGATCGACAAGTTCGGCGGCGGCCCGGTCGGCGTGGACAATCTGGCGGCCGCCATCGGTGAGGCACGCGACACCATCGAGGATGTGCTCGAGCCCTACCTGATCCAGCAAGGCTACCTGCAGCGCACGCTGCGCGGACGCATCGCAACACCGGCCATCTACCGCCACCTGGGCCTGGCCGAGCCGGCCAGTGCCGTTGTCCGCGACCTGCTCGCCGAAGACTAGAAGGCCATCAGCACAGGCGGCAGGCAGCGCCGGCCTGCGGCAAACGCGCCGGGTTCAGCCTTCGGCAGGCGTTGCCGGCCACACGGTGTTGCGCCCGGCATCCTTGGCGGCGAACAAGGCCATGTCGGCCCGGTTGATCGCCTGATCGGGCAGTTCCTCGCCATCGAATTCGCTGACGCCGATACTCAGCGTCACCTGCAGCCCGGGCTCGCCACTGCAAAGACGGGCTTCGGCAACCGCCTGGCGAAGTTTTTCGGCAACCAGACGCCCTTCCTCAGCCGGACAGTTCTGCAGCACCATGAGGAACTCCTCGCCACCCCAGCGGACGGCGAAGTCCGCCGCCCGCAGGTTGCTGCGCAGCAGCGCACCGATCCCGGCCAGCACTTCGTCGCCGGCCCGGTGACCGTGGCGATCGTTGATTGCCTTGAAGTGGTCGACGTCGGCGAGCAGGAAGGTGATCGGGCGTGGCTGCCGGCGATGGCTGGCCATCAGCTTGTCGATCAGGATGCCGAAAGCGTGGCGATTGAGCAGCCCGGTCAGTTTGTCGGTCGACGCCATCTCCTCGATGCGCGACTGGTAATGCCGCAGCGACAGGAAAGTCAGGAAGATGACGACGAGCGTCACGGCCAGGCTGATCGCGAAGTTGACGTACAGCGTGTGCCGGATGCCGGCCAGGGCGACATCCTCGTTCTGCTCGACGAACAGTGTCCACTTCAGTTCCGGCACGTAGTTCACATTCAGGATATGGTTGTCGCCACCCGCCTCGAACTGATAGAAGCCGCTCCGCTCGGCAAGGATGCGGTCGATCAGCGGCCCCAGGCCGGGTCGGTTACGCAGATCGGGAGACTGGCCGGGCGGATTGCCAAAGACGATGCGCCCCGTTGCATCGGCAAAGTAGATGGTGCGCTGGAAACGTTGCTGGTATTCGCCGATCAGGCGGCGCACGGCATCGACGGTGAGTCCGATGCCGGTGGCACCGATGTAGTTGCCGGCAAAGTCATACACCCGGTAGTTGATGAAGATGGTCATCGCGTCGCGATTGGCCATGTCGAGATCGACATTGATCTCGTAATCCTGCGCCATGTCGCGAACCCGGTAGTACCAGGCGTCGCGCGGCTCGTCGGGGCTGACCTGCTTGAGGATGCCAGTACCGGTGTAGTAATTGCCGCTGCGCTCGGATACGAAGAAGCTGCTGAAGGCCCCGTGGCGCTCCCGGACCTCGGCCAGATAGCGGGCCATCGCATCGACCTGCCGTTCGCCGTCGAGCACCCAGTCGCGGACGAAGGTGTCGTGGGCCATCGTCGACGAGATCAGCACAGGCCGCACCAGATCCTTCTGGATCTCCGAGTAGATGTTGCTCGAGGTCAGCGGCAGATCCTGGCCGATGATCGCCGAACGGATGGCCTCCTTGGACACGAAGTAGCCGATCAGGGTGGTGGCGAAGAATCCGCTGGTCAGCAGCAGGCTCAGCAGCAGGATGAGGCGGTAGCGCTCGACAAAGGGGGCGGATCCAAGCATGGGGCGGATTATGACGGCAATCCGCCGCTTGCGTCACCTGTCCGTGCCACGGCAGGCCGCACGGTCATCGGTTTGCCTTCTCGCGCGTTATGCCGGGTCTCGCAACGAAACATGTCGTTACAAACGAATGTTGCGGCGCAAGGTAAAATCCCGCGATGAAATTCGAGCCCAGCCCCAACGCCTTCTCCATTCCCGTGCGTGTTTACTATGAAGATACCGATGCCGGCGGTGTCGTGTATTACGCCAACTACCTGAAATTCTTCGAACGCTGCCGCACCGAATGGATGCGTCTCGCCGGTCACGACCAGTCGGCACTGGCGGCCGAAGCGGGCATCGGCTTTGTCGCACGCAAGGCGAGTTGCGAATATCTGCGTCCGGCAAGGCTCGACGATCTGCTGACCGTCGGCCTCGAAGTCGAAAAACTGACCCGGGTCCGGGTCGTCTTCCGCCAGCATGTGCGGCGTGGCGACGAGGAACTGGTCACCGGCACCGTCGAGATTGCCTGCGTCGACATGGCCGGCATGCGGCCCGCACCGATTCCCCAATACTTGTATCAACAGCTGGAAGCGCTTAAATGAACGTCACCCAGGATCTTTCCATCCTTCACCTGATTCTCGAGGCGAGCGCCGTCGTCCAGGCCGTCATGGCGCTGCTCGCCGGGGTTTCGCTGATGTCGTGGTACTACATCTTCATGAAGTGGTTCGCCGTGCGCCGGGCGCGCGCCAAGACCGAAGGCTTCGAGCGCGATTTCTGGTCGGGCGGCGATCTCAATGCACTGTTCCAGGGCGCGGCGGCCGACCGCCACCACAGCGGCTCGATGGAGCGCATATTCGAAGCCGGCTTCCGCGAATTCACCAAACTGCGCGGCCAGAAGAATCTCGAGTCGAAGGACGTGGTCGACGGTTCGCGCCGCGCCATGCGCGCCACCTACCAGCGCGAGATGGATGCACTGGAAGCCCACCTCGCCTTCCTCGCCTCGGTCGGCTCGGTGTCGCCCTACATCGGCCTGTTCGGCACCGTCTGGGGCATCATGCATGCCTTCCGCGCGCTGGCCAACGTCGGTCAGGCGACGCTCGCCTCGGTCGCTCCGGGCATCGCGGAAGCCCTGGTCGCCACCGCCATCGGCCTCTTCGCCGCAATCCCGGCCGTGCTCGCCTACAACCGCTTCTCGCACGACATCGACCGCCTGGCCACACGCTACGAGTCGTTCATGGAGGAGTTCTCCAACATCCTGCAACGGCAGATGCGTTAAGCCATGCGCCAGCGCCGCCTGAAAAACGAGATCAACGTCGTTCCCTACATCGACGTGATGCTGGTGCTGCTCGTCATCTTCATGGTGGCGACACCGATGATGACCACCGGCTCGGTAGACTTGCCGGCGGCCGGAACCTCGCCGCAGAAACCGGACAAATTCATCCGCATCCAGATCAAGGAAGGCGGCGAACTCTCCGTCTTCGATGCCGACGGCAAGGAGCAGCAGCTCAAGGGTGTCAAGGAACTGAAGACCCGGCTGACAAGCCTGCACGAGGCCGACGACAAGATGCCGATCCTGATCGCCGGCGACAAGGAAGCGCCCTACAGGAACGTCATCGAAGTGCTGGACGAAGCCAAGCGCGCCGGTTTCCAGCGGGTCGGCCTGGAAACCGCCGCCAAATAGATGTCCATGATCGACAACGACCGCCAGGAACCCGGCAAGACCTACGCGCTGCTGCTTACCGTCCTCGTGCACGGTGCGCTGCTCGCGGCCTTGTTCCTCGGCGTGCAGTGGAAGCGCAGCCAGCCGGAAGCCATGGAGGTCGAATTGTGGTCACCGACGGTACAGCCGGCCAAGGTGCTGCCGCCGCCACCGCCGGAGCCCGAAGTGAAGCC
>WBUO01000154.1 GCA_008933675.1 Dechloromonas sp.
GCGCAAGGGTTACGCCAGTACCTCGGATTTCTCGCCACAGGCTCTGCGCGAAACCGTCGAAGCGGCGCTCGCCATCGCCCGCTTCACCGCCGAGGACGACTGCGCCGGGCTGGCCGAGGCGGCGCTGATGGCCAAGGATTGCCCCGACCTCGATCTCTACCACCCGTGGGCGCTGAGCGTCGAGGAGGCCATCGAGACGGCGCGCCGTTGCGAACAATCGGCCTTTGACGCCAGTCCGCAGATCAGCAACTCCGAAGGGGCGACCGTATCGACCCAGCAGGCGCAGTTCGTTTCCGCCAACAGCCTCGGCTTCATGGGCGGTTACCCGACTTCACGCCATTACATTTCCTGCTCGGTGATTGCCGGCGAGCAGGAGGCCATGCAGCGCGACGACTGGTACACGACGCACCGCGATGCCGCGCGCCTCGACGATCCGTTCAGCGTCGGCCGCATTGCCGCCGAACGTGCCGTCGCCCGCCTGGGCGGCCGCAAGGTGAAGACTGGCGAGTTCCCGGTACTCTTCGAAGCCCCGCTGGCCGCCGGCATCCTCGGCAGCCTGGTGCATGCCGCCAGCGGCGGCGCGCTCTACCGCAAGTCCTCCTTTCTTCTTGATCACCTCGGCAAGCGGGTGATGCCCGGGTTCGTGCGCATCGTCGAACGGCCGCATATCAAGTGCGGTCTCGGCAGCGCCTCCTTCGACAGCGATGGCGTTGCCACGCGTGATCGCGACGTGGTTGCCGACGGCATGCTGCAGGGCTATTTCCTCAGTGCCTATACCGCCCGCAAGCTCGGCATGCAGACCACCGGCAACGCCGGTGGCAGCCATAACCTGATCATCGAGCCGGGCGAACTCGACCGTGCCGGCCTGCTGGCGCGCATGGGTCGCGGCCTGCTGGTCACCGAGCTGCTCGGCCACGGCATCAACTACGTCACCGGCGACTACTCGCGTGGTGCCGCCGGCTACTGGGTGGAAAATGGCGAAATCGCCTATCCGGTCGAGGAAATCACCATCGCCGGCAATCTCAAGGCCATGTTCGCCGGCATCCTCGCTGTCGGCAACGACGTCCAGGTGCGCGGCAGCAAACAGACCGGCTCGATCCTGATCGACCGCATGACCGTCGCCGGCGAGTAATCGCCGTTCCTCAATCAAGCAGGAAATCGCCCAGTCGTGTCCGGCCGCGGGCGCTGGCCGCCTCGGCCTGGGCGAGGAACAGTTCGGCCGCCGCCAAGGCGTCCGACAGCGCGTGATGCATGGGGTAGCGCGGCAGGTGGTGGCGGGCCCGCAGTGCCGCCAGACGCAGACTGCCGGGTTTGTGGCCCTCGGCCGCCCGGCGGGCGAGGATCAGGGTGTCGATGACCGGCGGGCGGAAGCGTCCGCCGTAACAGGCGCGGCAGGCGGCATCGATGAAGCCGACTTCGGTCGGCGAATAGTGGGCGATCAGCACCCGTCCATGCAGCGCGGCCAGAAAGTCAGCCAGTACGTGGCGCAGGGATTCGCCTGCGGCGGCCTGGTCGTCGGTAATGCGATGGATGCTGACGTTATCCTCGTTCAGTGTCCGTCGTGGCCTGACCAGACGGTGACGGGCGCTGGCCAGGCGGATTTCCGGTCCGTCCAGGCACAGCCAGCCGAAACTCAGGATGTCGTCACGGCCGGCCTCACCGCCTGTGGTTTCCAGATCGAGCGCCAGATAGCGCCCCTGGCGCCAGTCCTGGTTGCGGACCGGACGAGGGCTGTCGAGATAGGCGAGCAGGGGGGCGGCGAGCGGTCGGTTACGTAGCCGGCGACGCTGCCAGGCGGCATGCAGTCCGTCGAGAATGGGCGGCAGCTTCATTGGATCGGTCCGTGCGGATAGGCGTGCAGCAAGGCTTTCTGCTGGGTGGCCACGGCCAGGAAGACATCGCGCAGATGGCGGCGCTCGGCGGCGCTCAGGCGGTTCGGGGCCACGTAGTTGTCGGCACCGGTGCCGGCCGTCAGTTGTTCGACCTGATGCCGGTTGCGCAGGGCAAGCAGGAATTCGAATGCGCTGATCAGGGTGTCGGCGCCATCGCGGCTGAGATGTGCCGAGCCGGCGGCGGCGCGCAGGCGGGCCAGGGTGCCGGCTTCGCACGAGCCGGCGGCCAGGGCGTGGATGCGCGCCAGGTCCACGATGGGCAGGATGCCGTGGCGCTTGATGTCGAGCTCGCCTTCGTGTTCGCCGCTGCCCGTGACCAGCAACTGACGGAAGAAGCCGAGCGGCGGCGGTGCGCTGCAGCTGTTGCCGACGAGATGGGTGAACAGGGTTTCGTGGCGCGGCGCCAGGCTGCCGATCAGTTCGCGCAATGGCCTGGCCAGTGCTGCGTCACCGCTGATCACGCGGAAGTCGAAGAGATTGGAAGCCAACCGCCCCTTCTGGGCATCGGTACGGCTGATCCAGTCGGTGAAGGTTCCCAGCCAGCCGGCGACGGGCTGCCGCCAGGCCGGGTTGCTGGCCATCATGTCGCCCGGGCAATGGATGAATCCGCAGGCGGCCAGACCATCGCAGACATCGTCCGCAAGTTGGGCAAAGTAATCGGCGTGGCGCTCGGCAATGTAGTCGTCGTCGAGGATCAGGGCGTTGTCCTGGTCCGAATGCAGGGTCAGCTCCTGGCGCCCCTGGGAACCATAGGCGATCCAGGCGTAGACCACCGGTGGCGGGCCCAGGCGTTGTTCGGCAAGGTGCAGCAGGCGGCCGGCGATGGCATCGGCGATGCCGGAGACGATGCGTCCGAGGATGGACGCCCCTTCGCCGCGGCGGGCCAGATTCAGCCACAGCTCGGGCAGTTCGCCTGCCAGGGCGGCAAGTTCGCCGAGGTCGGCGGCACGGCGGATGCGGTCGGCCAGATGGATGCTGCTGACGCCCTGGGCGCGCAGCAGGTCGGTGCTGCTGACCAGGCCGTGCAGCTTGCCCGGTTCGGCCACCGGCAGGTGGTGGATGCCGCGCCGGGTCATTTCCAGCAAGGCCTCGAAACCCGGGGCGTCCGGCGGCAGGGTGCAGGGTTCGGTGGTCATGATCGCCGAGATCGGCGCTTGCGCCGGGAGGCCGGCGGCCAGGCAGCGGCTGCGCAGGTCACGGTCGGTGACGATGCCGATCAGACCACCCTCATCAACGACGAGCAGGGCCGAGACACGTTCGCTGGTCATTCGCCGTGCGGCATCGCGGATGCTCGTTTCCGGACTGGCGCACACCGGCGCCCGGCCGACCAGCGTCGCCAGCGGCAGGCTGCCCAGGTCACGTTCGAGTGGCACGTGCTGGCTGCTGCGGGCGCCGGCCAGGCGCTGGCCAAGGTCGTGCAGGGCGCGTTGGCGCAGTTCCGGGTGTGCCTGCCAGAGCGATTCCAGATCAGGCTGCGGCAGGCCGTAGAGCAGCGTGTCTTCGACGGCATGGCCGGCCCAGGATTTCTCCGGCGAGTCGGGCAGGCAGTCGGCGTCGTACATGTCGCCTTCACCCATGCGCCGGGCCAGCGCCCCCTCGGTGTCGCGCAACTCGACCGCCCCCTGCCGTACCAGCCACAGGGCTATCTGTCCTGGGGGCGGGAAGTCGCTGCCGCGGCGCAGATAGCGGATGACGAAACGCGGCGTCAGCGTCGTCAGCGTTGCTTCGTCGAGGCCGTCGAAGGGCGGACATTCACCCACGAAGTCGCGGATTTCGGCCAGTTCGTCGTGCATGCTCGGTGTCTCCGGTCGTGCGTCATTTTTTCCCCAGTTTACGCCGAGCTTCCTCTTCCGGCCGAGGTTAGGGTTTTCCACGACTCGCAAAAAGTTCCAGCATGGTGAAGAATGGGGGCAGCCATAAGGCTTGACGTTCCTAACGACTTTGGAGGAGACAATATGCAACGTCGTGATTTTCTGAAGAAAGCATCCGTCGGCGCCGTCGCCGGTGCTGCAGCAACCGTCGCCGCCCCGGCGATCGCCCAGGCACTGCCGAACATCAAGTGGCGCCTGACTTCCAGCTTCCCGAAGAGCCTTGACACCATCTACGGTGGCGCCGAAGTCCTGGCCAATCGCCTGCGTGCCATGACCGGTGGCAAGTTCGACATCCGCGTCTTCCCCGGCGGTGAGATCGTTCCCGGCCTGCAGGCGCTGGACGCCGTGCAGCAAGGCACCGTCGAGGTCTGCCATACCTGTTCCTACTACTACGTCGGCAAGGACAAGACCTTCGGTTTCGGTACCTCGATTCCGTTCGGCATGACCGCCCGCCAGATGAACGCCTGGATCTACTACGGTGGCGGCCAGAAGCTGCTCGACGAGTTCTATTCCGACTACAACGTGCTCTCCTTCGCCGGCGGCAACACCGGTACGCAGATGGGCGGCTGGTGGCGCAAGGAAGTGAAGACCGTTGCCGACCTCAAGGGCATCAAGATGCGTATCGCCGGCCTCGGTGGCAACGTCTTCTCGGCCCTCGGCGTCGTGCCGCAACAGGTTGCCGGCGGCGACATCTATCCGGCGCTGGAAAAGGGCACCATCGATGCCGCCGAATGGGTCGGTCCGTACGACGACGAGAAGCTCGGCTTCTACAAGGTTGCCAAGAATTACTACTATCCGGGTTGGTGGGAACCGGGCCCGGTCATCCACTTCTTCGTCAACAAGGCCGAATGGGCCAAGCTGCCGAAGGAGTACCAGGAAGCCTTCCAGGCCGCCGCTTACGAGGCCAATGTGACGATGATGGCCGAATACGACCACAAGAACCCGGCCGCCCTGGCCAAGCTGATGCAGTCCGGTGTCAAGGTCCGCGAGTTCTCGTCCGAGATCCTCAAGGCGACCTACAAGGCGGCAACTGCTCTTTACGCTGACGAATCCGCCAAGAATCCGGCCTTCAAGAAAATCTTCGTCGAGTACGACAAGTACCGTCGTACCCAGGCAGCCTGGTTCAGCCTGGCCGAGCGACGGATGGACGGCTTCCTGCAGACCGGCAAGTAAGCAGCCGGCCGGCCAACAAAAAACCCGCGACTGTCGCGGGTTTTTTTATTTCCCGTGAGCGGATCACTGGGTCAGCGCCAGCTCCTGCAACTCCATCTGCCAGGGACTGGCGCGGTCTTCGTTCACTATCCTGACGAAGCCACGGGCGCTGGGGGCGTACCAGTAGGTGCGCGTGAAAGGGCGGCTGCTTCTGTCGGTGTTGATGTAGCCCTGCATCACCAGCTTGTAGGTGTCGAAGCTGCCGGCCTTGACGGTGACCGACTCCTGTCCGTTGACCGTCATTTCATACTGGTTGGTGAGCATCATGCCGGTGGCCTTGAGGTGTACCTTGCCATTCCATGACCATTTGTCGCCCTTGGAAAACGGGAACCTGAGGGCCGCGGCTGTCGGTTCGAAGCGGGACTCCGGGGTCTCCTCAGGGTTCATGTCCGGCGAGTAGATCGCCTTGCCGCCATTGTCGGTGGCTTCGATGCGGGCTTCCGATACGGCCGTGATGATGATCTCGCGCTGGCCAGTGACCTGATTGGTATAGCTGTCGCGTTGTTCGTACTTCCAGCGGTCGCCCACCTTGATGGCGGGGCGGTCGACTGTTTGTGCCTGGGCGTGGCCCGTGGCGAGAAACCAGAGCGGAAGCAGGCAGAGCCCCTTCCATACGGCGTGGTTGATCGTCGACATGCTTTCCTCCTCCTCGTTGTCCATGCGGATTGGCGACGGAGTCCATGGCTTGAAACAGAAGACGTTCAATCGCCGCTCATATGACCTTTGCTTGGCGACTTGGTTCAGGTTTGGCCGCGTGCAGGCAGGCGCCCCGGAATGAATGGCCGGAAAACGACGATGCCCGCTGTCCGGATGGACAGCGGGCATCGAGCAGGCAGGCAGCGGATCTGTCCCGCTGCCAGTTGCGGATTACTTGGCGGTCTTCTTGGCCGCAGCAGCCGTGGCGCTGGTCTTGGCGGGCGGCGTGACCTTGGCGGCAACCTTCATGTTGGCTTCGGCGATATCGGAGAGCTGCTTGGCCATCGAATTCATGTTGTCGAAGGCCTTGGTCGAGGCGTTGAGCATGGATTCCATGGTGGCCGCGAAGACGTCGCCGCCAACCGGAGCGGACTTGGCCTTGGCAACGGCGCTGGAGGCATTCTTGGTGAAGGTGCTGTACTGGGCTTCCATGACAGCAGTGATTTCCTTCTGCATTTCGGCGACCAGGTCATAGACGCTGCGCGAGTAGTCAACGACCTTCTCGACACCCGGTTTGGCCAGTTCGCTGTTCAGCTTGGCAACTTCCGCGGCATCCTTGGCGGCCAGGAGCTGCTGGGTGCTGGCAACCGTGTTGTTGAAGAACTCGCGGGAAGCGGCCAGGTTGAGTGCCGTCAGGCGCTCGACGCCGGTAAAGGCGGTGCGCAGCAGGGTCATCATCACTTCGGCGTTGGCTTTCTGGGCAGCGGCCAGTTGTTCGAAATTCGGGTTGCTCATCATCATCTCCAGTTTGAATTTGTTGGTGCGGATGAAACAAAGCCCCCGCCGGGAGGCGGGGGCTCTTGCAAGCAATTACTTGCTCTTCTTGGCGGCGGTCTGGCCGACAGCCTTGACGGTCGCGTTGGTGGCGGCGGCGACGTTGGCTTCGGTGATCTCGGCGACTTGCTTGGCAGCCTTGTTCAGGTTGTCGAAAGCGGAGTTGGCGGCGGCGATGGCGCTCTTGACGGCAGCAACGGCAACGTCAGAACCGGCCGGGGCAGACTTGGCAGCCTTGTCCAGCAGGTCGGCGACTTGCTTCTGGAAACCGCCGAACTGGGCTTCGATGGTCTTCGACAGTTCTTCCTGAGCCTGGGCAGAGATTTCGTAGACGCTGCGCGAGTAGGCAACGGCCTTCTCGACGTTCGGCTGGGCCAGGGAAGCCTGGATGGACAGGGCTTCCTGAACGTCCTTGGCGCCGAGCAGAGCCTTGGTGCCGGAGACCGAGTCTTCCAGGACCGAGCGGGCGGTGTTCAGGTTCAGGGCGGCGATGCGCTCGGCGGAGGCCAGAGCGGCATTGGCGACGGACAGCAGGGAATCGACGGTGGCCTTGTTGGCGGCGGCGAATTGTTCGGGGGTCGTGAAGCTCATGGGAATCTCCTGAATAGAAAGGGTCTGACGAAACGTTACAAACCGTTGCAGCGCCACTTCCAGTTGATGTTGCACTGCACCATGAGCCGAATTATAGGAGTGATTGTTGCATTGTCAACAATTATTTTGTGCGGTGCACAAAATAATTGGAAGGCCAATCGAATCAGCCTGTTGGGTCGTTGTGCGAGGCCTGTCCGGCGCCGTGTTTCGGGCTGCAGGCAGCTTTGGCGCACTACTGCCGTGCATCGGGCAGGGTCAGGCCGCCGGCACCCTTGAGTTCGAGTTGTTCGCCGCGACCGGCGGGGCGTTCCGGCTGGCCGGCATTGCCCTTCGGTTGAATGATGGCACGCACGCGGGCCGGTGGGGCTTTCGGGTTACGGTTTTCGCCGGCGGTGACCAGGTATTTTTCGCTGATTGCGTCGTACCAGATGTAGTCGCCCTTGATTTCGTCCTCGCCGCTTTTCACCCAGGCCCGGTGAAACAGTTCGGCAACTTCGTTGTTACTGTTGTACTCGATGCGTTCGGCTTCCCCTTCCATGAAGTCGTCGCGCCCTTCACGCTTCTGCCGGAAACGGGCGAGGCCACCCTTGCCGCCGAAGGCGGTGCCCTTCTGGAAACCGTACTGGTCTTCGGTGACGACGATGCGGTCGGCCTTGAGGATCAGTGTGCCCTTGGTGATGACGACATCGCCTTCGAGAATCTGGATCTTCTTGGCGTCGTCGATCGAGATGCGATTGGCCTCGAGATGCATCGGCTTGTCGCGATCCGCCCTTTCGGCGTAAGCGGCAGGGCTGGCGAGGAGGGCGATGACGAGGGGGAGCAGGCGGATGGTCATGGTGTCTTCCCGGGGCGTACATAGACGCCCGTAACCTGCGATTGCAGGACGAAGGTGGCGGTGTTGTTGTCCAGCTGGGCGCCGACGCCCTTGAGCCAGGACTGGCCCATGGTGATTTCCACCGGGCTGTTGGTGAAAGCCGTGCCCAAGTCGGGCTGGACCGTGAGATCGGGCATCCTGGCAAGCAGTTCCGGTCGTTCCGCGGTGGCGGCGCGAGCGGCGCGGACGTCATCCCAGAGAAACACCGTTTCGCCCTTGGCGCTGACCTTGGCATTGAGTGCGGAGAAGGTTACCGGGGGGGCGTCAGGGCGATAGTTGACCAGCGTCGGCGAGCGCAGTTCGGAAGAATCGTCGTCCGGATAGTGCACCAGGTAAGGGGCGGTCAGCAGGTACTTGACCTGGCCATTGGCGTCGAAGCGGCGGACCGTGAAATTCTCCGCGATGGCATCCGGGTCGTGGCGCAGGTTGCCGTCGTGCCGTGGTTCTTCGATATCGACAGCGCGCTGCAACCAGAAGCTCAGCCCGGCAAGCAGGACGACCAGGACGATCGGGAACAGTTGCGTCTGCCAGTTCTTCATCGCGGACATGGTGGCCGTCGCTTGGCGCGTCCGCATGTGCTGCGGGGGCTAGGGGGAATGCGTGTGGTGCGGAGGCGGCTGACGGACATCAGATGACCTTGGCGGTAAACAGGTCATGCATGTTGAGTGCGCCGGTGAGGCGGCCTTCGCGGTCGGTGACGAGCAGGGCATTGATGCGCAGGCGTTCCATCATTTCGACAGCCTCGACGGCCAGACGGTCGGCCGCGATGGTATGCGGCGCCGGGTGCATAACCGAGGCGATGGTGCCCTGACGCAGGTCGACCTGTTTCTCGAAGGCGCGCCGCAGATCGCCGTCGGTGAATATGCCCAGAGGCCGACTGTCACCGTCGGTGATGGCGACGAGGCCCAGTCCGCCGCGCGACATGGCGACCACGGCGGCGGTGATCTCGGTGTCTTCTCTGACGGCCGGAACGCGATCGGCCGGGCGCATGACGTCGCCGACGTGGGTCAGCAGCCGTCGTCCCAGCGAGCCACCGGGATGCGAGCGGGCGAAGTCTTCGGGCCCGAAGCCGCGGGCGTCGAGCAGGGCAACTGCCAGCGCGTCGCCGAGGGCGAGGGCGGCCGTCGTGCTGGCGGTCGGTGCCAGATTGTGCGGGCAGGCTTCCTGGGAAACGGCGGCGTCCAGGTGTACATCGGCCTCGCGGGCCAGACTGGACGATGGTGCTCCGGTCATGGCGATCAGCCGGGCGCCCTGGCGCTTGACCAGCGGCACGATGCGCAGCAGCTCTTCCGATTCGCCTGAGTTGGAGAGCGCCAGCAGCACGTCGTCGCGGGTGATCATGCCGAGATCGCCGTGGCTGGCTTCGGCCGGATGGACGAAGTAGGCGGGCGTTCCGGTGCTGGCCATGGTGGCGGCGATCTTGCGCGCGACATGGCCGGATTTGCCCATGCCGCTGACGATCAGGCGACCGCGGCTACCCAGGATCAGCTCGACGGCACGGGCGAATTCCCCATCCAGACGTTGGGCCAGTGCGGCCACCGCAGCCGCTTCGATGACCAGCGTGCGGCGACCCAGTTCCTGAGCGCGTTCCGGGGAATGGGG
>WBUO01000155.1 GCA_008933675.1 Dechloromonas sp.
CGTCATCAAGGGCAGTCGATAAGCATCAGTGAAATGTCGTCACCGGCAATGCCACCGTTCAGATGCTGGGCAAGCGCCTTTTCGATATGTTCGAAACGCGCGTCCGGAGAGACATTGGCTGCCGCAGCGGCCAGTCCCTTGATGCCGAACTGGGAACCGTCCAGGTCGCTGGCTTCCAGCAGGCCGTCTGAACATAACACCAGCTGGCTTTCCGCTTCCCATTCCAGATCGAGGGGCTGACAGTCGATTTCGTCGCTCGGCAGAACCCCGAGGGGCAGGTTGGTTGACGGAAAGCTGCGGCTGATGCGCCCCCAGCGGTCGAAAAGTAATGCCTCCGGGGTGCCGCCGACCCAGATCTGGCCGTGACGGCTGTTTTCCTCAAGACAAAGGAAGGTTGCGGCCACGAAGCGTCCGACCGGCATTGATTCCTTCAGTTGCTGGTTCAGCTCATGCACGATTTCGCTGAGGGGTGAGTCACGCTTGGACATCCGGTAGAACAATGCCAGTACCGGCAGCACGCTGATCGCCGCGGTCAGTCCGTGACCGGTTGCGTCGGCGAGTAGTGCGTAGAAGCGTCCGCTGGGTGAGCGGGCTGCGGCCACGATGTCGCCGCTGAAGCTCTCCGCGGGAATCACCTTGTAGTGCAGCCGGCGATCGTTCAGCCCGGCGCGATGTAGTTGCTTTTCCATCAGGCGGGCAGCGAGTTGCTGCTCATTCTGCGTCTGGTCGTAATAGGCCTGGAGCAGGCGGGCATTCTCGCGCAGCTTCTGTTCAGCCTCTTTCTGCTGGGAAATGTCGCGGATGACTCCGATGAACGTCCGTTGATTATCGAGTGTTGCCTCGGTGACGCCGATGGTTGCAGGGAAGCTCTGTCCGTTGCGGTGCTGGGCGGTGACTTCGCGATTCGAACCGATGATGCTGGCACCGTTGCCGGCCAGATAGCGCCCGATGAAAGAATCGTGCTGGCTCTGGACGGCGGGAGGCATCAGCATATTGACGCTCTGACCGATCATCTCGCGGGCCGTCCAGCCGAATATCCTCTCACTGGCACGATTGACCGAGATGATGATGCCGTGTTCGTCGATGCTGACGATGGCGTCGAGGACATTGTCGGAAATCGCCTTGATGCGGTCCAGGGCGTCGATGGAAGCCTGTTGCAGGGCCAAAGAGCGCTGCATCGAGCGGAGCTTGGCCTCAAGGACGACAAAGTTGATCGGCTTGGTCAGATAATCGTCGGCACCGGCATCCAGTCCTTCGACAAGATTTTCGTCGCGATTCAAGGCCGAGAGAAAGATGACGGGCGTCCATCGCTCCTGGCTCATGGCCTTGATGCGTCGGGCCGCCTCGAAGCCATCCATGATCGGCATCATGATGTCGAGCAGGATCAGGTCCGGATGCTCACTGGCAAACAGATTCACCGCCTCCGCGCCGTTCTCGGCGAGAATCACTTCGTGGCCGAGCTTTTTCAGGAAGACCTGCAGGATGTGCAGATTGGTCCTGTTGTCATCAACGGCCAGCACTTTCATCTTTTGGGTGTTTGCGGTCATGGTGGTGAGCAGGTCAGCAATCGATGGTGGCAATGGCGATATTGCCGCAGCCTTCGTAGCGCACGCTCGAAAAACTCATCATGCGGGCGAGAGCGATGCCTCTGCCGTTGGGGTCGAAAGCGCGTTCTGGATTCATCGCCAGAAAGTTCTGCCAGTCGAAGCCCTTTCCCTGATCGGCAACCCGCAGGGTGATCACGCCGCCCTCGCGCCGGAAACCGACTTGCAGTCCCTTGGTGGCGTTCTCGGGCAGGCTGGCCCGCCGGTCGACCTCCTCACGCCAGCGTTCTTCACGCTTGAGAAGCGACTTCTCAGCATAGGTGATGCCGAGATTGCCGTGCTCGATACCGTTGATCAGCAGCTCGGAAATACCGATGACGACCATATCGGGATTCGGGCAGGCCTGGGCGAGGAAGGAGGCCAGCTGGGCGGCCTCATCGATCGTACGGATGCTGAAGCTGCCCTGGTCGAGGAAGTGCAGCGCGTCGATATGGCGATGCAGTTGCCGTCGCAATGCGTCCCGAGCCTCGGCGTCGGCCAGGGCGGCATGGACGATGGCCAGCAGTTCGTCGCGTCGGTAGGGTTTGGTCAGGTAGTAGTAGGCGCCTGCTTCGAGCCCTTCGCGAATCTGCTCGGCTGAATTGGCGGCTGTCTGCATGATGACCGGAATCCCGGCCAGGCGAGGGTCGCCCTTGATGCGTCGCAGCAGGGTGATGCCGTCGAGGCCGGGCATCATGCGGTCGAGAACGATCAGGTTGTACTGCCTGCCGGGATCCTGCAGGCGTTGCCAGGCACTTTCTCCATCGGCGACGGCATCCGGCTCGGTGCTGGTCTCGCCGGCGAAGTACTCGAGCAATATCTCCAGGTTGAGCAATTCGTCGTCGATGACGAGAATACGGGCATCAATCATGTTTTTCCGTCATTCCGCAGCAGTCTGCGAATACTTCGGCCGTCCATCGACGGTCGCGGTGCCCCCCCATGGAGCCCGGCAATCCTATCACGCCGGCAAGGGGCCCTGTTTGCCCCCTAACAGCTGATGGCATTTCTTTCCTCCTGCTGCTGCAGTCGCCACATGCGGGCGTACTGACCATCCATCGCCAGCAATTCGGCGTGTGTGCCCCGTTCGCTGATCTGGCCATCGTTCATGACCAGTATCTGATCGGCCTTCATGACCGTCGATAGCCGATGGGCGATGATCAGCGTGGTGTGGCCCACGGCCACACGTTCGAGCTGGGCCTGGATGGCGCGCTCGGTAGCCGAGTCCAGCGCCGAAGTGGCTTCGTCGAAGATCAGGATGGGCGGATTCTTGAGCAGGGTCCGGGCGATGGCGACGCGTTGTTTCTCGCCGCCGGAGAGCTTCAGGCCGCGTTCGCCGACACGCGTCTCATATTTCTGCGGCAGCGACTCGATGAAATCGTGCAACTGCGCGCTACGGGCGGCGGCGATGACTTCCTCGCGACTGGCCTCGGGGCGACCGTACTGGATGTTGTAGAAGATGCTGTCGTTGAACAGCACCGTATCCTGCGGCACGATGCCTATCAAGGCGCGCAGGCTACCCTGTTTCAGCTGGCGCAGATCGTGGCCGGCGATACGGATGGCGCCGCCGGTCACATCGTAGAAGCGGTAGAGCAGCCGTGACAACGTCGATTTGCCGGCCCCGGAATGGCCGACGACGGCAACGGTACGCCCCGCCTCGATGACGAAACTGACTTGCCGGAGGATCTGACGGTCCTGTTCGTAGGCAAAATCGACGGCGGCGAACTCTACGGGCAGTGGCCCCGACGGCAGATCATGGGCGTCGGGCGCATCGGCGATCTCGCGGTTCTCCTTGAGCAGGTTGAACATGCGCTCGATGTCAGTCAGCGCCTGGCGGATCTCGCGGTAGACGATGCCGAGGAAATTGAGGGGCATGTAGAGCTGGATCAGGAAGGCGTTGACCAGGACCAGGTCGCCGATGGTCATGCGGCCATCGACGACGCCATCCGCCGCCCGCCACATCATGGCCGTGACCCCGAGGGCGATGATCGCCTGCTGGCCGAGATTGAGCAGGGCCAGCGTCTTCTGGCTGCGCGTCGCGGCTTCTTCCCAGCGGACCATCTGTTCGTCGTAGCGCCTGGCTTCCCAGGCCTCGTTGTTGAAATACTTGACCGTCTCGTAGTTGAGCAGGCTGTCTACCGCACGCGTGTTGGCCGCCGAGTCCGATTCATTGACCTGTCGGCGGATATCGATGCGCCAGTTGCTGACCTTGACCGTGAACACGACGTAGGCGAGCAGCGACACCAGCGTGATCAGCACGAAGCCGATGTCGTACTTGGCGAACAGGATGGCGAGGACCAGGCCGATCTCGACCAGCGTCGGCAGGATCGAATAGAGCGTGTAGGAAATCAGGCTGGAGATCGAGCGGCTGCCTCGCTCGATATCGCGCGATACGCCGCCGGTCTGCCGTTCGAGATGGAAGCGGAGGCTCAGCGCATGCAGGTGGCCGAAGACCTCCAGCGCCACCTGGCGCACGGCGCGCTGGGTGACACGGGCGAACAACATCTCGCGCAGTTCGGTAAACAGCGAACTGGAAAAGCGCAGTGCGCCGTAAAGGGCAAGCAGCAGCGCCGGCAGCGCAAGTGCCTGCTGCCCGGGCGCCAGGCCGTCGATCATCTCCTTGAAGACCAGCGGTACGCCGACGTTGGCGACCTTGGCTCCGACCAGGCAGGCAAGGGCGAGCAATACGCGCAGGCGGTAACGCCAGAGATAGGGAAACAGCGTACGCAGGGTCAGCCAGGCATGCGACTCGGCGAGCGCCTGGCCGGCGGGCGGTTTGGGAAGGGCGGAGGCGCGGCGCATGGAGTGGCGGGGGGAATGGCAGTCCGCCAGTATATGAAAAGTGACCGCTTTCCGGGAAAATCCGCCTTTATTTGCAGAACGGAAATCACCATGGCAGACGAATGCTGCTCACTTCCCGATCGCCACTCGACCCTGCGTCTGGTCCCCATGCCGGCTGACCTCAACCAGAACGGCGATGTCTTCGGCGGTTGGGTCATGGCCCAGGTCGACGTCGCCGGGGCCATCCCGGCCATGCGCCGGGCGCGTGGCCGGGTTGCCACGGTGTCGGTCAACTCCTTCCAGTTCCGGCAGCCCGTTTCGGTTGGCGATATCGTCAGCCTGTACGCCGATATCGTCAGGATCGGCCGTACCTCGATAACGGTCAAGGTCGAGGTTTTTGCTGAAAGAAACTATGCCAATCCGATCATCGTCAAGGTCACGGAAGCCGAACTGACCTACGTGGCGATCGACGCCAGCGGCAACAAACGCCCGCTGCCAGCCGAAAGCGCAGACGAAATCGAATAGAATCGGCCGGTTATCCAATCAGAACGCCTTCGAGGGGACGAAGCATGAACACAATGACGCTGCGCGCGCTACCAGCCATCCTGCTGGCTGCCTTTTCCGGCGCCGCATCAGCCGCCGCATTCCAGAACTGGGAGCAGGATGCAGCCGGTATTGGCAATGCCCACGCCGGTTCGGCTGCGCTTGCCGACAGTGCCGCCGGCCTCTACTTCAATCCGGCCGGTCTGACCCGCCTGGACGGTGTTCAGCTGTCGGCTGGCGTCAGCGGCCTGCGTCCGCGTATCGGGTTCGACGACAAGGGATCGAGCGGGCCGGCAACCGGTCTTGGCGACGGTGGCGATGCCGGTCGCTGGCTGGCGGCGCCGAACGCCAGCCTGAGCTGGCGTCCGAGCAGCGATCTGGCCTTCGGTTTCGGCATCAGCAGGCCCTTCCTGCTGGATACCGACTACGAAAACAGCAACTGGGTCGGACGTGTTCATGCCCAGGACTCGACCATCAGCACCCTCAATTACAACCCTGCCATTGCCTATCGCGTCAGCGAGCGTGTGGCCCTCGGCTTCGGCCTGAACTACCAGCGTATCGACGTCGATCTGGCCGGTGCCGGCTGGCGCCTGAAGGGCGACGATGGCAGCTGGGGATGGAATGCCGGTGCCCTGTTCACGTTGTCGCCCGCCATGCGGGTCGGCATTGCCTATCGTTCGGCGATCAGGCACGAGCTGGCCGGAACGGCCAATGGCCAGGCCGCACGGGCCGATATCAAGTTGCCCGACACCGCCATCCTGTCGGTCTGGCAGAAGGTTTCCGATCGCTGGGAAGCCATGGGCGACCTTTCATACACGCGCTGGAGCACGCTCAAGCGACTGAATTTCGTCGAGCGCGGCAGTGGCGTCTCGATTGCCGCCGAGCCGTTCAACTATGGCAACTCCTGGCGGATCGCCTGGGGAGCTGCCTATCTGGTCAGCGATGCGTTCCGGCTGAAGTTCGGCCTGGCCTGGGAGCGCAGTCCCCAGGGAACCCGCGGCCGGACGGCTCGCCTGCCGGAAAACGACAGCCTGCGTCTGTCCATCGGCGGCCAGTGGAAGGCGGGGGCGAATGCTCGTCTCGATGCGGGCTATTCCTACCTGTACATGAAGGATGCCAGGATCGCCCAGAGCCGGCTCGCCGGTGGCGGCGCGAACCTGTTGCGCGGCGACTACGAGACCGGTACCCACGTCGTCGGCCTCCAGTATTCGGTCGGTTTCTAGGGCGGCTAGATGGATTTCGGCGGCCTGACGATCGGCGTGCGCGAAGGCGTGATCGTGTTGATCACGCTGGTGGCGGCGTACATCGTTGTCGTGCTGCTGCGCATGCTCGGCCTGCGCCGGGCCCGGACGAGCGCCGGACAGCCTGCGGTGCCGCCGGTGGTGTCGCCCGAAGGGCAGTCACCAGTACCTGACCCGCTACCTCGTGCCGCACGACCCGTTGAAATCCCGGAGGATGGCCCGGTTGCACCCGCCAGTCTGAGCGATCTGCGCGTCAGTCAGCGCACCGAGGAACTGGAGCGTCAGCGTCTCGAACAGGAGGTCTTCCAGTTGCGTGACGAGGTCGATACCCTGCGTGGGGAGGTGGCTGCGCTGCGTCAGGACATGTTGCAGGAACTGGCTCATCTGCAGGCGGCCCAGGCAGTGTCGCCGATTTACGGCGATGCCATGCAGATGGCGGCTGCCGGTTACGAGCCGGCTGTCATCGCCGAGCGTTGCGGTATCGCGCGTGCCGAGGCCGAGCTGGTGGTCGCCTTGGCCAAGAGTCAGGAGCGTTAGGGAAAACATGGCAGAAAAACCGGAAACCAAGGCTGGCGAAGACCCGGCCGGTGAATTGCGCGGCACCCTGGTGCGCCGGCTTGCCGTAGCCGGCGTGCTGGTGGCCATCCTGCTCGGCGTGCTGGCCTTCTTCGATCATCTGGCGAGTCCGCCCGAGGAGGCGGAGATGCCCGTATTCACCCAGGCAGTGCCGGTTGCGCCTCGCAAGGAGGTCTCGCAGCCGGTCAAGCCGGCGGACGAGGAATCACCGGCGCCAGCCGTGACTTCGCCAGAACCGGCCGAGGCGCCACCGGCGCCGGTGGTGGATGCCGGTGTGGCTGCCGTTCCGGAAACCGCGCGCCCGGTCGAGCCCGCCCGGCGTGTTGGGACTCCTTCGACTGCGCCGCAGGCGGTGCCTGTGCCGGCCAGAAAACCAGTCGTGGCGCCGCCGCCGCTAGCCGAAGAAACTGCACCGCCTGAAGTGGCGACAGCCCCGGATGCCCGCGTCGTCGAGGCGCAACCCGCCTCGGCACCGCGCCCAGTCGCCCCGCGCCTGTTCTCGGGCTTTCTGTTGCAGGCCGGGGTGTTCAGCAGCGTGCAGCGTGCCGAGGAACTGCATGCCAAACTGACGCTGAGCGGTGTGCCGTCGACGCTGGAAACCCGTGTTCAGGTCGGTCCTTTCCGCACGCGCCAGGAAGCAGAAGCGGCGCAGGCCAAACTCAAGGAACTGGGCGTTCAGACCATCCTTGTCGCGCCGGCAGCCCGCCGCTGACTCAGGGCATGCCGGGCAGGCGCGGCAACCCGAGGCTGCGTCGAATGTCGCGATGGGTGCGGGCAGCGCTATCCAGCGGCGAATCGTAGCGTCTTCCGCCATCCCGGTAGTAGCGGCCGTCCCGGTCATCGTAGCCACGGTGACCGCGTCGATCGTAGTGATCGTAGCCGTAACTCCGGTAGGGATGATCGTGGCGATACACCGGATAGGTTTCGACGACCACCGGAGCACGGTGGTAGGCATGGGGGGGAACCGGCACCACGGCGCAGGCCGTCAGGCTGCCGAACAGGACGGCGACGATGCCGAGGCGGGTGATGCGGTGGTGAAGTTTCATCTCTGCAGACTCCGTGAGGGGGTAAGCGAATAACGCCCGTGCCCCACGGCCAGCATACGGCGGCCGCCCGATGCTTTGTAACAATTTGTTGGTACGGGCGATGGACGCACACCAAGGGGCTCCATCGCCGTTCGCTGTCCCGGGATGTCTTGCGCGACACGCGCCGTCGAAGCAGCTTGCGTTTCTGCCGATGTTGCGACGCACCTTGGGCGACAAGGCCGCTCACGGACTCATTCGAAAACGTCATGATGAGAACCCCGGTCAGTGTGCTGTTTGCCGCGATCATCGGCTGCTCACTCGCGGCACTTTGAAGACCGGCTTGAGCGCCCGGATGCGTCGCCGACCGGGGCTCGAAGCGTTTCGCGAAGAGTCGTCGCATCCGGGTGTCGGCAGTTTCCGCCCCGGGCGTGCCGGCATCGCCCGAAGTGTTTGTCAGGCGTTCAGCTGGCGCCAGCTTTGCTCAGTCGACGTGCGAAAACGGTCATTTCCCTGGCTGCCTGGATATCGCCGCGGGCGTTGGCGACGGCAATGCCCTGTTCGTAGGCGGCCAGCGCTTCGGCAGGCCGGCCGGCCTCCGCCAGCGCCTTGCCGAGGGCCTTCCAGGCGGCCGAGTAGTTGGCGTCGCGGTCGACGGCGGCCTGGAAGGCGGCGGCGGCGCGGGCCGGCTCGCCGGCCTTCAGGTATTCGTTGCCGAGCGAGAAGCGGAGCAGGGCGCCGTCGCGCGGGCCGTCGAGCATTTTTTCCAGGGATTCGATGCGTGGGTTCATGGAGGCTGCGGTCTAAAATAACGTTTTCGAATTTTCAGGACAGGACTGCATCATGGCCAAGACCATCATCGCCACCCCGAACGCCCCGGCCGCCATCGGCACCTATTCGCAAGCCGTGCGCGTCGGCGACACCGTCTATCTGTCGGGGCAGATCGGCCTCGATCCGGCGACCATGCAGATGGTAGACGGCATCGACGGGCAAATCGTTCGCGTCTTCGAAAATCTCAAGGCCGTCGCCGAAGCGGCCGGCGGTTCGCTGACCGATGTCGTCAAGCTCAACGTCTTCCTGACCGACCTGGCCAATTTCGCCAAGGTCAACGAAACCATGGCCCGCTACTTCAGCGAGCCGTTCCCGGCCCGCGCCGCCGTCGGCGTCAAGGAACTGCCGCGCGGCGCGCTGGTCGAGGCCGATGCGGTGATGTTCATCGGCTGATGGTGGATTCCGGGGCGCCGGCCCCGATTCGCGCCCCCGAGGCGCTGCGCAAGAAACTGGCGAAGATCGGCCTCCACAGCGAGGCCGATTTGCTGGTCCATCTGCCGCTGCGCTACGAGGACGAGACGCGCCTCACGCCGGTCGCCCGGGCGCTCGGTGGCGAGCCGGTGCAGCTGGAAGTCACCGTGCTGCACCAGGAGGTGCAGTTCCGCCCGCGCCGGCAACTGGTGGTACGCGCCGCCGATGACAGCGGCGAGATCACGCTGCGCTTCTTCAGCTTCTACCCGAGCCAGCAGGCGGCGCTGGCCGAAGGGGCGCGGGTGCGCGTCTTCGGCGAGGTGCGCGGCGGCTTCTTCGGGCTGGAGATGGTGCATCCGCGCTTTCGCAAGATCGCCGACGACGAGCCGCTGCCGGCGGCGCTGACGCCGGTCTATCCGTCCACCGCCGGGGTCGCCAACTCGGCGCTGCAGAAGCTGGTCGGTGCGGCGCTCGCCC
>WBUO01000156.1 GCA_008933675.1 Dechloromonas sp.
CGGCGGTGTCCATCTCGCCCACCTGCGACAGGTCCAGTTCAAGCTCCTGGCTCGTCGCCAGGGCCTCCAGCAGAACCTGCTTCTGCTCCTGCGCGTGGTAGATGGTCAGGTCTTCGCTGAGGGCGAGGGGCTGCCTGGCGGACATCCGGGTCTCCTTAGAACAGTTCGATGCGCGCACCGGCAGCGGCGCCCGCCGCTTCCATCTTCAGTGCGCTGTGGTGGGTACTGCGTTGGCTTTCCATGACGTAGCGGCTGTAGAGCGCTTCCAGGTGCTTGGCAATCGGCTGGTAAATGAAACCAGGGTCTTCGTAGGCGCGCAGGCGTTCGGCGAGCAGGCCGGTGTGTTCGTCGAGCTGGTTCAGGGCCTGCACGACCTGTTCGATCTGCTGCCGGGTGACGTCCTGGAACTGCACGCTGGCCTGGGTGGCGAGGAACATCTCGGCAAGTTGACGACTGCTGCTCTGTACTTCACCCAGTGTTTCGGTTTCGTGGCGGATCAGTTTTTCGTAGCTGTCGCCGAGTTCGTTCAGCTGAGCCGAGAATTCGCCGAGAACGGCCTTTTCCTTGTCGCGATTGACGCTCGACAGCTTGGCCTGGAACTGCAATTCGATCGATTTGGCGACGGACTGGATTCCTTCGCTGATCTTGGCCACGGCGTTTTCCGTCTCGCCGGAGAGTTTGCGTACCTCGTCGGCGACCACGGCGAAACCGCGTCCGGCTTCGCCGGCACGCGCCGCTTCGATGGCGGCATTGAGGGCGAGCAGGTTGGTCTGGCCGGCCACCTGTTTGATCAGCTGGATCAGCGACTCGAGGGAGTAGGCCTCCTTGACCACGTGGGCGACGCGCTGCTGGTCTTCTTCAGACTCCTGCAGGCGTTGCTGGACATAGGCCCCCATCTTGACGACCATGGCCTGATTCCGCTGGATACGGATTTCGGCGTCGTGGGTGATCGTTGCTGCCTGGTCGGCCGTACCGGTGACGAAGTTTTCCAGCTTGGTGATGACGCTGTCGATAGTCTGCAGGCGTTCGACGATACCGAGGGCGGCCTTCTCCGTTTCTTCGATGACATGCTTCAGCTGGCTGCGCACGACTTCGTTGAAATGGGCGACCTGTTTCAGCTCGTCGGCGACTTCATCGGCGACCTTGTGGAAATTGCCGAGCCGGTTCTCGTCCTGCGTAAGTGCCGTGTTCATGCCCAGCATGCCGTCCCGGTAGACGGCCAGGGAGACCAGATGCTGGCCGAAAAAGGTGACCATGACGACGACCATCGTGCCAATCGAATCGACGAACGGACTTGGGCTGAATGTCCGGTGAAACCACTCGAACAGGACATAGACGGTGATCGCGGCACCCAGTGCGATGACGGTGGCGACGAGCAAGCCGCGCCGGAATAGCTTCTTGATGTCCATGGCTCAGCGGACGACCAGCTTGATGGTGTTGAGCAGTTCGTCGGCTGTCGCCGGCTTGACGATCCAGCCCGAAGCCCCGGCCGCCTTGGCTTCCAGCTTGCGCGACTGCTGCGATTCGGTGGTCAGGAAGAGGATGGGCACGAATTTGTAGGCCGGCAGCTTGCGTGCTTCCTTGATCAGTTCGATGCCGTTCATGCCCGGCATGTTCAGATCGGTGATCAAAAGGTCGATCTTCAGCCCGCCCTGCAGCTTGCGCAGCGCCTCTTCGGCATTCGCCGCCTTCTCGGTGGCATAGCCGGCTTTGGAAAGGATGCTCGAGATGCTGAGCAGGATGGTGGCTGAATCGTCGACGAGGAAGATGGTTTTCATGGCTGTTCGTGCAGTTCAAATGAAAAGTGGGGGCTTGTCCGATTGCCGCTGTGCCGGCAGGGGGAGGTTCTTTCCGGAGTGGCGGCGAGTTGCCGGGCTGTCAGTTCCGCCAGCGTGACGGGCGGACTGAACCAGTAGCCCTGTACCTTGCTGCAGCCGAATTCGGCGAGTTGTGCCAGTTGCCCCGGGTTCTCGACTCCTTCGGCAACAACTTCCAGGCCCAGGTTGTCCGCCAGATTGATGATGGCTTTGACAATCGATACGGCATCCGGGCTGTTGTCCATCTCGATGACGAAGGAACGGTCGATCTTCAGCGTGTTGATCGGAAAGCGCCGCAGGTAGCTCAGCGACGAATAACCGGTGCCGAAATCATCGATCGCCAGACGTACGCCGAGGGCTGCCAGTGCATCCAGCGTTTTCGCGGCGGTCGGGGCATCCTCGATCAGGATGCTTTCCGTGATCTCCAGTTCCAGTTGCGTGGCGGGCAGGCCGGTGTCGCTCAGCAGCTTCCTGACGTCGCCGACCAGATTGCCGTCACGGAACTGCCGTCCGGAAAGGTTGACGGCGAGGATCAGCGGATAGGGAAGCTGGTCGGATAGCGCCTTGATCTGCGCGCAGGCGGTCTGCAGAACCCAGTATCCCACCTTGCCGATCAGGCCCGATTCCTCGAGCATCGGTATGAAACGAGCCGGAGGCACGGTGCCGTGTTGCGCCGAGTGCCAGCGCAGCAGTGCCTCGACGGCGACGGTTTGCTGTTTCTCGGGGCAGATGATGGGCTGGTAATGGATTTCAAATTCCGCGTTGTCCAGGGCGCTGCGCAGCGAAACGTCGATGGAGATGTCCTCCAGCATCTCCGCTTCCATGACCGAACTGAAATTGACGTAGGTGCTGCGACCGGAGGATTTCGCCTGGTACATCGCAATGTCGGCATGCCTGACCAGCGATTCGATATCCTCGCCGTCCTCCGGATAAGTGGCGATGCCGATGCTGATGCCGGTATAGAGCGTTCGATCGCCGATCTGGAAGGGCTGGGCAAAACTGTCGAGCAAGGCTTCGGCTATCCGGTCACTCATGGCAGGGCGGGCGTCGCCTTCGACCAGGATGATGAATTCATCACCGCCCAGACGGGCAATCAGCGGCCGTTCGCCGACCACGGAACGGAGGCGTTCGGGCACCTTGGTCAGTACCTGGTCGCCGATGCCATGGCCGAGACTGTCGTTGATCCGCTTGAAGCGGTCGAGATCGATGAGCAGTAGCGTGAGTCCAGCGCCGTCACGGCGGCAGCGGCCGATGGCCTGCCCGAGACAATCCATGAACCGGCAGCGATTGGGGGTCCGGGTCAGTGCATCGTGGCTGGCCAGAAACTCCAGACGCTCGTCCGCCAGGATGCGCGCAGTGATGTCGCGCCCGGTCGAAACGAAATGGGTGATTTCCTGATTCGCATCGCGAATCGGCGTGATGGTCTTTTCTTCGTAATAGAGGGCTCCGCTCTTGTGGCGATTGGTGAACACGGCGCGGAAGACTTCGCCCTTGAGGATCGCTTCCCAGAGGCTGGCGAAGAATTCGGGCGGATGGGCGTCCGACTTGACCAGTGCTGGTGTCTGTCCCAGGACTTCCTCGGCGGAATAGCCAGAGTGGTTCTCGAATGCCGGGTTGACGAACTCGATGGTGCCGAGTGCGCTGGTGATCATCACCGCGTCGCCGGTCTGCATGACTGCGTGTGCCAACATGCTTGTGTGCGCGGCAGCACCGTACGTGGTCAGGCGGTCGAGTGACACTTCTTCTTTTCCGTCTGCGCGAGGGCCGCCGGGAGCTTGCCCGGATTCCGGCATCATGGCCGTACTCCGGCTGCTTTCGGCAGCGTTTTCATTGCCCTGTGGCAATCACCTGAACATTGTTCAGCCATGGCCAACAGGCGTGGCTGCTTCAGGTAGATTGGCCGGGAAATTTCGAGTTTTCGCGAGTCCATAGGTAGGCCATCCATCTGACAAGCAGATAATGACAATCGCTACCCATTGGGAATATCGGCGGATGCCGATCCAATATGTCAGGGGATGCTGGTTTTGTGTAGGGCAATGCCTACAGCCGCTGGCTCAACGGGGTGAGGAGATACCGTGCTCGATGGCGTAATAGATGAGGGCGGCAGTGCTGCCCATCCGCATCTTTTGCATGACGCGCGTCTTGTAGGTGCTGACGGTCTTGCCGCTGATGCATAGGGTTGCAGCAATATCCGTCACGCTTTTGCCGGCTACCAGCAATTCGAAAATCTGGTATTCCCGGTCGGAGAGCAGTTTGTGGCGGTCTACCGGCGTTGCTTCGGCAAATTCCAGCGCCAGACGTTCGGCGACGGTCGGCGTGATGTAGAGGCCGCCGGCAGCAATTTTCCTGACAGCATCCACCAGTTCGTCGGAAACGCTGCCCTTGGTCAGGTAGCCGGCCGCCCCGGCCTTGATGGCGCGGACGGCGTACTGTTCTTCGTTGTGCATGCTGAGCACCAGTACCGGTAATTTCGGCCTTTCCGACTTGATCTGGGCGACGAGCTCGATCCCGCTGCGACCCGGCATCGACAGATCGAGGACGAGAACGTCGATTGCCTTCTCGCGCGCCAGACTCAGTGCCTCGTAGCCGTTGGCGGCCTCGCCGGCAAGGAGGAAGCCCGCCTTTTCATTGAGGATCTGCTTGAGGCCCTGACGTACCACCATGTGATCGTCGGCAATGGCGATGGTGATCATTGAGTCTTTCCTTCTGCGGCGTACCTGGGGAGCGGAATCGTCACATCGATCGAGCAGCCTTTGCCCGGTGTGCTCTCGAAGGAAAATTGTCCGCCGAGAGCGTGTACGCGTTCGCGCATGCCGACCAGGCCGAAGCCATTTTTCCTGAAATCCTGTTCCTGCGCACCTCGGCCGTTGTCATGCACGGTGATGAAGAGGCGATGCTGCTGGTCGATGCCGACAGCAATGTGGACTTTGTCGGCCTGGGCATGCCGGACGATGTTGGTCAGGCATTCCTGGACGATACGATAGGCGGCGATACCGGCCTTGCCGTTGATCAGATGGTCTTCAAGGGCAATGACGAGATTGCATTTGATGTGTTGATAGCGTTTGGTGAAATCCTCGGCCAGCCACTCGAGAGCAGCTTTGAGGCCCAGTTCGTCGAGCATCATCGGACGCAGGTCGGCGGCGATCCGCCTGACAGCGCCAAGAATCTCGTCGATCATCGCGCTCATGTTCCCGAGGATCGGCGGGGCTTCCTTGATGCGTGCCGGTATGGCCTTGCCCAGCAGGGCCAGATCCATCTTCAACGCTGTCAGCATCTGTCCGAGTTCGTCATGCAGTTCCCTGGCAAGGTGCGTCCGCTCCTCTTCGCGAACGCTCTCCAGATTGGCCGACAGTCTATGCAGTTCGTTGGCCGAGTCGATCAGTTGCTGACTGGCCAGCTTGCGCTCGGTGATGTCGCGGACCAGGGAAACAACCATCGTCTCGCCATTCTGCTTGAAAACGCTGGCGCTGATTTCCACCGGAATGCGCCGGCCATCCTTGGCCAGGTGCACGCGCTCGAAAATGATGCTCCGTTCCTGTCGCACCCGCTCGCTGAGCATTGGCATCGATGCGTGGAATTCAGGCGGTTCAAGGTCCAGTGGCGACATGGCCAGCAGTTCCGCGCGCTGGTAGCCGAGGTAGCGGCAGGCCTCGTCATTCACCTCGACGAAATTGCCGGGACTGCCATCCGCGCGCAGGGGGAGGATGAGAATGGCGTCACGGATACTGTTGAACAGGCCTTCCAGATGGTTCCGGGTCATGCTCAGGCTATTCTTCAGGCGGTTGTGGGCACAACCCAGGCGCAGGGAATGGATGCCGAACGCCAGATTGTCAGCGAGCTCCTTCAGCAGTTCCACTTCGTCTTCGCCGAAGGCATTTGGTTCCGCCGAATAGATGGCCAGCATGCCGCTGACCCCGTCCTGGCCGATCAACGGCAAGGCGATGCTCGCCTGATAGCCGCAGCGGATTGCCGCTTCGCGCCAGGGGGCCAGGGTGGGGTTGCCGAGAAAATCCTGGTTGACCTGCGCCTTGGCCAGCCTGATTGCCGTACCGCTGGGGCCGCGGCCAAGCGGCGTGTCTGCCCAGGAGAAACGCGCCTGATCGAGATAGCCCGATTCGTCGCCATGGCGGCTGACTACATGCACTGTCTTGTCGGCGTCGCTTCCCGGAATGCCGACCCACGCCATCCGGTAGCCGCCTTTGTCGACCACCAGGCGACAGATCGTGTCAAACAACGCCAGTTCATCAAGATTCTGCAGTAGCGCCATGTTGCATTCCTCGATCAGCCCGAGGGCACGTTCGAGGCGCTTTTGTGCTTGTTCAGCCAGTTTGTGCTGCGTGATGTCGACGACGGTCGAACGGCTCATGACGTAGTTGCCCTTGCCGTCCTTGATCGCGATCGAGTTGACGAGAACCGGCATGTGCGTGCCGTCCTTGCGGATAAGGTCGAACTCCAGATCCCTGACTTCACCCGTTTCCATGAAGCGCGGGAATTGCCTCAGGAATTGCTGAAGGCTGGCTGGCGTCAGCAGTTCCTGAAAGCTCATCCTGCCAAGAACCTCTGTACGCGAGTAGCCGAGCATGCCCAGTTCGGTGTCGTTGATGCGGACGATGACGCCGTTTCGGTCCAGAGAGTGGTAGCCGCAGGGGGCGTTCTGATACAGATCCTCGATTTCCGCGAAGTTGGCTTGCTGTGCCATTTCGCTTCGCCGACGTGCCAGCAGCCACCATGAACAGACCAGCAACAGGGCTCCGAACAGGCCGGCGGTGATCGTCGCGACCATGTCGAAACGCTCGTAAGCTTCGGCACGGTCAATCTTGGTGACGATGAACCAGGCCGTGCCGGCGACCGGCAGGCCGTAGGCCATCACTGCCGTGCCCCGATAGTCGTCGGCATTGAGGAAGTGCTCGTCATCGCTCAGCAGCTTTGCGGCGAGCAGGTTTGTTGTCGCCAGGGGCAAGCGTACCTGGCGGGTTGCGTCGCCGCGCTGGCGCTGGGCGTTGAGGAACAGAACGTCGTCGCCCTCGCGGCGCAGGAGCTGCGTCTCGGCGGTCCGGCTGGCGCCCGGCCAGTCGCGCAATAGCGGAAAGAGTTCCTGGCTGGGATCGACGTTGAGGTGGATGACAGCCAATAGCTGCCCTCCGTCGGTTGAATGGACGGGTTTGAAGAAGCCGATGGCCATGACCGGGTCGTTGTTCTCGGCTGGCATGGAGATGTCCTCGATCACGGAGATTCCCTGCCGGGCGCTGCGCAGTGTCTGCTCACGGATGGCTGACGAATCCCGGTGTTCGCCAGCGGTCAGCAATAACCGGCCATCGTCCGGCGAAAGCAGACTGACACTACGCGTCTCGTCGTCCAGCGCCGCTCCCAGTTGGGCAAGCAGGCGCCTTTTCAGAAGGGGATTGTCGGCACCGCCGGTGAGCCATTGCTGCAGATCGATCGACAGTTGCGCATTCGAAATCAGATCGAGGTTCTGATGTTTGTGCGCCAGCCAGTGCTCAACCTGTACCCGCTTCAGCCCGGCAATCGCCTCCAGGTCGGCGGCGATGCTCTGTGTCATTGCAGTGCGGGCTGTGCTGTAGGCATAGAAACAGATGCCTGTGATCGCCACAGCAAGGAGGTACAGGGGAATGATCAGGGGGCGCCAGCCGTCGTCGAATCCGGCCAGGTTCCTGTGGGCCGATTGACGAAAGTCAGGAGGAATCGATGTGGCCACGTTGTGGATTCTTGGGCAGCGGGTGTATTGGCGCAGGCGGCATTCTAGCGGAGGCGCTGGCGGCTTGCCTGGCATACGTTGACAAGATGCTTCTGGGACAATGGTTTTGGCGATGTCGGCCATTTCTCTCCAAGGGCGGGTGGGGCCGGAAAGGCGAGACAGGCCCAGCTTGATTCAAAGGTGATGTTTCAACGCAGAGAACTGGAATTTCTGTCCGATTGAAAGGGCGCGGCTTCCTCTGCTAGTGTGCGGATCATCCATTGCTGCCGCGGGGGTCGTCGATGTCCGTCATGTCGCGCCTGTTGTCGTCATTGCTGCTTGGCTGCCTGCTGATCGTCCCCACTGCCGCTACTGCACAGGATGCGGACGAGACTGACGAGGATGTCGCGGCGGCTTCTCCTTCGCTGGCTGAACAGGAGCGGCTGACGCAGCGAGCGTTTCCCGAAGGCGAGGGGGCGCAGGCGCAGTGTGTCTTCCTGCACGAACGCTCGCTGGCCTATAGCCGGCTGGCGCGTCCCGAGGATGCGCTGGCCGATCTGCGTCGGGCGCTGGCCCTGCATCAGCCGGGCTGGACGAGCACGAATGGCTGGTGCGACCGCTGGCGGATGCAGAGCCAGATGTCGCGCCTGCTGCGTCAGGTTGGCGATCCGCGCGGGCGGATCGCGTTCGTCACGGCCATGGGCGAGGAGTGGCGGAAGCTCAGTCCGCGCCGCTATTTCTTCACCCAGACCTGGCTGATGGAGGAATACGTCAATCTCGGCATGCTGCGCCCGGCGGAACAGGCCTTGCGGCGGGCCGGCGATCTGCTGCCCGAATTGCGGCGACTGCGCAGCTGGTCCTCGGAGGAATCCAACATCCTCAATCAATGGACGCTGTATCAGGCCTATTACCAGGTACTCAACGGCAATTTCCCGGAGGCCGAGCGCCTGCGCCGCGAATCGCTGCGCCATGCGCTGGCCTATCAGGAGCAGGTCGAGCGCCGGCGTGGGCCAGGCGATCCCCTGCGGCGCATTGCCCGTGGCCACGTGACCAGTGCCTTGCGCCTGCTGGCCAACACGCTGGCCGCCCAGGGCAAGTTCGCCGAAGCGGAAATACACGCGCGGGAGAGCCTGCGCCAGATGAAATCGTACATGGCGGCCAATTCTCCGGAAGTCGTCCGGATCATCTACAGCCTGAGCCGGATCAAGCTCGAACAGGGGCGGGTGCATGACGCCGAGCGCTATGCCCGGCAGGCGCTGGCGGCGCTCGAAGCCGGCCAGGTGCGGGCGGCTTCGCCGCTGCTGGCGGATATCCGGGCCGATCTTGGCTTCATCCTGCAATTGCAGGATCGCTGGGCCGAATCGCAGGCCCTGTTCGAGGCTCGTCTGGACGGTCTGCGCAGCAATCCCGAGCAGCTCGGCAAATCCGGCGCGCCGCGTACCGACTGGGCGCTGGCCCTGCTGCGCAACGGACGTGTCGATGAAGCGGTGGACATGTTGCAGCGGATCAACGGCCATTATCGCAAGGTCGCTTTCGCCGATCCGCAACTGGTCGCCCGCGCCCGCGGCTATCTGGCCATGGCGCTGGCCGAGAAGGGTGATGATGCGCGGGCCCTGGCCCTCTTCACTGAGGTCGTTCCCGCCTTGCTGCAGCCGGCAGGCGGCGATGCCGAGGATGAAGGAGTGGGGGCCGGTCGCCAGTTCCGCAACACCAATATTCTCGAAGCCTACCTGGCCTTGCTGGCCCGCCTGCATGCCCGCGGTCAGAAGGTCGGCGACCGAGAGGCGGCCGACGAGGCCTTCCGCATTGCCGACGTGGCACGCGGTTCGGCAGTGCAGCAGGCGGTGCTGGCC
>WBUO01000514.1 GCA_008933675.1 Dechloromonas sp.
ACGTGGACGGGCGTGGCGATCTCAACGGCATCGATGTTTTTTCCCTTCAGGGTGTCGACCAGTTCCTTTTTCAATAAAACGATTTCATCAGTAGGCAGTGCTTCCGTGTGGCTGGTTAGCGATGTGTGGGCAAGCGAGGCGGCTGCGTAACACAGCAGGCAGGCCGCACCGGGGAAACTGGTTGATGCTTGCGGTATCTTGTTCGTTGCAACGCCAATACGACTGGTTTTCCCGCCGATGAAGTCATTTGCAAGTGATATGGGTTGCTGTGGTTTGCTGGCGCAGCCAGAAACCAAGACAACCAAGCATGCCAAAAAAAATCCCCTGAAACAGCGCATTGTCGATCCCCGTTGAATAATTTTCCTTAATCACCAAAAGCATCGGTTCTGGTGAAACCCCTGTTGGGAATATGCCTTAAAAATATTGATTTGTCTTTGTTTTTGAAACGGATGTTCTCATCCAGGCCCGCTGCGAGCGACTCGGCGCCATCGCGTGTTTCAACAGGGCAATACCTCTCCTCGGGTAGGCACCTCACTAACTCGCGGTAGAAGACATTGGACGTCCTTGTCCAATGCCTGGGGCAGTTCGTTCCCTGGGCGACTCAGCAGCTCGCCGATGCTACTGCTTTTGCGCAGCCCGTTCCTTTTCGTAGTCGGCATAGCTCGTCTTGTTGAGTCCATCCAGACATTTCTGGCTTTCGCCTGGTGGCTGCTTGCGGCAGTGATGCTCGGATGACTGATTGACACCCTTGTACCAGGCTTCGGTTGTACAGCCAGCCAGCAGCAGGAAGGTCAGCGGAATGGTGACAAAGCGGAGGCGTAGGGAATATGGCATCTGGTTGGCTTCAGGAAGAAAGGTGCTGAATGATAGGCATATTCCAGTGCCGCCCGCTTCAATTGGCTTACCCTGCGGCATGGAGATGTCTCGGGAGGTCTACTGCGGGATGTCCGGCTCGACCAGCGCCGCCAGTTGTTCCAGCGATTCCTGCCAGCCGAGATAGCACATCTCGACCGGGATCGCATCGGGAATCCCGTCCTGCACGACGATCAACTCGGTGCCGCACAGCACCGGCGTCAGCGTGACGGTCACCTGCAGAACCCCCGGCAGATTGGGGTCGTCGAAGCGGTCCGTATAGCGCAACAAGCTGTTGGGAACGAGCTCGAGATATTCGCCGCCGAAGCTGTGGCTCTGCTGTGTCGAAAAATTGGTGAAGGACATCCGGAAGCTTCCGCCGGCCCGCGCATCCAGATGGTGGACGGTACAGGTAAAACCGTGCGGCGGCAGCCACTTGGCCATCGCATCGGCCGTCGTGAAGGCTCGGTACAAGCGCTCGGCGGGCGCTTTCAAGACACGGTGAAGGCGAACGGTTCCTGGCATGGTGTCGTGCTCCTGTTGGGGGATATGAAGTTCGACGCCTAATTCGGCAAAGGGTTCTCGGGCAGCAACCAACAACGGCGGCCCGCCAAACCCGTCACGCGTAGCCCTTTCGCTCGCCGGTCAAATCAACATCTCATGTCAGGCGGCCAGTGCCTTACCATCGGCGGTGACTGACAGGCGGCCCTGGCCGTCGAAATGCAGCGCGATGGCGGATGGCGTGGTCTGGCCGTCGAGCAAAGCCCGGTACTTGGCAATTACCGCCTCGATCTCGGACGGGCTGCGGGCGGCACGGTATTCGGTATCGAACTTCAGTGCCTTGTTCATCTCCGGCATGTGCGACGACAGGGCGTTTACCGTGCTCAGCTGGCGGGCCAGCACCGGGTTGTCGGTCAGCGCTGCGCGAAAC